>JADHTG010000061.1 GCA_016776505.1 Bacteroidota bacterium
ATTGCAATTTTGTCAGCCAGTTTTGGAGTATACTTTTTTTATTCCCTTTTCAGAATTTTATTCTCACCACTTGTGGCCTTTATTACAACTATCTTAATGGCAGTTAACACGACATTTATTCTTTATACGTATTCTGCAGGAACAGATATGTTTTTCTTTCTTATAGCAGCCGGAGCACTTTTCTTTCTTTTAAGAAATAAAGAATTTAAATGGATTAATGTTTTTCTTGCCGGTCTTTTTGCAGGCCTGGCCTATATCACTCGTTATAATGGAATTTTCCTGCTTGTTGGTTCAGTTTCGGTTATTTTGTTTATTAATCTATTCAGGATGTCCTGGGTAAAAAGATTCATAGCTACAGCTATTTTTGTTGGAACTTTCATCCTTATTATTACTCCCTGGGGTTTTTATACTCACAAAGAAAAAGGCAAAGCATTCTGGAATCAGAATTATCAAAATGTGGCCTATGAATACCTGGCGAAAGGAGAAATGGGCTGGGATGAATTCTGGTACCAGGGAAATCGTGATAAGTATAGTTCTCTTTCACAGGTGATCCTGCAGGAACCAGGGAAATTCTTCAAGAAATTCGTCAATAATAGTTTTGATCACCTGGGCAAAGACCTGGGCAGTTTAATTGGCTGGCATGTAGCCATATTCTCTATAATTGGATTACTTCTGTTATTCACAAAACCTCCCACACGTCATCAATGGTCTTATTATCTGACCTGCCTGTTGTTTTTCGGTGTTCTACTCCTTGTTTTTTACAGCGAGCGTTTTTCACTATTCCTGATTCCATTTTATACGGTGTTCGGAGTAAATGCCCTGTTTTCTGAGAATAAATATGTGAAAGATAAAATCATTAAATCTCCTGTCCTGATAGTTTTAATTTCAGGAATCTTGCTTATCTGGACATTTTCCAACTCATATAAATACAATAGTGAAAATATTAATTCCGGGGATAAAAATCTGCTTAAGCTCAAAGAACAGTTCGACCAGGTGGAACCAATTAATATGCGTGGAGATAAAATTTTAGCCAGGAAAGCACATATCGCTTATTACCTTGGATTAGAAATGCCCTGGGTTAAATTAAGTAATAATTATTATGAGCAAATGGCATTGATATGGAGAAATGGAATTGATTATGTTTCTTATGGAATTTGGGAAATGGGCAGGGGATTGAATTTCCTGCAAGATCCTGATAAATTACCACCAAATTTTGAGATTATCGCTTACTCCGCTCAAAAGAATAAGGTGATTTCAAAAATTGAGGATAACAGCCAGACCTATAAAATAAATGTTAAAAAACGCCAGGAACAAGCCTTATTGTTTAAGATAAAAACGGATTCAGCAGAGCAGCAAATCATCAGAACCGGAAACTGGATAAATGACCACTATTCCATTAAAGACCATCCGGAGGTAAAACAGGAAAAAATTATGGCCAGTTTACCCATTATCGGATTTTATACGAACCGGATTTATGAGGAAATGCCATCGTTGAATACCGATAATCTGGTCGCTGAGCTCAGGCAAAGAGGTATAACTTATTTGTACTTTGGCAGGCACGAGGCTTCCACACATCTTAACCTGGCATACCTGCTTGATCCGGATTCAGCTCCTGAAGGTTTAACACCCATTTTTGATCTTTCCAAAAACTCCCGGTATCCTGCTGTGCTCTACAAGCTAGATCGATAGCAATACGCCTTGCTGCATATGTCAAAAGATTCAAGAAATATCAAAGAAGTTTATGCGGAACTCATCTTGCCGTTTCCACTTTACAAAACGTTTAGATATAAAATTCCCCCGGAGTTTCAGCCGGATGTTGATATAGGGAAAAGAGTGCTTGTTCAATTCGGTAAGAAAAAAATTTATACAGGAGTTGTACTGGAACTTCATCATCAGGAACCTGAAACTTACAAAGCAAAAGATATATTGGATGTCCTGGACGAAAAAGCAGTAGTCCTTCCCGTTCAAATTGAATTGTGGAATTGGATTGCCCACTATTATTGCTGCTCGCTCGGAGAAGTCATGGCAGCAGCCCTGCCCGCAAGTATGAAAATTGAAAGTGAAAGCAGGATCATTCTGAACCACGATTTTGAAGGAAATATCCATTTTTTACATGAAAATGAAAGAATTATTGCTGAAAGTCTAGGCAATACACAGGAATTATCCCTTTCAGAAATTGAGGAAATATTGCAAATCAAAAATGTATTCCCCTACTTGAAATCTCTTTATAATCAGGGCGTTATATTTTTTCGGGAAGAAGTTCTAGATTCCTACAAAGCAAAAACAGAAAACTTCATAAGGCTTCATCCTGATTTCAAGGATGAAAAAAAATTAAAAAAACTTTTCACAGAACTTTCCAGGGCACCAAAACAATTGGATTTATTATTGGCATGGCAGTATTTAGCAAAAAAATCATATCCTGTACTGAAAAAAGAACTACTTGAAAAAGCAGAGGCTTCATCCTCGATCTGCAGTTCATTAGTTAAAAAAAGGATCTTTATTGAACAAAAAATCAAAGTAGATCGAATAGAAGTGGAGGATCAGGACAGGGAAGATTTCTCATTAAAAGATTTTCAGCAAAAAGCTTTTGATGAAATTACCAGCTTGCATCTTAAACAGGATGTAGTGCTTTTACATGGAATAACAAGCTCTGGCAAAACACATGTATACTTAAAATTAATTGAAGAAATAATAAATAAAGGACTGCAGGTTTTATACCTGGTGCCGGAAATTGCATTGTCTGCCCAACTGATTCGCAAACTCAGAGCATATTTTGGATCTGAAATTGGAATTTATCATTCTAAATTTTCACCCAATGAACGATATGAAATATGGCATAAAACATTAAACAAGCAATATAAAGTAGTATTGGGGGTTCGATCAGCCCTTTTCCTTCCTTTCCGGAATTTAGGATTAATTGTGGTTGATGAAGAACATGAAAATACTTTTAAGCAGCAAAATCCTGCTCCAAGATACCAGGCAAGGGATACAGCCATCATGTTGGGTAGTCTTCATAAAGCGAAAATCCTTTTAGGAAGTGCAACCCCATCCTTTGAAAGTTTTTATAATGCTTTTACGGGAAAGTATGGACTGGTTAGCATGGATAAACGATTCAGTGAAGTCACACTTCCAGAAGTGGTTGTAAGCAATTTGGCACAGGATCAGAAAAGAAAGCAATTGAAGGGACAGTTAACCTCCCTTCTTTATAATGAGTGTGTTAAAACACTTGAACAAGGCGATCAGCTAATTCTTTTTATTAATCGCAGGGGTTTTGCACCTTATCTCGAATGCCAAACCTGCGGGTGGATCCCGGATTGTGCGAATTGCGATATCAGCCTGACCTATCATAAATATGGAAACCGTTTGTCGTGTCATTATTGTGGCAGCAGGCAAAATGTTCCCATTCGCTGTTCCCGTTGTGGTAACTCATCCATGCTGATGAAAGGATTCGGAACCGAAAAAGTGGAAGACGATATAGAAGTACTATTCCCTGATTACCAGGTGATGCGGATGGATCAGGATACAACCAGGAGCAAAAAAGCTTATGACAAAATGATCAGAAGTTTTGAAAAAGGAGAATATCAAATATTAGTGGGTACGCAAATGGTGACCAAAGGATTGGATTTTGAAAAAGTCAAGTTGGTGGGCATTTTAAATGCTGATCAAATGCTTAGTTATCCTGATTTCAGGGCAGTCGAAAGAAGCTACCAGCTCATGTCGCAGGTGAGCGGACGTTCAGGAAGACGGGAAGACAGGGGAAGGGTAATCATTCAGAGCTTAAATCCTGCAAATAAGATTTTTAATTATCTTAAGGAACATAATTTCAGAGGATTTTTTACGGAATATTTGCCTGAAAGGGCTGAATTCAACTATCCCCCATTCAAAAAGCTCATTAAACTCACCATGAAAAGCAGAGATCATAAATTACTACTCGAGGGAAGTCGGTTTTTGGCTGCCAGGTTAAGACTTATTGTTGGAAATAAATTACTGGGGCCTGAAGCTCCCCTGGTATCCAGAATTCGCAATGAGCATATCCAGGAGATTATTATTAAACTGGACAGAAACAATAAAATTACTCATCTGAAAAATAAAATACAGGATGAATTAGCCTCTTTTAGCTTCCTGCCAAAGTACCGAAGAATTAAAACTATAGTGGATGTGGATCCATTTTAATTAGTGTCTCTAAGGGTACTGATTGAATTGAAAATTAATTTTCATGTATTTCCCTGCAGAAATCAATAAGAGTATTTAAGCGCTTTCATCTTTAGAAACTTATAATTGAATTCCATATTGTACTTTTAAAGTTAATCCCTATTTTTGCCTCTCATTTTAAAACAGCGTGAAAGTTAATATCAAATAAAAACATTATGGGTAAAGGTGATCCAAAAACGAAAAGAGGTAAAATATTCAGGGGCAGTTTTGGCAAATATCGATTAGCAAGAAAGCCTAAGATAGCACCCCTTGCTACAAAAAAGAAAGCGAAAGTGAGTAAGGAATTGGTTGAGGAAACAGTTGAAGTGAAAGTAGTTGAAGAAAAAATTGCAGCTAAAAAAGCTCCTGTGAAAAAAGAAAGCCCGGTCAAAGAAGAAGTACAGGCAGAAGAAGCTGTTGTTGAGATCAAAAAAGAGGATGCTACTATTGATGCAGTTGACGAAGTTATACAGGATGAAGTAAAAGAAGTGGTTGAGAAAAAAGCAGCTACTAAAAAAGCAAGCACAAAGAAAGCTGCTGCTAAGAAAGCCGAACCCAAAGCAGTAAAAGAAAAGAAAGCTGATCCAGAAAAAGCTCCTGCAAAAAAGGCCGCTGCTAAGAAAGCTCCAGTTAAAAAAGCTGCAAGCAAGAAAGCCCCTGTAAAAAAAGCTGCTGCCAAGAAAGCAGAAAAGAAATAGGAAAAAATTTAAAAAAAAGAAAAACCCTTGTCCAGCAAATGACGAGGGCTTTTTTATTTTATTAAACTACCAACCACATCTAATCGCTCAAAAACCTTTAAAGAATGAGGTGCATCTTTGAATTCATCTGTCAGGTCCTGACCTGCCCAATGCTCATAATGAAATCCCTTTTTCCAATAGCGACTATCAGATGCATCATAAATATCCCCTTTGTAAGCCAACCATATTTCGTCCATATCCTGCCCGTTTCTTAAAGCCAGCTCTCCTCGTGTATATGTTTTCATAACCACCTATCTAACAAAATTGTTCCTGAGCAGGTAGTCTAAGATCTGCACCGCATTCGTTGCAGCTCCTTTTCTGAGGTTATCAGATACTATCCATAAATTCAATGCATTGGGTTGACATAAATCTTTTCTGATTCTTCCAACAAATACTTCATCACGTTCATAAGCATTTACAGGCAATGGATAAATATGCTGCGCAGGATCATCTTCAACCACTATTCCTAAAGTGGAGGATAGAGTTTTTCGGATATCATCCAATTCAAAATCCTGGTTAAACTCGATATTGACGCTTTCGGAATGACCTATAAATATGGGTACACGCACAACAGTGGCAGTCAGGTTTAGTTCAGGTAAATTCAAGATTTTCCGGGATTCATTCAGCAGTTTCATTTCCTCGGTAGTATATCCATTATCCATAAAATCCCCACCTTGTGGCAACACATTTAAATCGATTTGATGCGGGTATAGCTTATATTCAAAATCCCCTTCCCTTTCACTCATCAATTGGTTGATTCCTTCTATTCCTGATCCGGAAACAGATTGATAAGTTGAAACCACCACTCTTTTCAATCCAAATCTTAAATGCAGAGGATAAAGAACGACAACCAGTTGAATTGTTGAACAGTTTGGATTGGCAATAATTTTACTTTCAGAATTAATGAGGTGTCCATTAATTTCCGGTACAATCAACGGCACCTGGTCTTCCATCCGCCAGGCAGATGAATTATCAATCACAAAACTTCCTTTTTTTGCAAATTCGGGAGCCCATTCCCTGGCAGCTGATCCACCAGCAGAAAACAATACAACATCCGGATTTTTTGAAAGCACATCAGCTACTGAAAGTAATTTGTTTTTCTTTCCAGCTGCTTTCACCTTTCGACCTATTGATTTATTGGATGCGGCTAAATAAAGTTCATCATAGGGAATTCCCATCTCCTGGATCAGCTGGAGCATTTTCTCGCCAACCACTCCTTTTGCTCCGATTAAAGCTAGTTTCATAGGATTAATTTATATCCAAAAATAGTCAGTGAATGGTTAAATTCAAATTTGTTTTCCTGTCAGGATACAATCTCCAATTTGCTGTTATTTATAGTTCCACATATGGGCAACGACCACATTGAGCTAAGCCGTTGATTATAAGGTACTTATTACGCCTGATAAGATCAGTCTGATCGAATTGCTGGATTCAATTATTCGACAAAGAAGATTAAAAATTCTCACAATTTCTATGAAAGAATCCTTATTTTTGAAGAAACAAATTACTCTATTTCATTTATGTATAAAATCTTCATACTCTTCCTGTTCTATATTCCTGCATTGTCATTTGCTCAAATTAACGATGATTTCTCGGATGGTGATTTCAGTACAAATCCTGTGTGGATTGGAAATACAGGAAGTTTTAGTATTAATGCCGGATATCAATTACAGCTGGACACCCATGGCAGTGGTGTAAAATTCCTGGCAACTAAAAATACACTAATTCAAAACATCGAGTGGAATTTCTGGCTAAAGCTCGATTTTGATCCATCTTCCAACAATCAATTGCGCATCTATCTGACCTCTGATGAAAAAGATTTAACAAAACCATTGAATGGGTACTTTATTAAGGTTGGAGAAAACCTTGCCCGGGATGGCATCGATTTGTACAGGCAGGAAGGAAGTGATGAAACACTTATAATTGACGGAATGGATGCCCATGCTGCAAAAAAGCCGGAACTAAGAATTAAAGTCCTGCATAAAACCAATGGGAATTGGGAGTTATATTCTGACACTTTGGGCGGCAAAAATTTTGCTTTGGAAGGCATCTCTTTAGATACTACCATTAAAACTACATCTTTTTTTGGTGTTCACTGCAAGTTCACTTCCAGCAATGCCCATAATTTCTTTTTCGATGATTTTTATGTTGGTGCTGAGCAAGTGGATACGATTGGACCTAAGCTTGTTAATGCCAATTTTTTAACAAGATCCAAGTTCCAAATTCAGTTTGATGAAGACATTTTACAAGATTCTATTGATCAGTCAGATTTCACAATCATATCTTTGACATCCCCTGATTACACATACCACGCAATATCTCAGGTTCGAATGATCAATTCTAAAACAGTACATATTGATATAAGCCCTGAATATTTTATACCCCATACGCAAATCATCTATTACTTTAAAGTATTTGATTTACTTGGAAACTATACAACTGCAGGAGGATTCGGGAATTTTTCAGGTCTTAACTCTAAAGACGTTATTATCAATGAGATCATGTCTGATCCATCTCCAGCTAACACATTACCAGAAACTGAATTTATTGAGTTATTCAACACCACTAATAACACTATTTATTTAAAAGACTTCATTATTTCTGATCCATCAAAACAAGCAATATTCCCTGATTTCAACCTTCAACCAGACAAATATGTAATTCTGTGTGATGTAAATGATACTTCACTTTTCATTCCTTACGGTGATGTGGTTGGCATTTCACTTCCTTCATTAAACAATGCTTCCGACATCATCATTTTGAAAGATAAATATGGAAGTCTTGTAGATTCAATTAGCTATTCTGATACTTGGTATAAAGAGGATGAAAAAAAAGAAGGAGGCTGGTCTTTGGAATTGATAAACCCTACTGAGAATTGTCTTTTTGATGAATATAACTGGCTGGCAAGCGAAGATAAAACTGGAGGAACACCTGGTCAGCTAAATTCAGTTTATGATCCTTCCTATGGATTTGATCCTCCACAAATACATTCTTTGATTATTATATCCGACTCAATTATTCAAATTACAAGTAATAAAAAACTTAGAAACGTGGATGATATATCATTTTCACTTTTGCATATACAATCTTCCACTCATCCAAAGGAAAATATCAGTTTAGTTACTAAACGCCAACCTCAACCCAATATATATGAACTTAGTTGCAATAAACCATTAGAAACAAACAGTATTTACCAGATTCAAATTGACTCTTTCATGGATTGTAATAACATGTATCGTGAGATTGACACACAATTAGTCATCCCTGTTCAGGCGGATAGTGCAAACCTGCTTATTAATGAAATTCTTTTCAATCCTTACCCAAATGGATTTGATTTTGTAGAGATTTATAATCGATCCAATAAGATTATCGATCTGCAAAATATCAGCATCGTTTCTTTTAACGACAGCATGCAAATGAAATCTGCTTATCCGATTAGTACGCATGCCAAAATTCTTTATCCGGAAGAATATATAGTCATAACAGAGAATCCTGCTGATATTGAAGCTCGCTATTTGTGCAAATTTCCTGAACGTTTGTTCGAGACCAAACTGCCTTCCTATGCTGATGATGAAGGAATTGTCGCCCTAATCGATCAAAATAACAACCTGATCGACCTTTTCCATTATACTGAACAAATGCATTTTGCATTGCTTGATGAAGAGGAGGGTGTCAGCCTGGAGCGCATCAATTTCGATGAAAAAACGAATAATCCTTCCAACTGGCATTCTGCTGCCTCATCCTATGGATATGCTACACCCACCTACCAAAACTCTCAATTCAGTGAAATCAATCCCGCTGAAAAAGAACTATGGCTGGATCCTAAAGTGTTTTCACCCAATGGAGATGGATATCACGATCTCCTGATAATCCATTATGCTTTTAGAAGTGCCAATAATTTTGGCAGGATCAGAATTTTTGACATAGCAGGAAGACTGGTAAAGGAATTAGTTAATAATGGTCTTTTCGGAATGGAGGGATTTTACATTTGGGATGGAATAGATAATACAGGAGAAATTTCACCCAGCGGGGTTTATATTGTGGTCGCTGAAATCAATAATTTGAACGGGAATACCAATAAGTATAAGAGAAGTTGCACTTTAGTGAAAGGGCACTAAGCAAACATTTATAAGGAAATACAGAAAGCTTGCAAAACGGAATTTATATGGCCAACTGTGTTTCTATGCCTTTCTCACTTTGCTCAATTTCAATTAATGTTCTAATATAGGCGGAAATATTTCCTTTATTCATGAGCTGGATTGCCTGCTCTTTTTTTTTACGGATAATTCTTTCGAGCTCTTTTCTTTTTTCCTTTTTCATTTCCCTGTGTTTAGATGATTAACGAATTTTTCTCCTATTTCTTATGTAGTACTCAGTTTTTAATCGCTTTATTATACGAGATTACAGACCTTGAATATTTCAATTTCCAGGCCATGGAACCGAAAGAGTAAGTGATCATATCACATGAATTATTAATTGCAGCAGCTTCATGAGAAATCGTGTAAAAGAGTATTAAATAAGGCAAGACAAAAGAATGGAAACAGCAGCTTAAATTGTTAAACTGACAAACTGTATATTGAATTATGAACCTAAAAGTGTTTTAATAAAGAACAGGAAAAATAGCAATTAATAAACATTGCATCCTTTGCGTCTTTGCGAGAAACGAGTAATGAGAAACGATCTGGCAGAAACAAGAAGCAAGTCCATGAAACCAAAACTCTAACTTCATTATTTCTTATATTTGCAGGCTCATAAGAATACGGATTTAAACGCAGTAAACATGTTTGAGAACTTAACTGAACGGTTGGAAGGAGCCTTTAAAATTTTAAAAGGACAGGGACGAATTACTGAAATCAATGTGGCCCAATCTCTTAAAGATGTAAGAAGGGCGTTGATTGATGCAGATGTGAATTACAAAATTGCCAAAGAGTTTACTGATGAGGTTAAGATACAGGCATTAGGAGCCAATGTCATAAATGCTGTTTCTCCCGGGCAGTTGATGATCAAAATCGTTCATGACGAGTTGGTTAAATTGATGGGGATTGATAAACAAGATATTAATCTCAAAGGGAGTCCAGCTGTTATTTTGCTATCCGGATTACAGGGTTCTGGAAAAACAACTTTTGCTGCCAAGCTGGCTGGTCATATTTTAAAACAGGGCAAATCTCCATTACTTGTGGCCGGGGACGTTTATCGACCTGCAGCCATTGAACAAATTAAAATTCTGGGGGAACAGATTAAGCTGCCTGTTTTCAGTGATGAAGGAATCAAAGATCCGGTCAAAATTGCTGTAAATGCAATAAAGCATGCTAAAAACAACCAACAGAATGTAGTAATCATTGATACAGCCGGACGACTATCTATCGACGAGGACATGATGGAGGAGATTTCCAACATTAAAAAAGCTGTTAATCCGGGTGAAATACTATTTGTAGTGGACTCCATGACCGGGCAGGATGCTGTCAACACAGCCAAAGCTTTTAATGACACATTGAATTTTGATGGTGTGGTTCTAACAAAACTGGACGGTGATACCCGGGGTGGAGCAGCCATATCCATTTTGAAAGTGGTTAATAAACCCATCAAGTTTATCAGTATTGGTGAGAAATTGGATGCCATTGATATTTTTTATCCGGCCAGGATGGCCAGCCGTATCCTGGGGATGGGTGATATTGTCTCATTTGTTGAAAAAGCCCAGGATGTTTTTGATGAAAAGGAAGCCATCAAGCTTCAGAAAAAAATGAGGCAGAGTCAATTCGATTTCAATGATTTACTCAGTCAATTAAGACAAATCAAGAAAATGGGTAATATCAAAGACCTGATGGGTATGATCCCTGGAATGAATAAAGTTATGAAAGATCAGGAATTGGATGATGATTCTTTCAAACATGTCGAAGCCATCATCTTTTCTATGACGGCCCGGGAAAGAAAACATCCGGAAATGCTTAATGGGTTCAAAAGAAAACGGATCGCAAACGGCAGCGGGACCACTATACAACAAGTAAATCAATTGGTTAAGCAATTGGAAGACATGCGCAAAATAATGAAAAAAATGAATAAACCCGGCTTAAAGGGTAAGATGGCTGCTCAAATGCCATTTAAGCGATGAAAGCTTGTTTAGAATAAAATAAATAGGATATTTGCACGACTTTTAAATCATTCAAATTTAGATAAAAATGGCAGTTAAAATTAGATTGCAAAGAAAGGGGAGAAAGAAAGTACCCTATTATTACATAGTGGTTGCGGATTCCCGCTCTCCCAGAGATGGTAAATTCATCGAGAGGATAGGTTCATATAACCCGGTTCCTACTATTCCACTAATTGACTTAGATGTTGATAAGGCTGTAAATTGGTTAAACCTGGGAGCGATCCCTACCAAAACCGTTAAAACCCTCCTGTCAACCAAAGGTGTGCTGTATAAAAGACACCTTGCAAGAGGTGTTAAAATGGGCATATTGACTGAAGAAGAGGCTGAGAAAAAATATCATGAATTTCTCGCACAGAAAGAGGATCAATTCGGTAACCAGATGGAAAAGCTGAAAGACAAAACCTCAAAAGAATCAAAAGCAATTCGTGACCGTGAAATAGAAATAAACAAGAAACGAGAAGCAGCGATAGCTGAAAAAAGAAAAGCTGAAATTGCAGCTTTAGAAGCAAAAGTGGCTGAAGAAACTGCAGAAATTGCAGGGGAAGCTTCGGAAGATGTGGAAGAGGCTGTTGTAGCAGTTAAAGAAAGCCCGGCAGTAGTTGAAGAATCGCCGGATGTGGTTGACGAAGCCCCGACAGAAGCGAAAGAGACTCCGGATGAGGTCGATGAAGCTCCGACAGAAGTGGAAGAGACTCCTGAAGTCGTTGAAGAGACTCCTGAAGTGGTTGAAGAAACTCCGGAAGTGGTTGAAGAAACTCCGGAAGTGGTTGAAGAAACTCCGAAAGAAGTGGAAGAAACTACAGACTCGCCCAAAGAAGCCCCAGAGGTGGTTGAAGATAATAAGGAAGATATCCCTTCACCAACCGGGGATGTCAAAGACGAGATGAAACCAACTGAAGAAGAACCAAAAAAAGAAGCGACTAAAAAAGCAAAGAAAAAATAAACTTATTCAATGAGAAATAATGTTGCTTATTGAGAACATCTTCCATGCAGGAACAATCACAAAAGCACATGCTTTCTCAGGCCAGGTTAAAATTGTTTTTTTAAATTCCTATCAGCCTGAACAAGAACCAACAGGCTTCGTTTTTCTCATGATCAATAAAAAACCTGTGCCTTTTTTCGTTGAAGAAAGTACACAGTTTACAAGTTCATCCCTTATTCTGAAACTGGAAGGGATTGACACCCTGGAGCGGGCAAAAGAATTAATTGGTCTTGATATTTACCTGGACAAATCACTTCGTGCGGATTCTTCAAAGGATGAATTTCAAATTGAATATTTTGTTGGTTTTTCTATCTTTGACCAGGAAAATACAGAGGTAGGCATTGTCAGGAACGTCATTGAAAATCCGGCGCATTATATCCTGGAAACCGAAACCGGCTCCCTCATTCCCTTTCATGAAGATTTCCTGATTCGCATAGATGCTGATGCGAAAGCCATTTATCTTCAAATTCCAGATGGACTTTTAAGTTAAAACAGACAATGGAAAATTTTCAGGCAGGAGATCAGGTAGAATTTATGGATGATAATACAGTTGGAACTGTTGTTTCCATTATAGACGACAAACAAATCATCATTTCGATTGACGGGCTGGAAATTCCGGTGCTTAAATCTCAATTAATTAAAATATCCAAAGGTCCGCAAAAGGCAAAAAATCTGGCTGAAAAATACCAGGATGAATTAAATCAGGAAACTGTATTTGCAACTTATTCGAATGCTACCAACAAAGGTATTTTCATAGCTCTGTCAAATGGAGAAAAACCTGAAATATTTCATTTGCACCTGATCAATGATACCATGAATGATCTGTTCTTCAGCTTTTATTCATTCTTTAATAAGGAACTGAAATTCATTGATTCCGGGCATTTAAAAAAGTATGATCACAAGGCCCTCAGCACTTATAATCAGTTAGGTAGTTCAAAATTCCCAACTTACACTATCCATATTTTGCCTTTTAATGAAAAAGCTAAGCAAATACCTGACATGTTTACTCATTCTTTTACTCCAGGCGGACAGGATTTAATAAGAAAACAAGAGAAAGCCCCACTCCTTGATTTTCAGGCATGGCTTTATGAAATTAAAAAAGAGGAAGAAAAGCAAGTAAGTCTGACAAAAACAGTTGAACAAGAAACTGAACAAGTGATTGATGTCGACAAACCGGAAAATATTATTGATCTTCATATAGATAAAATTGATCCTGATTTCAATTCATTGGATAAGCGGGAAATTCTACCGATACAATTTAATTATTTCATAAAAGAATTTGAAAAAGTAATTGCTTTCAATTATCCAAGCATTATCATTATTCATGGCATTGGTGTCAACACCCTGAAAGATAAAATCAGGAAATACCTGATGGGGAATAAAGAGGTGATAAACTATCGAGATGCAGATATCAGGGAATATGGATATGGCGCGACTGAAGTATTCCTGAAAAACTAATATTCTTCATTTTATTCAAAAGAAATTCAATGGATAAATATTATTCGTTTATTTTGCAATAATATTTAAATCCATTCCAAATTAAATCAAAGTATAATGAGGAACATTTGGCTTAGCCTGCTTTTCATTTCAATAGTGCTGAATATGTCAGCACAACAAAAATACCGGGTTTACCTCACCGACAAAAACGGTGTTGATTTCAATCCCTATGAGTATTTTGATCAAAAAGCCATCGAAAGGAGACTAAATCATAATTTAGCTCTTTTTGATGAAAGTGATTTTCCATTAAATCAGGATTACATCTTTGAAATTAGTGAAGTAGTGGATCGTTGCGGTTTTCAATCCCGCTGGTTTAATTTTGTTTTAGTAGAAATATCTACTGACTTCCAGCTAGCCACATTAAGAGGGTTTGATTTTGTTAAAAGAATTGAAAAATCCTCTGAAGTAACAGTTTATTATGCATCCGAAACTATTTTTTCGGATGATGAATATGATAAAGATCTGATGCGTAAACAAACTGAAAGATTTGGAGGGAAATTGCTAAAGGAGCACGATTTGGATGGAACAGGAATTAGAATCGCCATTTTCGATGGAGGATTTCCTGAAGTAAACACACATCCTTCCTTTGAGCATATTCGCAGTGAAGATCGCATTGTAGCCACATGGGATTTTATTAAAAACAAGGAAAATGTCTATTATGGCAACAACCACGGACGCATGACATTTGCCTGTGTTGGAGGCATTTGGAAAGATCAGAAAATTGGTCTGGCAACCGGAGCAGAGTATTTGCTGGCAAAAACTGAAGTACAACCTGAACCTTTTTCTGAAGAAGAGAATTGGCTGGCTGCAGCAGAGTGGGCAGATAAAAACGGGGCTCATATCATTAATAGCTCACTGGGTTACGGTTATCACCGTTATTTTACCAGTGATATGGATGGTCAATCCAGTTTGGTGGTCAAAGCAGCAAATAAGGCTGCCAAAAAAGGAATTTTAGTGGTTAATTCCGCTGGGAATGAAGCATCGGATAGCTGGGAAACCATCATCACCCCGGCAGATGGTGATTCTGTACTGGCTGTTGGAGGCATTGATCCGGATCTTGATTACCATATTTCATTCAGTTCTTATGGTCCCACTGCCGACAAACGACTCAAACCCAATGTATGTGCTTACGGTCATGTAGTTACAGCCAATAAAACAGGTCTGAAAGAAGCTGATGGAACTTCTTTTTCTGCACCTCTAACTGCTGGTTTTGCGGCATGCATATTACAACACAATCCAACAACTTCTAACATGGAACTTTTTTATGAATTGGAAAAATCAGGGCATTTATACCCTTATTTCGATTACGCACATGGTTATGGAGTTCCACAAGCTTCCTATTTTCTTATAACTGACAAAAAGCCCATTCATAAAACTTTTGAAATAAATGAAAGAGATTCAACTTTCATTGTTCAGGCTTTATTTGAATCTGGCAATAACAAAGAATGGATGCAGGACATGAATCTGATGTATTACAATATACAGGGCGAAGACGGTGTGCTTTTGAAATATTTTGTCGTAAAAGTCATGCAGCCAGATGTGCTTGAATTTGCAAAAAAAGACTACGAGGGCAGTGGGAAAAAAATCAATATTCATTTCAGGGGTTTCACTGACTCTATTAATTTCTAAAAAATAAAGGATGAAAAAAGTATTATTCATAAGTCTGTTTGCATTGTTTTCAAGCCTTCTTATCGCTCAGGATGTGGTATTTGAAAATGAAACCAAAGACTACAGTGAAGTGGACGAAAATGGTCCGAATCTAAAAAAATACAATCATGGTTATTTTTCTTATGGTTTTGTGCTAGGAGAAAACTTAACAGGTGCTAATATCAATTATGGTTCTTCCGGTTTTACTGAATTTGGATTCCGATACAAATTAAAATTCAATCAATATCTTTCAGCCGGATATAGTTTTAGTGCCCGTTTTCAGTTTAATTCAATTATGCAGGAAGTCGGTAAGTTGATCCCTGATGCGACTCTAAACAGGAAAGAAAACCTGAATTTCAATAGTCTTGGCGGTGATCTTTATCTTAGAATCAATTTTTCAAAAAGAAGAGGCAACATGATTGGGTTTTATATGGATATGGGTGCACGTGCTGACTACATTTACAAGATGTTGCACCAAACTAAGAATACGGAAAACGGGATCAAATCCAAGATCAAAAAACATGGCTATGATTTCAATATCCCTTATACTTATGGTCCTGTATTTCGATTAGGAAAAAACCAGTATGCGTTAACAGCTACCTATCGTTATTCCAACTATTTTAAAAATACAGCAAATTTACCTGAATTACCGCGGATATTATTAGGAATAGAATTTGGTATATTCTAATTCATGACTGTTCAGATTCATATTGCACCCATTTGTTTATTTGTTTACGACAGACCAGAGCATACACTAAAAACCCTGCAAAGTCTGGAGAGAAATCCTCTGGTAAAGGATTCTAAACTGTTTATTTATTCTGACGGACCAAAAGATGGAAAAACATCTAAAGTAGTTGAAAATATCCAGGAAGTCAGAAAAGTAATTCGATCGAAGCAATGGTGCAAAGAAGTTCAAATAATTGAATCCGAAAATAACAAAGGTCTAGCAAACTCTATCATTGAAGGAGTAAGTGAGATACTTACTCAATATGAAAAAATAATTATTTTAGAGGATGATCTGCTACTTTCATCCTATTTCCTAAACTACATGAATGAAGCCCTGGAATTTTATGAGCAGGACGAAAGGGTTATGCATATTGCTGGATTTACACCAAAATTCAGTCGTGTTTTGCCAGAAACATTTTTTTTCCCGGTCCCGACATGCTGGGGCTGGGCCACCTGGAAACAGGCATGGAATCATTTTAATCCGTCTGCGGAGGAGTTGATGAAAAAAGTACTTTTAAAAGGAAGGAAGAAATTCGATTTCAACAGGAGCATCAATTATAAACGTATGTTAAATAGAAATATACACAACAAAGTGGACTCCTGGTTTATTCGATGGTATGCATCTGTATATATCCTGGATGGACTTTGCCTTCATCCGGGTAAATCACTTGTCCGCAACATGGGACTGGATCGAACAGGTATTAATTCCTACAAATCAAGAGTTTTTGAAACTGAATTGACAGAAAAAATACATATTCGCAAAATACCACTGGAACTTTCAAAGAAAGCCATTAAGGCCTATACACAATTCAACTGGAAGGTAAAAATGCGGCATACTCCGGAATATGCATGGAGGGTTTTAACAGGAAATGTAAATACTTGAAAGATAGAAACTGAGTGACTGATACATATAAAATATCGATCATTACCGTTACTTATAATGCCGGGGAGATTTTAGAACGCACCATTAAAAGTGTTCTCAATCAAAGCTATTCCAATCTGGAGTATATTATTATCGATGGAAAGTCCACAGATAATACATTAGATATCATTCACACCTATACAAATCATATTTCCAAATGGATTTCAGAGCCCGATAATGGACTATATGATGCCATGAACAAAGGGATCAAACTGGCTAGTGGTAACTACCTCTGGTTTCTGAATGCCGGGGATGAGGTCTTTGCTCCTGATACTATTACAAAAATGCTTTCAATGGGTGAAGCGGATATTTATTATAGCGATACCCTGGTTGTAAATATGCAGGGATCAGAAATTGGCTTATTGAGTAAACTGACTCACAACAATGCTCCTGATAAGCTGAACTGGCGCAAAATGAAACAAGGGATGGTTGTTTGTCATCAGAGCTTTGTAGTTAATCGACAAATAGTTGTTCCTTATTCAGTGGAATACAAATTGAGTGCTGATATAGATTGGGTTATACGTTCTTTGAAAGCAGCAAAAAGTGTGGTTAGATGCGAATTTTTACTTTCTAAATTTTTAACAGCCGGACTGAGCAAGCAATACCTCGGTAGCAGCATGAAAGAACGTTATCAGATTCTTAAAACACATTTTGGATTCTTTCCCAATCTATGGAATCACCTTTTCCTTGCCATCCGATTTTTGACAACAAGCAGGAAAAATAAACTTCAATAAGGCCATTATATGGTGGATTCAATCATCCAATCTTATTTACAACCTGCCGACCAGTATGTTTATGGTTTTGCGAAATTAAAAGGATTACTTGAGCCCGTTCATGATCATTATGAGTATGGAATCTCTATTGGCAAAAAACTGGATGACAACATACTCGATCAGGTTAAAAATGGTCCAACACGGGAATATTACACGCATTACCTGGAAACCAATAAGCATTTGGATGAATTGGCGAAAGCTATTACTGCCGATCTGAATAAAAGAGGTATTGAAGCAATAAATATCCCTGCTTCAACCAGCACTAAAATGCTGGACACCATATACAACAAAGATTTACGGACTGAGCTATCTCATAAAATGGTGGCCACGCGAGCAGGTTTGGGTTGGATAGGTAAAACAGCTCTGTTGGTTTCTAAAAAGTTTGGAACTCGATTAAGGATGGTGAGCATTCTCACGAAA
>JADHTG010000011.1 GCA_016776505.1 Bacteroidota bacterium
TGCAGAAGGCATCCCATCGGGAAAAGTAGAAAGTGGAATTGGGGATTATTATCCTTCATTAGCTGAGTTTAGACTTTGCGAATCAGGCGCCTGTGCAAGAAAAAAAAATCTGATATCATACATCATCTATGAAAATAGCCATCACCGGGGCCAATGGTCATATCGGGGCCAACCTTTGCAGACAACTCCTGGAAAAAGGACACCGGATAAATGCACTTCTTTATAAAGACAACAGAGCGCTAAAAGGACTTGATTTAAGGCTTATCAAAGGGGATGTGATGGATACTGCTACTCTTGCTGAGCTGGTGAAAGGATGTGAAATTGTGATGCATCTGGCAGCCGTTATTTCAATCGGCACTAAGGCATCAGACAAACAATTGATTGTCAACACGAATGGCACAAAAAACATCATACATGCATGTAAAAAGGAAGGTGTTCGCAGATTGATTCATTTCAGTTCCATTCATGCATTTGAGCAAAGGCCTCTTTTTGATAAGCTGGATGAAAGCAGGAAAGGTGTATCAGAAAAAGGCTTCAACTATGATAAATCCAAATACCAGAGCGAACAAGATGTAATTAAAGCTTCAAAGGATGGATTGGATTGTGTTATTCTGAATCCAACAGCAGTACTTGGTCCTTTTGATTTTAAACCTTCCCTCCTGGGTCAAAGTTTGCTGAGATTAAAGAATGGAGCACTTCCTGCCCTGGTTCCAGGTGGTTTTGACTGGGTGGATGTACGCGACCTGGCTTCAGCAGCCATTTCTGCCATGCATCATGGAAGAATGGGCGAAAAATACCTTATCGGAGGGACTTACAAAAGTCTGAAGGAATTAGTTGAACTAATTTCACAAATAACACCCATCATCCTCCCCCGAATTAATTGTTCCTACCCATTTGCTTTGCTGGGTTTACCATTGTTCAGCTTGTTGAGCAGGCTAAAAAAGAAAGAACCTTTGTACACCAGGATGTCCCTGGATACACTCAAATTCTCAAATCATTTTGTTTCTCACGAAAAAGCGGAAAAGGAATTGAAATACCATTCCAGGCCACTGGAAGATACGATCAGAGATAGTTACGCCTGGTTTAAGGAAAATGGGTATTATGAAGCAGATTGATTCAGGCTTTTTTTTGAATGAATGAGAGACATGATCAAGAACTTTACAACTAGTATTTATTTTTTTTACAAATCGAAAAGCAGGTAAAGGTATAAAAGCAAAAAGGAGATCGATATACCTTAAACATATAAAATCATATTTTAGTAAACCAGATGCTTAATGCATTCCCACCTCAGTTTCTTCATATTGAATCAATGGACAAATGAGATAATAGGTTTTTTTACTGATATTTGAATCCGATTAAAGAAACATGGATATTAAACACTTTATCTTACTCAATTGGATCTGGATTGGAATTGCCCTGATCATCTTTCCCATTCTTTTCAAAATTACAGTTCCCTATGGCAGGCATAGCAAACGCAGTTGGGGAGCAATGACCGGGAACCGCTTAGGATGGATATTAATGGAAAGTACTTCATTGCTCGTGTTCAGCATTTGCTTTTTATGGAATGGCTTTATACATGGACTTGCTTCCTGGCTGTTTTTTGCCGTATGGCTAATTCATTATATCAATCGTTCTTATGTATTTCCATCAAGATTAATGACAAAAGGAAAAAAAATGCCGCTGGCCATCATGTTCATGGCTATTCTTTTCAATTTCATGAACGGTTTTTTAAACGGTTATTTTCAGGGGAATTTGAGCAACTACTCTCCTGAGTGGTTTTACAGTCCTCAATTTATCTCAGGTTCGATGATTTTCACTCTGGGCATGATGATTAACATGCAATCCGATTCCATTTTGATTTCTTTAAGAAAGAATAACTCCAATGGATATTTTATACCCTATGGAAAGATGTTCCGCTATATATCCTGCCCAAACCACTTTGGAGAAATAATCGAATGGGCCGGCTTTGCAGTTATGACCTGGAGTTTACCAGGCCTTGCATTTTTTATATGGACAGTGGTCAACCTCATGCCCCGGTCCCTGGATCACCACCGATGGTATAAAAGAGAATTCCAGGATTATCCAAAAAACAGAAAAGCTCTTATCCCCTTTATTTTATAAATTAATGGCCTGTTATTTGACTTAAAATTAAAAATGATCAAACACTAATCAGACTGATTTACATAATTTTGCAATTTGAAAATGAAATGAATTAATTATGAAAAAAATCGCATTATCTCTAATACTTGTTAGCTTTTTAGTGAGCAGCTGCGACTTGCTTAACAGCATCAGCATGTCAGATATTGAAAAAGTAATGGATGGTTCAGCTAACTCGCCCAAAGCACTTACCAATTCGGAAGTCATTAAAGGCCTGAAGGAAGCATTGAATGTAGGCACAAATAATGCTGTCAATATGTTGAGTAAACAAGATGGATTTTTTAAAGATCCCATTCTTAAAATACCATTTCCATCCGAAGCTCAATTTGTTGCAGACAAACTCAGGCAGGTCGGATTAGGAGATATGGTGGATAATTTTGAACTAAAAATGAATCGTGGTGCCGAAGCTGCCGTGGTAAAGGCTACTCCTATATTCACTTCTGCAATTACCAGTATGAGCATACAGGATGCCATGGGTATTTTAAAAGGAAGTGAGAATGCAGCTACCACTTATTTCAAAAACAAAACCTCAACCGCATTGTACAATGCATTTTCCCCACAGGTGAAAGGAGTGCTGGAGCAGATGCAAATTACTAATTACTGGACTGATCTCACTTCAGCCTACAACAAACTTCCTTTCAGTCAGAAAGTAGAAACAGATTTAACCCGCTACGTGACAAATAAAGCGATGGACGGCCTTTTCACCAAAATTGAAAACGAAGAAAAAGCGATCAGGGAAAACCCTGCAGCCCGGATCAGTGAGATTCTAAAACGGGTGTTTGGATCTCTGGATAATTAACCAAAGCGAAATAATTGATCATGTGACTGATTGTAAATGTAGATCTCTGTATTTTCAGTTTTAGATGGTGATTTTGGAAACATCCTTCTTCACAGCTCAAAAACATCCCTGTTTTAATTAAATTCCCATTTTGTTTCCTTAAAATACTATAAGGAGGAATAGATATTTATCTATTAAATTAAAATAATTCCTTATTAAGAATCATTTTCGTTATAACCTATACTATTGTACCTTTGCTAAAAATTTAAATCCAAACCAGATGCATATCAAGAAAGTTATTTTCCTAAAATTATTCCTGTTTACTATTTTAACAAATAGCTTTAGCCAGGCAAATATTGTGATCAATGACCAGATACAATTTTTAAATGATCAAATCGACAACAGCCTCATTGAAAAGTTTGAAAAAGCAGGCATTAACTATTCTTTCAGTATCCATATGAAAACTCCTTGCGATTATTACTATACAGTATTAGATCAGCAGGAAAACAGCAAAAGAGTGACTATAGAAAATTGCAAAAAAGAAGTGATTGGAAGCTTAAATTTATTGCAGAAGACTGCTGGTTTCTCTGATCAGGATTATGCCAGTATGTTGTATTTTAAGATCCTGGATATTATACAGAATCCTTTTGTTTATGTCGTTACGGAAGAAAAGCCTATTCAAAAAGAAGTCGTCATTAATAAAGAGCAGGAAATCAAAACAGATACTGATGTAACTCAAGCAGATGAAGATCAAGAGGAATTAGCGACTGATATGAATCAGTCAGGCAATCAACACGACAGCCGGTATTTTTTCTCTCCTTCCTCTTACAATTTAAAAAAAGGCGAGCTTTATTATAATACGATTTATTTTGTATTGCACGATATTCAATATGGTGTAACTGATCATTTTTCAGTGGGTATGGGAACTTCAATTTTAGGCATCCCTTTTTATATCACACCCAAATTCAGTTATTCAATAAATGAAAAAAACCACATTGCTGTTGGAGATATGATGATGTTTGGTACCTGGGGTGTTAATTTTGTATCTAACCTCGCATATGCCACTTATACCTATGGCTCAAGAAAAAATAATATGACTTTGGGATTGGGATATTTTTCTGCTACTGAAGGAGATCTATTCAACCAAAAGTTTAACCAGCCAGTTGTTAGTTTTTCTGCTATGGCCCAGCTTTCACCTTATATTTATTTTATTACAGAAAATTATTTCATTCATTATAAAGGCAAATATTCAGCTAATTACAGCCATTATAATGATAGCACTGGAGAATACAGTAGTTTTTATGAAGATTATAGTTTAAATACCAATTTACTAATGGGATTTACAGGCTTCCGGCTGATCAATAAAAACAAAGACATCATTGGTTGGCAGTTTGGATTAACATACTTTGCCAGGATGATGGATGATATTCCCCCAAAATATTCTGGTAGTGATTGGTATACAAGTGCTAATGGTCTGAATGCCCTCATGATTCCATCGGTAAGCTATACACATAAATTTGGGAAAAAATACTAGGGATAAAAACAGTCATTGTTGATTTCAGAAACAGCAATTGCAGCTTATTTATCCTGATTTCATGCATCATAATTATTTATAAATATGAAAAAATTAATAATACTATTTTGCTTCTCGCTTTTAACTTTTGCATCATTTGCAACTATTCACATCGTCAGGGTCTGGGATGGATATTATCAGTTTATTTCGGCTGACATTACCATCCAACTGGGTGATACGGTTCAATGGCTCCCCTTGGATGTTCCTTCCTCTGTTCATACGATCACTTCAACAAACATTCCTTCGGGAGCAGATTCTTTTGACCAGATATGGCAGGCACCTGCTGATACTTTTTTTCAATACGTTCCACAGATAGCCGGGCTTTACCAATATGTGTGTACACCCCATGTTTCTTTCGGGATGGTGGGATCCATTACTGTGCTCAATGGCACATCAGCAATACCTGATAGTAATCCGGCCCCGGATGAATTAGGAATTTATCCCAATCCAAGTACTGGAATTATTCGTTTTACGGAATCAGCTACGCTATTTGACTACAATGTTTACAATACCGGGGGAAAAATCCTGCTTTCTGACAAACGGGAAAACTTCCTGGATATTTCAGGCCTGCCAAATGGGGTGTATTTTCTTGAGATTACAGGTAATGAACCTAAAACCTTTAGCATCATAAAGAAATAACTGAACCCTTACTGCTTCAAGCGTCCACGCTTGAAGTGGTTCATCTTGTTTTTATCATAAGTACTGAGTAAAATTATTTACCCTTACTGCTTCAAGCGTCCACGCTTGAAGCGTTTCATCTTGTTTTTATCATAAGTACTAAGTAAAATTATTTACCCTATCAAACTGCAGATACAAATTCATCAAGTCCGCAGGCTGGATGAGCCTATAAGCTTCCAGTGTAAGCATTCACATGCGTATTGTAAGCTAATCCTTTACACTCTTCAATAAAAACTTATCATAAAGCAACAAGGCTATGCCCGTAAATAATCCCAGGGAAGTATAAACGATCCAAATCCGGTCGGGATGATAGTTTGTCCATAGAAAGCGCGTCAGTTCTGAATCCGTAAAATCCAGGAGTGTTTTAGCCTGGTTCCAGTAATCGGTTTGTGTAAAATTCTCAGATATTTCCGGTAAGCTCAATCCCCTGCTTGACAGCTCTGTTTTCAGGAAAGTGAATTTATCAGCGAACATTTCATAAGCTTTTCCGGATAACAATCCGCCAAAAAAGTTCCCACCAGCCATCGGTAGAAAGGACATGCCCATGTAGAGTGCTACTTTATCCTTTGGAGCAATTCGTCCCAGGTATTCTGTGATCTTCGGAGAACTCGACATCTCCCCTATTGCAAAAATTAATAAGGAAGCAAACAAAAACAATCCATTTTGAAAAACAAACCATAGTGTTAGACCAATCGTGGCAACGAATATACCGCTGATCATGGCACTCAGGGGTTTCCATTTCATGACAAGGGTAGAGATCAATACCTGGAACAGGATGATGTAAAAGGCGTCTAAATTAATCAGCATTTCCGGGGCAATGGTCCCTTCGGCAGTACCTATTTTAGAAGCAATCCAGGGTGAAATATTACTGATCAGATGATAAACGGTGGTAGTGTCGGTCCAGTCCTGTATAAAGATGGGGAGGGTGAAATACAATTGCCACCACATGATCCAGAAGCCTACGATCAGGATTAAAAAGAGTGTAAATTTCAGATCTGTAAGTACCTCTACAATATTTTTAAATATTTTGCCAATCGATGATATCAAATTTCCAGGCTGTCTTATTCGATCCGGCTCCCTATAAAACAGGATTACCAGGATCAGGTTCAGGGTAATCGCTAAAGAAGATACGATAAAGACAAATGACCAGTCAATCTCTCGGACTTTGGAAGCCACTATTGGTCCAATAAAGCCACCCACATTTACTATCATATAAAATATTCCAAAACCTATGGATGATGTTTCTTTTGTTGTTGTTTTTGCAATCGTGGCAGAAACAACCGGTTTGAATAAAGCTGCTCCGATGGCCGTATAAACCAGGACGGTCATTACAGCTGCATAGGAATGCACCTGTCCTAACAAATAATAGCCTGAAATCAATACAAAATAGGCCATGATCAGTACTTTTTTAAAACCAATTCGATCCGCAATCGATCCGGTAATGACAGGCAGAAAGTAAACAATTCCACCAAAAGTTCCCATCAATACTCCTTTTTGCATATGAGTAAAACCCAAAGCGCCTGTGTCTTTAGCACTGGTAAGGTAAATGGCTAGAACAGCAAAAATGCCGTAATAAGCCCATCGCTCAAATAATTCCATGGTGTTGGCCACCCAGAATGTGCGCGGGAATTTTTTATAAACAGATGTGGATTTGAACATATTTTAATTTGGCTACTGGGAAAATAATAAGATCAGGCAGATTGAAATAATGCTTAATTTATTTCAAAACCAGCTTTTTTTGAGTTATTCCATCATGGGAAATACAGCTGAGGGTATAAATCCCTTTCGGTAGCTGCCCCATTTCAATAATGGATTCAGGCTCAAATATGGTCTGTTCATGCACTTTTTGTCCATAGAGATTATGGATTATGACTTTTGATTTCCCGGCCCTGGCCTGTTTTATAAAAACCAAATTTGATGACGGGTTAGGATATAGTTCGAAGCGGTCGTCATTTTGAGTTTCAGGCACACTACTCGTTTCATAATCAAACCATAAGCTATCTATCAATAGAAGCGAACCCGCTGGCGGACTTACACTGTTCGATGTTAGTATAACTATATTCATGCTGTCCGGATCATCCTGTGACCAATAATTGATATACACTTCAAAAGGGGTCCATACACTATCTGTTAGGCCACTTTCATAAAATCCAATTCCGACCGTATCCGGCTCCTGGAGGATGCTGTCATGCTTAAATAAGCTGACTGAAATAAACCATTTATCATTGGCCTGGGGCCAGTATTTGTTATAGCCTTTTAGTCGCAAAGGCCTTTTACTAAAAGGGATTCCCCCAAATAATTTATGTTCCATTGTAGAGGTATTTACTTCAAATCCGCCTATGGTCATAAAACCAGGAACAACAGCCTGTCCACCCAGAATGGGTATACTCTCCAGCCTGGCTGCATAATCTCCGGAATGAACATCTGTGGCCTCTTTATTTACTGAAAATACCAATAATGGGGAAGTCGCCTGATTGGGTGTCGTCCAGTGTTGGGGTTCTTCATAAACAACATATTTGATCCAGTTTTCCATAGCTGCATTGGGAATATCCTGGGCTTTTAGCGGGAAAGCAGAAAAAAATAATTGAAGGGAAAAAAATGAAAACATCAAATATTTCATATCATTTCTTTTTTGAGCAAATATAATCATAATAGCCTGTAAATAATCTATGGGACATTCCCTTCTCAGCCAGTATCATTATTAAGAATAATCCCAAAAAAGAGATTAATTTCTTGAATATAGAATAGGCAATAAAAACAAAATCAATAAAATATTATATATTTACAGATACTTATTTGATTACAGATACTTATTTGATTACAGATACCTAATTTATTTTGGCACAATTTTATCATATAGTGAAACTCCTTTTAAAAAGGGAAAACGAAGATTCCAGGGAAATTCCTAATCAAAAAAACAAATAAGGATCAGGCATTCTCTTCTTCGAAATAATTAAAATGTTCAATACTAATTAAAAAAAATCATGAAAAAAACAATCACAATTTTATTGATCCTGTTTGCTTTTACATCTATTCAGGCACAACAGGATGAACCCGTTAAGAATTGGACCAAAGGAGGTTCAGGTTCTTTGATGATCAACCAATTGACACTCACCAATTGGGCAGCAGGTGGAGAGAATTCCATATCTGTAAATGGGATGTTTAACCTCTTTGCAAACTATAAAAAAGACAAGACAACCTGGGATAATACCCTGGATCTGGCATATGGCATTATCAAACAGGGGGATGCGGATATGCGTAAAGCAGACGACCGGATCGAATTGTCCTCAAAGTATGGTCGGCATGCTTTTGAAAACTGGTATTACAGCGGTTTATTAAGTTTCAAATCTCAAATGAACGATGGTTTCAAATACCCAAATGATTCTGTCCGCATATCTGCTTTTCTGGCACCTGCCTACTTAACTGCTTCACTGGGTATGGATTTTAAACCCAATGCAAATTTCAGCATGTTTATATCTCCTTTAACAGGAAAAACAACCTTTGTCATGGCCCAGGAATTAGCAGATGCTGGAGCATTTGGTGTAGGCCCTGGAGAAAATATTCGTTTTGAATTTGGAGGATTTGCCAAGTTTATGTACAAAAAAGACCTGGGAAAAAATGTTAATTTCCTGACTAAATTAGACCTGTTCTCCAATTATTTAGAAAATCCATCCTGGATAGACGTGAACTGGGAAGTGCTGATTGCCATGAAAATCAACAAATACATTTCTGCCAGCATCAACAGCTTGCTGATTTATGATAAGGATATCATGATAGCCGATGAAACTGGAGTTGAAAAAGACCGGGTGCAGTTCAAAGAATTAGTGGGAGTAGGATTCTCCTATAAGTTTTAAGAATTCAGAATTTATAAAAAAAGCTTCAGCTGATAACTGAAGCTTTTTTTAAAATATTTTGATTCGTGAACGAATCCTGTACTACTTCTTCCTTGTTTTTATTGAACAACCTATTGCTTTCGTAACGGCCGGATCCGGATTTTTATTCTCCTGCAAAGCTTCAATAGCATTCTCCAAATACTTTTCTGTTACCTTATCCGCATCTGAATAATTGTTATCAATTGCACCTATATAGGCCACATGGAAGTCGTTTCCACTTTTCTTCAGCAAATAGACATGTGGAGTTTTTTTTGCTCCATAGACAGGATATACTTTTTGTTTGGCATCGAACAAGTAAGGAAATGTAAATCCTTTTTCTCTTGCTCTTTCTTTCATTTTATCATAGCTATCTGCAGCTACTACTTTCGGATCATTCGGATTAATGGCGATCACCGGGTAACCCTGGCTTTTGTATTTCTTATCCAGGTCGATAATCCTTTGCTCATATTTTTTTGCATAAGGACAGTGATTGCAGGTGAAAATGACAATAATTCCTTTGGCTTCCGGATAATCACTCATTGACACATGATTCCCATCAATATTCAGGAGTTTAAAATCTTCAGCACGATCACCAATGGAGTATCCCTGTGACTGAACATTTGAAAATATAGCGAGTAGAAATATTGATAATATTAAAGTTTTCATCATTTTTAAAGTTTAGATTTTACCATTTTAAGAAGTTGTTTATAATCCAATGATCCTTCATGAAAACTGCTATTCTTCCCTTTGTAAACGAGGGTTGCCGGGATAGCCCCTGTCCACTTTAAATTGACCTGGTTTATCCAGGAATTAAAATCCGGATCATCCAGTAATATGACCTCTGATTTTAAACCTTTTTTTGAAATAAAGGATTTTAATTTGGTCTCCACTAATTCGATTTCATCCAAGCTGACTAAAATCACTTTTACTCCATTTTGCCTGTATTCTGCATTTAATTTTTCGAAAGCGGGGAGTTCCTCCACACAAGGTTTGCACCAGGTTGCCCAGAAATTAATGACATACACCTGTCCATCATCTTTATGCAAATAGGATTTGAACTGATCAAAATTGAGTATTTTGATTTCCAGTTTGGGTGAGGCAGAAAAGCTGAATAAAAATAAAATAATAAGCAGTTTATAATAAATTTTCATCAAGGGGATTTTAAACTGGACTTGCATTTTACAAGATTGATGCCAGCAAAAGTCTCATATTAATAAAAGAATTCATTTATTTTGCTGGTAAATGCATGATTCTGATCTCACAGGGCTGTAAACCAGACATTAACAATTGTTTTTTTGTAACTTTGCATTCCTAAAATTTTAGGCTTGGAATCTACTAATTGAAATAAATCCATGAAAAGTTATAATCTTCAGGCAATCTCCCCTATCGATGGACGCTATGCAAGCAAGGTAAGCGAACTTTCCACCTATTTCTCAGAGTATGCCCTGATCAAATACCGGGTGTTCATTGAGATCGAATATTTCATTTCATTGTGTAATTTTTTGGATGAATTAGAAGAATTTGACAAGAAGGATTTCGCAAAAATCCGTAATATTCACCAAAACTTTACGATAGATGATGCCATCCATGTCAAGGAAATAGAAGCACTTAAAAATCATGACGTAAAAGCAATTGAGTATTTTCTGAAAGAAAAATTTGAAGAAAATGGCTGGGGTAAATTCAAAGAATTCATCCATTTTGGCTTAACCTCCCAGGATATTAATAATACAGCAATTCCCTTGATGTTGATGGATGCCTTATTTCATGTCTACCTACCTGAGCTAACCAACCTGGCTAACCACTTACAGGACATGGCGATTGACTGGCAGCACATCCCTATGCTATCCAGGACTCATGGTCAGCCTGCCAGTCCGACCTTGATGGGGAAAGAAATAAAAATATTTGTAGAACGAATTCAGGAACAACTTAAATTGCTTTCCCATATTCCCATTCAGGGTAAATTTGGTGGTGCTACCGGAAATTTCAATGCCCATTATGCAGCCTATCCCGAATCAGACTGGATCGCTTTTGCCAATATGTTTCTTGAAAGAATTGGATTGGAACGCCAACAATTTACTTCTCAAATAGAGCATTATGATAACCTGGCAGCCATGTTCGACATCATGAAGCGGATTAACACTATTTTATTGGATTTCTCAAAAGACATGTGGACCTATATTTCTATGGATTATTTCACTCAAACTATCCAAGAAGGAGAAGTGGGATCTTCTGCCATGCCCCATAAAGTGAATCCCATTGATTTTGAAAATGCAGAAGGAAACCTCGGAATAGCCAATGCGCTGTTTGAACATTTAAGTGCCAAACTGCCTGTTTCCAGGTTGCAGCGTGACCTGACGGACTCCACCGTTACGAGGATAATTGGAACGCCCATAGCTCACTCCATCCTGTCATTAAAATCGCTGGCAACAGGACTCAGTAAATTAACTCTGAACAAAGACAAACTCTATGAAGACCTGGAAGATAACTGGGTAGTGGTGGCAGAGGCCATTCAGACTGTGCTGCGAAAAATATCCTATCCCGAACCCTATGAAGCATTAAAGGAATTAACACGAAAAAATAAGAAAATAGGAAAAGCTGAATTACACGATTTTATTGACAAACTGGATATTAAAGAAGAAATTAAGACTTATTTAAAGCACATTAGTCCGCATAATTATACGGGGAAATCACCTGATTATTCAAAATTAATTCTTCCAGAAAAGGAGTAAACTCGGCAGCACCTTTCTCGTTGAGATGATCTGAATTGTAGAATACCTCTTTTCTTTGTATGAAATGATCCATCGCATTTATATATGACACTTCAGGATAATGCATCCGTATGATATTTATCAAAGACAAGAAATGCGATTGCATTTC
The DNA here is from genome assembly GCA_016776505.1 of Bacteroidota bacterium. Lineage (GTDB taxonomy): Bacteria > Bacteroidota > Bacteroidia > CAILMK01 > JAAYUY01 > JABINZ01. Next base: position 11,936 of record JADHTG010000011.1, read on the forward strand.
CTCGGGAAAGGAATTCTTATAAGCTGAACTCACCGGTGCTGACAGCAGGAAAATCCTGATATTTCTGCGATATGCTAAACCTATTACTTCACTTAGATAACGGATGTTTTCGTTTTCAATGGAGGAATTATAAAGTGAGATTCCCCGGGCAGAGGTGATCATTGCATCTTTGATCAATTCAGATTCACTCATAAAACTCCAGGTGGCTCGGTAACCACTTCCCATTAGCACAGGCTCCATCCTGTGTACATCGGGAAGGAGGTAAGCATCTGAATACGAATGCTTGTTTTTTGCTGGAAATCCATTGAACACATAACGAATGAACTTAAGCCGGTTTATCCAAAAAATGGAATGATTCAAAAGATAAAGGTATGAAATTCCATTTCGTGGCCTGATGTTCAATTCTTTGTTATAATCCCTTACATAATACATGGAGTTTTTACTCTCGTCATAACCGAAGGAAAGGAAATCGACTCCAATGATCAGGTATTTTAATTGTGGCATTTCTTCTATATAGTGCTTATACAGTTGATTGTCGTAATAAAGGTCTTGTGCACTATATGCCAGGTTGAATGCTTTTTTATTAAAAAAAGATGGATTCAATCCTTTTTCAAGATGGGAATTTCCTATGGCAAGGATTTCAATGGAGTCTTTCACTTTCTCCAATGAACTGAATTTGAGATGAAGATCGGTTTCTGTCAAAAAAACCTTCCTGCTCCATATTTCTAAACTGCTATAAAACAGGATGATAAAACCGAAAAAGATCAATATGCGTTTGAAAAATAATTTCATTAAAACTGAAAATAAATAAATTCAACATCACCAAAATACCCCATAAAAATGATAAGAGTTAGCAGCAAATAGTAAAAAGACCAGCGAATAAATCGTGGACGATTGAGAAATAATTCTTCAAAGGGCTTGTTTTTCATGAACAATTCAACAATAAATAGCAAAAGCAGTGAGAATAAGCCACCCAGAACATAAAAGCCTTTGTCGAGTAGGGGATAGATATTATATTCCCAGTGGGAAAATATTTTACTTACTATGTGAAATGCTTCTGACACGGATCCGGCCCTGAAAAATATCCATGCAAAGGAAACCAGACTAAAGGTGAACAGGATGGAAAGGAATTTAATACCGTAAGACTTTTTTGAAATACCGAAGAACGACAAGAGTTTTTTGCGATGTTTTTTTGTAAAAAATTCAAGCAATAGATAAAGGGCATGAATTAAACCCCATAATACAAATGTCCATTGCGCACCATGCCATAAACCTGTCAGTGCAAAAGTGAGTAGAATGGCTGAAATATAAATGATGGAATTCGACTTCAGCAATCCATATTTGTCTTTTTTAAGTTTTTTTGAAAATGTCCATGCAAGGGGAAGAAATAAATAATCCCTTAACCAGGTGGATAAGGAAATATGCCATCGTTTCCAGAAATCAGAAACTGAAGTGGAGAAAAAAGGAGTTCTGAAGTTCAGCATAAGCCTCACTCCCATTATCCTGGCTGTTCCGATGGCGATATCAGAATATCCTGCAAAATCACAATAAATTTGAAATCCAAAAAGTATACTGGCTATGGCAAAGGATAAACCTCCGTATAAATCCGGATGATCATAAATCTCATTCACCAGGATTCCCAGGTTATCTGCCACTACCACTTTTTTAAAGAATCCCCATAAAATCAATTTCAAACCAGAGCTTACCCGATTGTATTCAAATTGGGCATCCAGGGATTTTATTTGAGGGAGTAAGTTTTTGGATCGCTCAATAGGGCCTGCCACCAATTGCGGAAAAAATGATACAAAGAGTGCGAAATGTCCGAAATGCGCTTCAGCCTTTTGCCTTCCATGGTAAACTTCAAAGGAATAGCCCAATGCCTGGAAGGTGTAAAATGAGATCCCAACAGGAAGCAAAATAGACAGGGTGGGTGAATTTAAATGCAAGCCCAGGATACTGAATAATCCTATCACTGAATCGCTGAAGAGATTAAAATATTTGAAAAAGAACAAAAGCCCGAGATTGACAAGTACAGAGATCCATAAATACTTTTTACGTTTCTTCTTTTCATGAATCCCGGCCATTAGCAAGGCCGTTAAATACACAGTGGATGTGCTGAGAAACAGCAATAAAGCATAAGAGGGCATCCAAAACATGTAAAATACATAGGAAGCAACAAGAAGCAAGAGCCACCTGCTTCGCTGTGGTAATGTAAAAAACAAGAAATTAATCCCCAGGAAAAAAACGAGAAAATGGAAGGAATTAAACAGCATAGATTCTTACAAGAACATCAAAGAAATTGAACATGGATTTAATTCGTTCAATCCGGTAAATACAAGTGGAGAGGGTTTTAAAATTATTTTTTATCCAGTTTCTTGTCTGCCGCCTGGATTGCTTCAACCGGAATAGGAATCGGCAAGTCTGCTTTCAGCCTGCTTTCAACTGTTTTTAAAATTTTAGGATCATTTAAATATTCTTTGACCTTGGAAATTGAATAAGCCGGATCATAAAGGCTGATCACATCCATATCAAGTTGCGGAAGTTCAATATAATTTCCTAATTCCTCGTAAAGGTTTACCAGATTATCCGCATAGAACTCTGTTGCCGAAAAATTCCCCGTTTTTCCGACCACATAATACAGTAATGGAGTAATGTCCTGTCCATTCACATAGCTAATCATATTTTCCTGCATAAATACTACTTCCTTATTATCGTTCAAGCGGTAAGCATTGCTTAATGTTTTAATATCATTGTCAAACAATTCATCTTTTTCATTTAGTGTATTGTATCCGGAAGATATGATTTCAATCTTATCAGATTTTCGCATAGCGGTAATATAAATCAAATGATATCTGGCATCCACCTCTTTATTTACCTGGTCCATGAACTTCCTGTATACATACTTTTTGTCTATCTCTGAACAGGAATTAAATAGCGGTAAAAATTCTTGTTTGCCAATTTTAGCCTCCAGAACCTGGCTGTTTGTAACAGACCATGTGAGGAATCTGAATTGCTTGTCTCCGAATAATTGAGTTCTGGAACTATAGCCCGGGAAAGTGACCTGATTAAATATTTCTTCTGTTTCTTCAGGTATTTTCCGACGGAGTTTACCCTTTTCGCTCATGAAAGGGGCGGTTGCATCTTTCAATAAAAAGTCACCGACCTCATTACTACTTGAAATAGGATCATTCAGGGCAATCTTATTGGCAGGATCAAGTAAAAAAACATCCGTATATGTTTCAGCCTGAACATTATAAAACAAAAACATCCCTATCATTTGAGTATTTTTAACAGCTACACCCTCTCCTAAGTCATCTGTTTTTTTAAGCTCCTTGACAATATTAATATATGATTTATTAGGCATGTATAATTCAATTTTATCGAAGGTGATCGTTAAACGAGCCTCCAGCTCCTTAATAAAAAAACGCTTGACCACGGTTCTGCCACCACCCTCAAACATGCCATAAGCGATGAAAACATCCCCTTTGGACAGACCTTTCTGGTTGCTTTGAAGCTTTTTACCTGCAGCCAGTTGTCTTTTATTGGGTTTAACGCTTAATTGATCGCTTAACTGCACTATCTCATCATCCGTATAGACATTATCCTTTGATGAAATAGAACCCATCCAAACGGTTAATGGCACGACATTGTCATTAATTACTTTAATGGAAACATCCTTTGCCTGTGAGAGCGTTAATGATAAGAGAAATACAAATAAGAAAGTAAAATTTTTCATCATTGTGGTTTTTATTATTAATCAAATCTACTTCTTTTATTTAGATTCGATCTTGTAAATTTAATGAATATTTATTAAATAAGATCTTGTTTATAGCATATTAATGCTCAAAACACAGCTTTTAGGCAATACACATAAAATTAATTTTGAACTATATGTTCAGATTTTCAGCATCAATACTGTGTGAAAAGAAGTAAATAATGTACTTTTTTTGACCTTATGTCCTCTAAGTGTCTACTTAAAAGAACACTGACAAATAATATTTCAAACTTAGAAAATACCTGTCAGTGTCTTCTGTAAGTGAAAACATGAGAGGCTACAAACCCAAATCAATCAATACTTTTTTGATTTTTTCATCCAGCAGACTGTTCACCTTCTCAAAATCTTCTTTTCGATTCAAATTCTCTCTTACACTCACGTAGAACTTTATTTTAGGTTCTGTACCCGATGGTCTTACAGAAATTTTAGTCCCGTCTTCCGTAATATATTGCAATACATTGGATTTGGGCAGCTCAATTCTTTTAATTGTATTTTCATTCAGATTTTTAGATTCCAGTGACTGGTAATCCTTAATAACATCCACTTTTGATCCAGCTATCTTTTTTGGAGGATTTTTCCTGAAATCTTCCATCATCTTCACAATTTCTTCAGCTCCTGTTTTTCCTTCTTTTTTCACATTAACCAGTCCCTCTTTATAAAAGCCATATTCCAGGTATATTTCAACCAGTTGATCAAAAAGACTTTTGCCTTCATTAGCAGCTATGGTTGCCATTTCTGCAAGGAGTAATGCTGTCGTAACTGAATCTTTATCCCTCACAAAATCACCTATCATATATCCAAAACTTTCCTCCAATCCAACAATGAACTTTTTATTGCCTTCCAGCCTTTTTACTACATCCGCTATCCATTTGAAACCTGTCAACACATCATATTGCTCTACCCCATAGCTGTCAGATATTTCCTTCAATAATTCTGAAGTAACAATAGTCTTGACCGTCATTTCATTCCCTTTGAACTTGTTCTTTTTCAACCAGGCATCCAGCAAGTATTTAACAAGAATTGCTCCTGTCTGGTTTCCATTTAACAATATATATTCTTCATTTAAATCTTTTATGGCAATACCAATTCGATCAGCATCGGGATCAGTCGCCATAACAAGATCAGCATCTATCTGCTTTGCCTTTTTTATGGCCATTTCCAATGCTGCAGCTTCTTCAGGATTGGGTGATTTGGCAGTTGAAAAATGACCATCTGGGATCATTTGTTCTTCCACGCCATGCGTCTGAATATAACCTGAATCTATTAAAAAGGGTGGGATCAATACACCTCCGGTACCATGCAATGGAGTAAATACTATTTTAATATTTTCTTTCCCCCTTACCCCAGGATTCAAAGCCTGTGCAGAGACTTCCTTCAAAAAGGCTTTATCGATTGCAGGACCAATTTTAAAGATCAGGCCAGGATTTCCTTCAAACCGAACTTCATCCAAAGACTGAATTGCCAATACTTCATCCATTACATTTTTGTCATGCGGATCAACCAGTTGAGCCCCATCATCCCAATACACTTTGTAGCCATTGTATTCTTTAGGATTGTGAGATGCCGTGATGACAATCCCGCTTTGGCATTTTAAATACCTGACGGCAAATGACAATTCCGGTGTGGGACGCAAGTCGTCAAAAATAAAGACCTTTATTCCATTGGCTGAAAGAACATTGGAGGCTGTGTTGGCAAATACCGTATTATTATTTCGGCAATCATAAGCTATAGCAACAGCAATTTCCTGTTTTTGAAACATTTTTTTCAGGTAATTCGCTAATCCCTGGGTAGCCATTCCTACTGTGTAAACATTCATCCTGTTCGTTCCAGGACCCATTATCCCACGCATTCCTCCTGTTCCAAACTCCAGGTTAGTATAAAAAGAATCAATTATTCCTTCCGGATTGTTGTTGAGCATTTCCCTGATAGAACTTTTGGTTTCATCGTCAAAATTTCCTTCCAGCCAGCTATTCACCCGCTCCATTATCTCTTTTTCAATTGCTGTCATGAGATCGATTCTTTTTTTAGATTTTCAATACATTTGATTAGACTGTTTCTCCAGAATGGGATTTCCAGCTCGTAATCTTTTTTTATTTTAGTAGTATCCAGCACACTGTATGCCGGTCTTGTGGCAGCAGTTGGATATTCCATTCCCGGGATGGCATTTACTTCACAGTTAATTCCGGACAACTGAATTATTTCATTGGCAAATTCATACCAGGATATGACGCCTTCATTGGTGTAGTGATAAAATCCTTTATGAGGACAATCCTGATTGATCATTTCAAGGATCACAAGTGCTAAATCTGATGCATAGGTAGGTGATCCCAATTGATCATGAACTACTTGGAGACTTCCTTTTTCCCTGCCATACTTCCTGATAGTATGAACGAAATTATGGCCATAATCGGAATAAAGCCAGGCTGTTCGGATAATGATAAAATCATCAGAAAGCTGTTGAATGTGATTTTCACCAACTAATTTAGACCGGCCGTATGCTGATATGGGATTTGGAACATCTGTTTCTGTGTAAGGTTGATTTTTAGTTCCATCGAATACAAAATCAGTCGAAATATGAAGGAGAGAAACAATATGCTTCTTACATGCTTCAGCAAGATGCAAACAAGCAGTACCATTTAGCATCAGTGCATTCTTATAATCTGTTTCTGCTTGATCGACCGCTGTGTAGGCAGCACAATTTATCAGGTAATCAAAACGTTTATCTTGTAAGAATTGGTCGATCTGATCCGGATTGCAAATATTTAATTCATCGATATCAGTAAAGATAAAATCGCAATCAGGATAAAGAGCTTCAAAGCTTTTAATCGATCTGCCTAATTGACCATTGGAACCTGTTACTAATATTTTCGACATGAATCGTTATTTACACAAAAACAGAGGATGTTCATCTGAACTGCTAATTTAATTAGATTAGCGGGTTCATCAAATTCTATGTGAATATGTGAATAAAATAAAAAAAAGAGCAATAGCAATCCCTCTAATTTTGACCCTTAGTTCAAATTTAAACCACTGTAATCAAATGACTAAAGCATTAGGTAAGATTTTCATTTCATGCTTTGCCGCTATCCTGTTATTAAATACAATACATGCTCAAGAAACCTTAATTGACACAGACCCGGTTGAAATCTACAACAATGCTTTCGAGTTGTACACTCAAAAAAAATTCAACGCAGCGATCAATGAGTTTAACAATTACCTGGAAAAGGGTGATGATTATTTGCTCAAAGCGAGATCTCAATTCCTGATAGCCATGAGTGCTAAAGAATTGAATTTGACGAATACTGAGGAATTATTTTTAGATTATCTTGAAAAATATCCTGAACAGAACAAGGATTTCACCGTTTTTTTTGAGCTAGGGAAATATTACTTCTATAAGAAAAAATATAATAACGCTCTGGACTATCTCAAACGCCTTGAAAATCCAAGGCAATTGAAAAAGGATCAAGTTTATAGCTACTACTACATGCTTGGTTATTGTTATTTCAGGGCAGATGAATTCAATAAAGCCTTACTGGCATTTTCGAGAATTGATAATTCCCCGAGTACTTACAGAGATATGGCGATTTATTATATGGGCTATATTTATTACCAGGAAGCCAAGTATGAAAAAGCACTTGAACATTTCCTGACCATTCAGGATGATCATAATTTTAAAAGCATTGTGCCTGTTTATATCACTCATATTTATCTCAGTTTGCATAAATATGAAAAAGTAATTTCATTCGGGGAAAAAGCCCTTAGCCAGTCCAAAGTGGAAAAAGCTACAGAAATAAAATCATTTATGGCTGAGGCTTTTTTCCAGCAAAAAGATTATTCAAAAGCGATTTTATACTATGATGAATTGAAAAGTTCCTCCCATAAGTTTACGGAAAGCGACCATTACAGCTATGGCTATTGTTTATACAAAAACAAAGAATTTAGCAAGGCCATTAAGGAATTTACATACATCAAAATTGAGGAAAACAAATTTGGACAAAATGTAGCATTTCTATTAGCCACATCCTACCTGGCCACAGAGGATATGTATAAAGCACGCAATATGTATAGTTTTGTTGCCAAACTGCAATTTGATCAAAGCATACAGGAAATTGCCGCATTAAACTATGCCAAATTATCTTATGAGCTGGGATTTGACCGAGAGGCCATTACTGCCCTTAAATCTTTCATAATGGATTATCCATCCTCTTCATTGCAGGATGATGCAAAAACATTAATGAGCCAGATCCTGGAAAATACCACCAACTACAAAGAAGCCATATCCATTATTGAAAGCCTGGCCAACAGGAATGACGCGCTCAATAGATCCTATCAAAAGTTGACCTACTATTACGGACTGGAATTTTTTCAAAATAAAGATTATTCCAAATCCAAAGTGTATCTGATCAAATCCATTCAATCAGGGCAGGATAAAAAGTACAAAGCCCTGGCTTATTTCTGGTTGGGAGAAAACTATTACCAGCTCAAAGAATACGAATTTGCACAAAGAGAGTATACCAATTTCCTTTGGATCAGCGAATCAAGAAAAACCCCTTATTACAGCATTGCCTATTACAATATTGCCTACACCTTTTTTAAATTGGAAAAATTCAACGATGCAAGGGTCAATTTTGATAAATATGCAAGTCTTGAAACTGACAACACGAATTCTGTTCGTTATCATGATGCAATTGTTCGCATCGGGGATTGCTATATGGCCCAAACCGACTATGTTCAAGCACTTACCTATTATAACAGGACGATCAGCAAGAGGAAACAGGAAGTGGATTATGCCCTGTTCCAGAAGGCGACCATATTGGGTTTGCAAAATAAGGACACAGAGAAATTGTCCGTTTTAAATGAATTGAGTAATCGCTTTAAGAATTCTCCCTATCTGGATGATGCCCTCTACGAAATAGCTAACATGCTTTTTATAGATGGCAAATATGCACAATCACAAAACAAATTCAATTATCTTATCCAGGAATTCCCAAGAAGTCCCTATTACACGGCTGCCCTGCTCAAAATTGGACTTGCTCATTACAATTTGAATAACATTGAAAAGGCATTGAACCAGTTTAAAGCCATTATCAGACAATATCCTTACTCTGAAGAAGCAAAAGAAGCTTTTACAGCTGCAAGGGAAATTCTAATTGACCAGGGAAAAGGAGAAGAAGTACTCACACTGGTTCCCAAAAAGAACCTGACAAAATCTTTCCAGGATTCGACTTTATATCATTCTGCTTTCAGCTTTGTTAAGAAAAATGATTATGAAAATGCGATTAAGAATCTGCAAAAGTATCTGCAGAAATACCCGGAAGGTTATTTTGCAGTAAATGCGAATTATTACCTGGCGAATTCTGCTCATATGCTGAATCAAAAAGATTTGGCGCTCATGCATTTCGAAGCCGTAAACCATATGAGCCCGAATGAATTTGTTGAAAAAGCACTGAAAGGATCCGCAGAAATATTTTATGCTAAATCCAGTTTTGAAAAAGCACTGATGCGCTTCAGGCAGCTGGAAGAAATCGCTATTATCCGGGAGAATGTCCTCCTGTCTGCAATGGGACAAATGAGATGTTATTTTAAATTACAGGAATACCAGGAATGCCTGATGATGACAGAGAAAGTACTTAACCTGGCTTATGCCAAACAGGAAGATAAAATTGAGGCTTATTATTATGCGGGAAAATCCAATTTAAAACTTTTACAACTCGACCAGGCAATGGCCTCCTTAACACAGGTTTATAAATACAATTCAGGGAATATAGGAGCCGAATCAAAGTATTTGTCAGCTTATATTTATTATCTCAAGGAGAATTATGATGAAGCTCTTACAAGCATACTGGAATTAAAAGATGATTTCTCAAACAACGATTATTATGTTGCCAAAGGATTTATTCTTTTAGCAGATGTTTTTGTAAAAATGGGGGATTTCTTCCAGGCTAAATCAACATTGCAAAGTATAATAGATAATTTTCCCGGTGAGGAGATCAATCAGCTGGCCAGGCAAAAACTGGAAGAAGTAATCGCTCTCGAACAAAGCATGGAGCAAAACAACAAGGATGAAGATGAAGAAGAATTTGAAATGGACAATGAAAAGTAAGGCAATAAATCAAAATAAGCTATTCAGAATGATGCATAAATCCCTATTTGTGTTTGCATTCTTGCTCCCGCTTCTGAGTATTGGCCAGGATACTAATAAGATTTACAATGAAACTCTGGTCATCAGGATGAAATACATTCCCAAACTAACAGATGCCATAAAACTGGATATCATTCCTGTCAATGAAAAAGCAGAGGTTGTAAGGCCCCAAATCACATACAGGGTGAAATCCACCTTGTTTCCGGTAGAACAGGAAACACTGGAGAAACTTCCCGCTTTGAAATTCAAATCACCCAGGAGAACGAAGCTGGATCACTATTATTTAAAAGCAGGCTTTGGCAACTACAACCAGCTTCTTGTAGAGGGTGTATTCAATACCACCAAACTCAGAGATAGATCGCTCAGCATTCACGCTTTGCACAATTCCGGAAAATCAACTGTTAAATATTCCAATGTATCTGAACAATTGTTGGAGATAAACGGACATGTGGATTTCAGAAAGAATACTCTTTCAGCTGGTGTCTATATTGATAACAACAGGCATCATCATTATGGTTTCAGTTCGTCAGACTCAGTTAATTTTGATACATTGAATGCTGACATGATCAGGCAGAATTTTTTGGATGCAGGTTTTAAGTTGAAATTTACCAATGAATTGTCCAGGCGAAATAATATCAGGTACTGGACTCAACTTACTTTTTATAACTTCAGTGATTATTTCCGATTGAATGAAACGGGCATTTCTTTTAATGGGAAAATTGAGCAATATTTCAGGAACAATCCCATCCGTTTTGAAGCCACTGTCAACCAATATTTTATTAATTCAAATCCCGGCTTAAGCAGGACTTATTTTGATATTAATGCAAAGTATCTTTTTATCAGGGACAATTGGGTTGCTGAAATTGGGTTTGATGCTCCCACCGAAATAGATACCATCGGCTCCAAAACACATTTTTACCCGATCGCAAAAATCGAAGGAAGACTGGCCAGCAATTTTGTTTATGGCTTTGCAGGGATTAATGGAGGTTTAATGGAAAACACCTATAAAAGCGTAGCCAGTTACAATCCCTTTGTAGCTTCAAATTTCAGCCTGAGAAATACCAACAATAAATTCGAATTATTTGCCGGCTTAAAGGGAAGCGTTCATGAGAAATTCAGATACAAAACAAGCATTTCTTATCATAACATGGAAAATCTTTTACTTTTTGTGAACGATGCAACACATACTGAGAGGTTCCTGACTGTATATGATTCGTCCAATACGAACTTGACTAAGCTGCATGGCGAAATAGAGATGAACGTGATCAAAGATCTTCTATTATTTGCCAGTGTGAATTATTATAATTACGATCAAAGTCCGCCTGAGGAACTTCCATGGCACCTTCCGGATCTTGACTTTAAATTTTCTGCAAAATACCATATCCAAAATAAAATTTATTTCAACCTGGATTATTTTATACTGGGCAAACGATATGCTAAAGTATGGCCTGACTCCCTCATATTAAATCCTGATCCGATTTTACTCCAGGCTGTAAATGATCTGAACTTCGGTATTACCTACAAATTCTCAGATAAATTTGGATTGTTCTTTCAATTCAATAATATTCTAAATAATAAATACAGCTACTGGAATAATTATAGTTTGAGGGGTTTTCATTTTATTGCCGGTCTGAAACTGAACCTTTAATGCGAAATGAATGGCATATATTTTGACATTTTAAGGCTAAATGCAAAAAGTTTTTTTCATATCTTTTTTGATATTTCTGAATATCTCAGCAAGAGCTCAGAAATACCAGGTTTTGCCTGCTGTTATTGAAAATGGAGACACTGTTGCCTATATTCAGTTGGCTGAGTTCAAGGTGAGCGCACGCATGTCACCAAGAATGCGGAGGTGGTATAACAGAAATGACAAACTTATACGAAATATACGAATAGTGATGCCTTATGCAAAAATTGCAAGTGCACGATTAATGGACATTGACAGGTCACTTGTTGGAATTGAAGATGAAAAATTGCGCAAAAAATATTACAAAATCCAGGAGCAAAAACTGATTGATGAATTTGAAATTGATATCAGGAAAATGACTTTTTCACAGGGCAAATTGTTAATAAAATTAATCGACAGGGAAACGGGCAAAACTTCTTATTCTATTATTCATGAGTATAGAAGCGGACTCACCGCTGCATTCTGGCAGGGTCTTGCTCGTATTTTTGGTTATAATCTGAAGGTGAATTATAATGCTGCAAAAGAGCCGGAAATTGAAACAGCCATTAAATTGCTCGGATATGAATAATAAGATCAAAAAAAAACTCCGGCATAAATGCAGGAGTTTTATTTTAAAATGATTAAAGATTATTGATCATCAGCTTTTGCTTTATTTGTCTTCTTAGCAGCTTTTTCTTCTTCCTCCACAATAGTTGCTTCTACCTCTTTTTTAGCTTCCACAGGAGTTTCCTGTTCTGTATCTTTCACTTTGGATTTCACTTTTCCTTTGTCTTCAGCTGGCCCCCAGTCATCCGGCTTGATGAAACCATAAGAAGCACTTTTTTTAAGCAAAGTTTTTCTTTTCTTCAACCGATCCATTAATCTCATCTGTTTCCTAGTCAAACTATTGATACTCATATCTCAAAATTTTGTGCAAAAATAAGATTATTTTTTAACATCTGGATAACTAAAGCGGAATGATATTTCAGGTGTAAAATAGATAATGAATATGATCGTGCAATTCACTGATTAACAAATCTTTTCCCTCCGACAAATGATCAATAATTTCCTGCCTGCCGTTTTTCACTTTTATCATGCACACCTGGTCAAAAACTTCAATATGGTAATATTTGCTCAATTGCACCATGATTCTGAGAATTAACTCAGGGAAATTATTTAAGCAAACATATTTCACCGATCCCTTAGTGACATGAAAATTAATGACCAGGCGAGTATCAGAGATGGAGTCAAGAATATATTGTTCGTCTTTCTTGCTAAATCCCTTCTTAGGTGTGGATTTAATCTTTAATACATACTTATTGAAGCGATGTACAATAATAGGAATGTGCTTAATGGGATGTGCCTCTGAGCAAATGCGGCTGCCACTTTCTACAGCCAGGTCAAATAGTTTTACCTCCAGGGGAATATTTAACTCTTTTAAAGGATTGATGGACTTGTAATGTAAGACTTTAGAGCCCAATTTGGTTAATTCCAGGGCATCATCATAACTCAATTCAGGGATCAGGATCGCTTTTTCATAGTTCTTGGGATCCGCATTGTAAATTCCTTTTACGTCTTTCCATAAAACCACTTTCTCTGCATGTGTGAAGTTTCCTATTAAGGCAGCTGTATAATCAGAACCTTCCCTTCCAAGAGTTGTTGAATGTCCTTGTTCGCTTGATCCAATAAAACCCTGTGTTATATAAAGCCTGGAAGTATTTTCCTGGATATATTGATTGAGAAGGCCTTTGGAAACATCTTCCTTCACCTCGGCATTTCGATATAAATCGGATGTCTTCAAATATGCTCTGATGTCAAACCAGTTATTATCAATTTCCTGGTCTGTTAAATAGCAACTAATTAATTTGCTTGAAATTAACTCTCCAAAGCATACAAGCTGGTCGTAAAGAAAATCAAACTCTTGCTGCTTATAATCATTGAATTTAGCATTTAATTCATCAAATAAATCATGGATATTTTTTTCAACTGCTCCCGAACTATTGAAATTCAATGCATTAATCAGCCCGTGGTGAAATTCCTTTATTTGATTGAATGATTTATAAAACTGGGATTTTTCGTGTAAAAACTCGCTGATTAATTTTTCTAATTTATTCGTTGTCTTGTCAATAGCGGATAAAACAAGGATTACTTTATCATTCTTATTCTGAACCAGGAAATCCCTCAGCTTTTCGATTGCGGTTGCATCCCGAATGATTCCCCCTCCAAACTTATAAACCTGCATCAGCTATTTTACTTTTCAAATAAATTTTATTTCTTTCACCCAAAATTTGATAAAATAAATGAGATATTTGTACGACAAAAATAAAAAAGAAATATGCTTCGAGATGTTAAAACACTAAATCAGTTTATTGTAGAGCGTCAGGCTGATTTTGAATATGCAAAAGGAGAGCTCTCCAGTTTGCTTAGCGATATCGGAACTGCTGTTAAAATAATTAATAGGGAAGTCAATAAAGCCGGCCTGGTGAATATCCTCGGTTCTGCCCATGAAATAAATGTGCAGGGGGAGGAAGTTAAAAAGTTGGATATGTACGCCAACGATATGCTTATCATAGCGCTGAGTTCAGGGGAGGATTGTTGTGTTATAGCTTCTGAAGAAAATGAAAATATTGTTGAAATTCCAACGCAAAACAATATTAATCCTGCCAAGTATGTTGTCGTTTTTGATCCACTGGATGGTTCTTCAAACATTGATGTGAATGCCTCTATCGGGACCATTTTTGCCATTTACAGGAGGATTTCAGAAGGCGATGGCCCGGGGACTGCAGAAGATTGCATGCAAAAGGGAAGGAATATAGTGGCATCTGGCTATGTGATCTACGGTTCTTCCACTATGCTGGTTTATACTACGGGAAATGGCGTAAACGGATTTACTCTCGATCCTTCCATTGGTGAATTTTGTTTATCTCATCCTAAAATCAAACTACCTGAAAGAGGGAATATTTATTCACTGAATGATGCTAATTTCTCTGATTTTTCTGAAGGACTCAAAAGATTTGTAAACTACCTGAAAGGAGATGCAAAAACTGAAATCGGCAAGTTTTCTGCCCGATACATCGGCACCTTAGTAGCTGATATTCACAGGAATCTTTTAAAGGGCGGAATTTTTATTTATCCCGATACAGCTAAAGCTCCTCAAGGGAAACTCAGGCTCATTTATGAAAACAACCCCATGGCTTTTTTACTGGAACAGGCAAACGGAAAAGCCACTGATGGACACGGAGTGGATATTCTTGACATTCAGCCAACTGACTTGCACCAAAGAACACCTTTGTTTATTGGAAATAAAGATTTAGTGGATTTAGCTGAAGAATTTATTAAAAAATATGGCTGACCCAAAATATGCTGTCTATTTGTCACTTTTATCTTTAATTATAATCTTTGTCTTCTTTTTTGATACAATTAGCATGTGCATAGTTGCATTCTTCAATTGACGAGATTTAATCTGAAAATCGATACTTTTGCAACCATATTAACTATAAAACCTTGTGAATGAGTAATCAAGTCGGCAATCAAAATTTAATACTCCTCAAAGAATCTATTATTAAAGGCATGCTGGACAAAAAAGGTCATCAGGTTACTAGTATTGATTTAAGTACTTTAAGCTACAATATCTCAGATATGTTCATCCTTTGTCATGGAAATTCTGATAAGCAGGTAGAGACTATCGCTAAAAACATTGAAGAAGAAGTATTTAAAGCCACAGGAGAGAAAGCCTGTCACAAAGAGGGCTATGCGAATAAGGAATGGATATTGCTCGATTACTTCGACATCATTGTTCATGTTTTTGAGGAAGAGAAGAGAGAATTTTATGCATTGGAGAAATTATGGGGCGATGGAGAAGTTCAGGTGTACAATTCTGATAAATAATTTCATTTAGAAATCATATGGTAGATAAAAAAGAAAAGCCTATTCCAAAGGAAAAAGCTGGAAATACAGACAAAAAGAACCCAAAAAAGATAAATTTCTACTGGATTTATGCAGTGATTGCCTTGATCCTTTTTGGTACCTATTTCTTCCCAAGTGACTTTACAAAAGACACTTATTGGGTGGCTGTGGAAGAAATGATCATCAACAATGATATTGAGAAATTCGAAGTAATCAATAATGAAGAAGTACTGGTTTACATAAAAAAAGACGCTCTGGATAGTGAAAGACACCAGGATTTAAAAGGTAAATCCATAGGTAAAACCTCTGAAGGTCCGCAATATAAATTCAATATTCCGGATTCAAAAGAATTTCAGGGGGAAGTGAATGAATTGCTTGAAGCAAATAATTTAGATAAAATTCCCATTTATTTCAAAAACAAGGAGAATTGGGGACGGGAAATGTTTAGCTGGCTCATTCCAATTGGTTTAATGGTGCTACTTTGGATATTCATTATGAGAAGATTCCAGGGAGGAGGAGCTGGAGGAAGCCAGATTTTCAATATCGGTAAAAGCAAAGCTACCTTATTCGAAAAAGACACCAAAGTAGATGTCACTTTTAAAGATGTTGCCGGCCTTGAAGAAGCCAAAGTGGAAGTGGTGGAAATTGTAGATTTTCTGAAAAATCCCAAGAAATATACTGAACTGGGAGGTAAAATTCCAAAAGGCGCCTTATTAGTTGGTCCTCCGGGGACAGGAAAAACACTGCTAGCAAAAGCAGTTGCCGGTGAGGCCAGTGTTCCTTTTTACTCTTTGTCAGGTTCTGATTTTGTGGAGATGTTCGTGGGTGTCGGAGCTTCCAGGGTAAGAGATTTATTTAACCAGGCAAAAGCAAAAGCACCCTGTATTATTTTTATTGATGAGATCGATGCAATTGGTCGCGCCCGGGGAAAAACGATCGCACCCGGAGGAAATGATGAAAGAGAAAGTACACTGAATCAATTACTGGCTGAAATGGATGGATTTTCATCCAACTCCGGTATTATCATTTTAGCAGCTACCAACCGTCCGGATGTACTGGACTCAGCATTATTGCGTCCGGGACGTTTTGACAGGCAAATATCTATTGATCGTCCTGACTTAAAAGGTAGGATCCAGATTTTTGAGGTGCACCTAAAACCTCTAACAAAACTCAACAAGGATGTAGTTTCAGAACGCTTAGCTGAGCAAACCCCCGGATTTGCAGGTGCAGAAATAGCAAATGTTTGTAATGAAGCGGCCCTGATTGCTGCCAGAAAAGGCAAAGATGAGGTAGATATGCTTGATTTCCAGGATGCTATTGATCGTGTAATTGGAGGACTTGAAAAGAAAACGAAAATCATTTCTCCTGAAGAAAAGAAAATTGTAGCCTATCATGAAGCTGGACATGCAATTGTGGGTTGGTACCTGGAACATTCCTCTCCCCTGTTAAAAGTTTCTATTGTTCCCCGTGGAATAGCCGCTTTAGGTTACGCACAATACCTTCCTAAAGAACAATATCTTTATACTACCGAACAAATATTAGACACCATGTGCATGTCACTGGGAGGTCGGGCAGCTGAAGAACTTAAGTTCTCCAAAATCTCAACCGGAGCTCAAAACGACCTGGAACGGGTTACCAAAATGTCTTATGACATGGTGACTATTTATGGAATGAATGACAAACTGGGTCATGTTTCTTTCAATGACGCTCAAAAAGAATACAACTTTCAGAAACCTTATAGTGACAAAACAGCAGAAACAATTGATGAAGAAGTCCGCAAGATTATTGAAGGCTGCTACAACAGATCACTTGCCTTATTAAAGGATAAAATTGAGGATTTTGAAAAAATTGCCCTTGTATTATTAGAAAAAGAGACCATCTTCAAGAGTGATATTGAAAAACTGATTGGAAAAAGACCTTTCGAACCGGAAGAAACCAAAGCGAAAAAACCAATAAAGTCCAAAAGCAAAAAACCAGCGGGAGGACAAAAACTGAAAAAGCCAGCAGAAAAGGATGCTCCGAAAGAAAAGAAGGTCCAGAAAACAACTCCAACTGAATCCGTTGACAAAGTAGATTAATGGAATGAATATCCGTATATTTATTACCGGTGGAACTTTTGATAAGGAATACAATGAGTTGACGGGAGACTTGTATTTCAAGGACACCCATTTAAAAGAAATGCTTGAAAAAGGAAGGTCAAAAGTGCATGTCCAGATCAGGACTCTCATGATGATCGACAGCTTGGAAATGGATGATTCAGATCGCGAGATCATTTTGCATAATTGCAAGAAAACTGGAGAAGACAAAATAGTTATTACCCACGGAACTGATTCCATGGTTGAAACAGCCAAATACCTTGCTGCTGCAAATTTGAACAAAACCATTGTGATCACCGGGGCCATGATTCCTTTTAAATTTGGCAGTTCCGATGGATTGTTTAACCTGGGGAGTTCCCTGGCATTTGTTCAGACATTAAATCAGGGAGTGTATATATCAATGAATGGCAGATATTTTGCACATCATAACGTAAGAAAAAATCCTCAAAAAGGTGAATTCGAGGAAATTGTTGTTCCTTAAGTCAATTACACAATAATTGCAGTTTAACAGCGTTTCAATATTATTCAAAAACATTTAAGATAATAATTTGATAACCCTCATAATTATAACACTTGCTAAATATTTCGGCATCGACCTGAAAAAAACCATGGTCTTTGTTGGCTTGCTTGCTTTATTCATCAGCATGTACAGCAAAGTTAAATTTCCTATGATGCTGTAAACTATCCTATTATTTTTTAGGCAAGTTTTTTCCTTAACCTTAATTTTATTCTTTCAATTTTTCTGTTTAATTCAAATAAACAGCTATATATGAGAATAAAAATAGTCCTTATTACCCTGGTTTTTGTCATTATTCATTTACAACTCTTTTCACAAAAATTCTTAAGTCCCAAAGAACTTGCAAAATCCAGGGAATACCGCAATTTGGAAGAAGCACTAGAAAAACCTTTAAAAGTGTACAAATTGAACCTGAAAAGAAGTGATTTTGCGGAGTTACCGAGAGAAATAGCTGCCTTTCGGAATTTGCAGAAGCTTGAGCTGGGATCAAATAAATTAAAAAAACTACCCCGTGAGCTGGGAAGACTAAAAAAACTTCAATACCTTGATTTATCTTATAGTCGAAACCTGAACTTACCCAAAGCAATGCCCATCATCATCAAACTTAAATACCTGGAACAGCTGGATTTAAGTGATAACCAGCTCAGGCAAATTCCGCGTGAGATTTCGAAACTCAAAAACCTGAAATTCATTGATCTTTCGTATAATAAAAACATCAATGTTACTCAGGTTATTAGTGTTCTTAGTAAATTAGAGCAACTGGAGGTTTTAATGCTGGCAGAGAATAACATCAAAATCGTCCCTGTAAGCATCAGCAAAATGCAAAATCTGAAAGAGT
The DNA here is from genome assembly GCA_016776505.1 of Bacteroidota bacterium. Classification (GTDB taxonomy): domain Bacteria; phylum Bacteroidota; class Bacteroidia; order CAILMK01; family JAAYUY01; genus JABINZ01. The sequence goes on from JADHTG010000011.1 coordinate 30,876, forward strand.
TGCACCTGCTATACAACCCTATTAATAAAACAGAAAGAAATAAAATAATAGGGCTGTTACCGAATGCGAAGATTGTTTTTTAGCCAGAATTAAACTACATTAACTAACTATTGTTGAGTAGTATCAATACCGTGAATGATTTTAAGATTATATTTACGATTGATGAAAAACAGAAAATAAAGGCCGAATACTGCATTGACACCAAATAAAAACTAAACTCAAAAATACAAGAGAAAACCGGTATGCTTTTCAATTCCATTGACTTCGCAATATTTTTACCAATAGTCTTCTTACTATATTGGTTTGTAACGTATAAAAATCTTCAACTTCAAAACTTATTTCTCGTTGTTTCAAGTTATCTGTTTTATGGATGGTGGGACTGGAGGTTTTTATCATTAATACTTTTTAGTACTATCGTTGACTATTCAGTTGGACGTGCTCTTTCAGTTGAAAGTAAAGTTTCAAAAAGAAGAATGCTGCTTTGGACCAGTATATTTGTAAATTTAGGTTTTCTTGGCTTTTTTAAATATTACAATTTCTTCCTGGATAACTTTGTTTCGGCCTTTTCATTCTTTGGAACTGAAATTAATACACACTCTCTTAACCTTATTTTACCTGTAGGTATAAGTTTTTATACATTCCAGACGTTAAGCTATACAATTGATGTCTACAAGCGAAAACTTCAGCCTACAAAGAATTTTATTGCCTTTGCAGCATTTGTCGGATTTTTCCCTCAACTAGTTGCCGGGCCAATTGAAAGAGCAACAAACTTATTACCTCAATTTTTTAAAAAAAGAAGCTTTGATTATTCCCAGGCAGCAGACGGTTTGCGACAAATACTTTGGGGCCTTTTTAAAAAAATTGTTATTGCTGATAACTGTGCAGAATATGCCAATTTGATATTCAATAATTCAAATGATTATACTGGGAGTACCCTCGTATTGGGTGCTTTATTTTTTACATTTCAGATTTACGGTGATTTTTCCGGTTATTCTGATATCGCAATTGGAACTTCCAGACTTTTTGGTTTTAATTTAAAAAGGAACTTTGCCTTCCCATATTTTTCAAGAGATATTGCAGAATTTTGGAGGCGTTGGCATATTTCACTCTCAAGTTGGTTTAGAGATTACCTTTACATTCCCATTGGTGGTAGTAAGGGGAGCACCTGGATGAAAGCAAGAAATACGTTTATTATTTTTATTGTGAGTGGTTTCTGGCATGGTGCTAATTGGACTTTTATTTTTTGGGGAGCATTAAATGCCATTTATTTTCTACCTCTTTTACTTTCAAACAAAAACAGACAAAACCTGGAAATTGTTGCACAAGGGAAATATCTACCTGGAATCAAGGAGATATTCTACATGATTTTTACATTTGGATTAACAGTATTTGCTTGGATATTCTTTCGAGCTGATAATGTTAATCATGCTTTTATTTATATTGCTGAGATTTTTTCTTATTCCTTTTTTTCAATACCAAGTTTTATTGGCATCTACAAGGCTATTGTAACTATAGCATTAGTCATATTTTTTCTGCTTATAGAATGGGTTGGACGAGAAGGACAATATGCCTTAGAATTAATTAATTGTAAATTTCCTCGTTTTTATAGATGGGTCTTCTATATATTCCTTATTGTCGCTTTGGATATTTTTGGAGGGAACCAACAACAGTTTATTTATTTTCAATTCTAAGAAAAAATGAGATTATTTTTTATACGATTTTTATTGTTTATACTAACTTTATGCGTTATTCGTCTAGTAAGTGAATTATCCATTCCTGTTTATTCTGAGAAGCAAAGTTTTTACTTTCAAGATCCTGCCAATTATAATTTTGCTGTTTTTGGTTCGAGTAGAATGTATCGACAGATTGATCCTCTATTATTAGACAGCTTGTTGGAAGAGCATAATATTTCTACTTTTAACTTTGCTACTGCAGGAGCTTACAATCCAGAATCATACTATTTATACGAAAATTTCATAAGGAAAATAGATGAGAATGCTATTGAATTTGCAATACTTGAATTACAAAAGTTAAACCTGATTTCAGAAAAAAACATAAAAACCACAAGAGGAAACTACTGGAACACTATTCCTATACTGAAATATAGTTTGAATTATATTTCAAACTCCAATTACACTACAGAATCAAAGAACGTTATAAGAAAAAAATACTTGAAAAGCTTTTTCTACAGGTGTATTAGTTTCCATAAAATTTACATTCTAAAACATTATTTATTCAAATCAAAAATTAATATGAAAGGCAAAAACGGATACTATCCTCTTGAGGATGAGATGAAAAATAATGCATTAATCCTGGATCGATATCAAACATTTCATAAGGACACATCTGCAATAATTGAACGAATACACGCAGCTTCACAAATTGGTTCATTAGGAAATGAAAATGCATTTCTGAATAAGGCTCATTTGAAGTACCTGCAGCAATTAATAATTAAATCTGCAGATAAAGGTATCCATCTGATTTTCTTCATTTCGCCTCGACTTGAATTGGATTTTTATACTGAATTAATTCCTATCTACAATTATCTTCCCAAAGAGCACGTAGTTGAAATTGCCAACTACAATAAATACAAACAACTTTATTTAACTAAGAACTCTTTTGATGTAGGACATTTAAACACAACCGGAGCCGGTATTTTAAGCACATATCTCGCTGAACAATTGGAACAAATTATGAAAATTGAAAAATAAATAATACAATACTCATTCATCAACAGCAGTCTGAAGAGATTAAGTTACATTTTTGATATTAAAACAAAATAACTATTCTCCATTCCATCACCTCACCCTCCTAATGACTTCCAATTGATGGGTATATATAGCTCGCTCCGCATTAAAAATTCCTCTTTCATCCAGTTTATCAATCCTTACTTTGCCGGAAGCATGGATGATATGTTGCTTGTCAATTAAAATACCTACATGGCTGGTTCTCCCCTCTTCATTGACGAAAAAAGCTAAATCACCACAAGCTGCTTCATCCGTTTTCACATCAAAACCGATTTCTTTTTGCTGGATAGCATCCCGGGGTAGTTTCACATCTGCCAGTTTAAAAATGCTTTGGACAAACCCGCTGCAATCGATGCCAAATGTGCTTTTTCCTCCCCATAAATACGGAATTCCTCTTAATAATTCTGCCCTTTCCAACAGGAATTCATTTGGATAGCTAGGATTTGCCTGGATCACCTCACCTTTTATAAAGAATTCTTCCTCTGCAATCTTAAAAGATATTCCATCCCAAAAAGGCAATAAACTGCCAAAACCAATGGTTTGCTGGCTGAACTCATTCCCAATTTGCTGGAAGAATCCTCCTGCATATACAGGTTGTTGTTTCATGATCTGATGAGCATTTTCTTCAGTTATTGTATTCAGTTCTGGAGTATCTATCCAACCAACATATGAATCAAAGTGCTGTTTTATATAATGCCAGTTGCCTGATGATTCAATGATTTCAAATAATTCACCAAAAATAAGCTGGGTGGTGTTTTCAGATTTGTGATCTGCTTCTTTCCGAACAGGGAAATAAGATAAATGTGTAATTGCGTATTTTGGCATGTGGTTTTAGTTAAGTGTAAAAATAATGAAGAATTATTCATTAAAATTCACTTATATCCTCATACCAAATGGAGCGATAATATAATGAAGCAATCTGCTGATCTGGACTCTTTATGGCTATGGTAAGCTCGATTTCTCGCGATATTAAAAGGACATTATGAAGTTATTTTACCATCTGCAATGTTGCAAATGATCCTATCTTTGCATTGGAATAAAACAGCAAAATGGATCTAAAAAAAAGGCTTGAATCACTCATAAAACTTGGTGATTACATCAAATCCGGGCTCAGGAATGATGAATTCAAGGGATTATTTGAGGAAGCATACATCCACAACAACTGGTTTACAGAGGAATTTTGTAGGCTGAGTTTCTCATCTGCTGCTAATTACTATTTAAACAAGGAAAAGCTGGATAAATGGGTATCTTCCTATGAATTAAGAGACTTTCCTGAGAAAAAAAAAATAGGGCTTATCCTAGCTGGAAATATTCCATTAGTAGGCATTCACGATATGCTTTCAGTATATGTCAGTGGAAATTGCAGCCAAATTAAAGTTTCTTCCAAAGACCGTGTACTCACAAAATTCCTGCTTGAAAAACTGCTGGAAATTGAAACTGAAAGTAAATCTTATTTTCAATTCGATGACCAATTAAAGGGCATGGATGCACTCATTGCAACTGGCAGTAATAATAGTGCCCGCTATTTCGAATATTACTTTAGTCATTGCCCACATGTCATTCGAAGGAACAGAAACTCGATTGCCGTACTGAACGGAAAAGAAAGTGAAAAGGATATTAAATTACTCGAGGATGATGTATTCAACTTTTTTGGATTGGGTTGCCGGTCTGTATCAAAAATCTTCATTCCGGCTGATTATCATTTGAATATTTTATTGGATGTTTTTAATAAATACCATTATTTCATTCATCACAATAAATACTACAACAACTATATTTACCATAAAAGCATCTTCACGCTCAATTCGGATATTCATTTGGATAATGGCTACCTTCTACTGAAAGAAAGTGAATCCATCCATTCTCCTTTAGCCGTTTTGTTTTTTGAAAGATATGATCAATTAGCTGATGTGGAGGAATCAATAGAAGTAAATAAAGATCAGGTACAAGCAATTGTAAGCAATGAAAAGTTTTCTCTACCTACTCTTGCATTTGGCAATTCGCAATTTCCTGAACTTTGGGATTATGCAGATGATGTGGATATAATGTCATTTATCAATAATATATAGGATTTGACTGCAATATTGAACATGGATAATTTCCTTCGCAAGTCTGAGAAATCAATGGTCATTGATGTGAGGACTACAAATGAGTTCAAATCCGGACACATGGCAAGAGCTATTAATATCCCTTTATTTACGAATAAGGAGCGGGCAGTTGTAGGAACCATTTACAAACAGAAAAGTAAACAGGCAGCTATTATAAAAGGCCTGGAAATCGTGGGTCCTAAAATGGCTGACTTCGTTACGAAAGTCAAAAAAAAATCTAAGAAAAATGAAATTTTCATCCATTGCTGGAGGGGAGGCATGAGAAGCAGTAGTTTTGCCTGGCTGATGGAAACAGCTGGTTATAAAGCTTTTACCTTAGAGAAAGGATATAAGAATTATCGGCAGCATGTTTTGAATTCTTTTAATAAGCAATTAAAGATAATCGTGATCGGGGGAATGACAGGATCGGGTAAAACACCTATTTTATATGAGCTTAAAAAGCGGGGATATCAAATTTTGGATCTAGAAAAACTGGCCTCTCACAAAGGTTCTTCTTTCGGAAAAATAGGAGAAAAGGAACAGCCCACCAATGAACAATTTGAAAACAACCTCTTTCATGCTATTAATTCTTTAGATTTAAATCAGGTTTGCTTTATCGAGGATGAAAGCAGAATGATCGGGAAGTTAAATTTACCTAACGGCTTGTATAATCAGATACGCATGGCAAAAGTAATTAAACTGGATGTTCTCCGGAAATTAAGGATTAATCATCTTGTAAAAAACTATTCAAATACTGAAATCACCAATTTACTGGAGGCAAGTGATCGATTAAAAAAGCGATTGGGCGGCCTAAAATTGAAGCAGGTCAGGGCATTTTTATTGACGAATGATTTCAATTCGGCTGCTTCAATCCTGCTTGATTATTACGATAAAGCCTATTTATACGGACTGAGTCAGCGGCCTGGTGAAAATATAATTACGGTAAAAACGAATGCTATTGATCCTGTTTATAATACCAACTTGATTTTGGATCAACTGCCGGAATCCTGAAATTGATTCCCTATACAGCATCTTCATTCACTTGAGTTCATATCAGAATCGTATCAACATGAAGTTTTTCCGGTATGGAGGTAGCCTAAAAACCATTTCATCCGTAAATACAAAAGCCATGTACTAGCTTAATATTCATCATCTTTCTTAACATGTTATTAAAAATAAAGCACGAACAAGAATCATGTCATAACTTTGTTGAAGCAAATAGATTTTAGGTCTGTTGATACGTTCAATCATCATATTCATTTTTCTCGCTTTTGCATCCGGATTCGCAATGGGTCAAAACCTTAAGAAAGCATATGAAGCATTAGAAGTATATAACTACTTCGAAGCCAAAAGAATATTTGAAAAAAAACTAAGAAAAGATCCCATTCCCTGCTCCTATGGATTAGGAATAATCTATTCAACGGATGATAATCCATTTTTTAATATCGACATTGCCCATGCATTTTATAAAAATCTTCAGAAAAACTTTGATTCCCTGGAAATAAAATCAAAAATTGCCATGTTACGATATGGCATAGACTCAATGGGTATAGCGCAGCTCAAACTAAAGATTGACAGTGTTAAGTTTTACCAGGTTCTAAATGATCCTACTGTGGAGAAACTTGAATTATACCTGGAAGTTTATAAGAATTCCAGGTATCGAAATCAGTGTATAAAAATCCGGGATGAACAAGCTTTTATACAAAGTCTTTCCAATAATACTGTTGAATCATTGAAAGAATTCATCGAAAAATATCCAGATGCCCGTCAGATTGAAGAAGGAAAAGAGCTTTATGATAAATTTTTGTTCTTACGCTATGCAAAGGAAAAATCTATTGCTGCTTATGATTCCTTTATTCATAGACATCCTGAAAGTGCTTACGTAAGGCAGGCGCAGGATTCTATTTTTTCCATCCTTACAGCCAGCAAAAGCATCGAAGCCTATGAAAAATTCATCCAAGAGTTTCCTTCCAACCCAAATATTAATTTTGCATGGGAACAATTATATATACGGGCAACATATGAAATGAGCCAGGAAGCATACAGCCAATTTATTGACAGATATAAGAATTATCCGAATTTAAAAAGTGTGGAACACGAGTTATTTCTTCAAAATACTCTCTTGCTGGCCTATCGGGTATTTGATGAAACAGATTCCAGTCTGAAACTTGGTTTTATCAATTATCTTGGAGAAATAGTGATACCTGCCAGTTATGAATGGCTTGAAGATTTTTCAGAAGGAATGGCCGAAGTGGTGCTAAATGATAAAAGTGGCTTTATAAAAAAGAATGGCGAACAAACTGTAGCCTGTATTTATGATGAAGTATATTCATTTTCAGAAGGTTTAGCAGTAGTTGAAAGAGACGGGAAAATGGGATTTATCAATAAATATGGGATTGAGGTCAGTCCTTTACACTTTGAGGACCTGGGTTCTTTTGAGTCTGGAATCGCTATGGCCAGTATCCAGGGTAAATATGGCTTTATCGATAAATCTTTCGAGTTTTTTATTCAACCCATTTATGAGGATGTATATCCTTTTTATAACGGACTGGCAAAAGTATTCAAAGACTCAAAATACGGATTTGTAAATCTTCAGGGTACAGAGGTCATTCCTATCGTTTATGATTATGCAGGATTATTTCATAATGGACTGGCAATAGTGAAAAAAGAAGGTTATTTTGGATTGATTGACTCAATGAATACCATTATTCTTGATTTTAAATATGACAGAATTGGAGAGACCTGTGAAGGATTTAGAATAATTGTCAAGGATAATACCTACGGCTTTATTGATAATTCAGGAAAACTGATCATCCCTTTTCTTTATCAATTCAGCCAGGAAATCATGGTAAAGAGCTGTTTTAAAAATGGATTGAGTGTTGTTAAAAAATACAATAAATACGGTATAATAGATACTGCAAACAAAATGATAATCCCCCCCATATACACCAATTTGCATCATATGATTGATGGGATTGCAGCAGGAAAATTTAAAAAATGGGGATATATCGATATCAACAATAAAAAAATTCACAGGTTTTACTTGGATGAAGCTTACAGCTTTTCTGAAGGGATGGGTCGTGTCAGATTAAATAATAAATATGGTTTTATTAATCATGAAGGAAAGCTTATTGTTGATTATTTATATGATGAAGCTTCTGATTTTAAAGATGGATATGCAATAGTCAAATTAGGCAGTTTGTCTGGTTTAATTTCTCTCTCTGACAATATTATTTTAACCACTGATTTTGATGAAATAGAATTTGTAAGTGAGTCCTTGTTAAAAGTGACGAAAAACGATAAAATGGGCTATTTCGATCCTGTAAAGAGAAGCTATTTGTGGAAGGAAGAAGGGGCCGGGTTTTAACATTATATTTACTGGAATGGAGGTTTTCTCAAAAGTCAATAAATAACCCCATAGACGTCATTCCCTTGTCCGCCTGCCGGCAGGGCAGGAATAATGGAATCTCATATTCAATTAGATTTTATTACTGTTCAGCTATCATTTGTTAATGTTGCCGCAAATAAACGCAAACTAGACCGCTAATCTTCGCGATAATTAGCGTTTCATTTGCGAGAATTAGCGGTTTATTTTTTTCGGAAGATATAAATTACTGATATTAAGCACAATGGGATAGCTGAACAGTAACTAGATTTTTAAATACCAAATCTGAAGAACCCAAACCACAAAGCCCAACCCAACATTCTACGGATAGTGTGGGTAGCTTCAAGCTACGAACCGGGGATATTTCAACTGTTCCCATACATCCTGAGATTAAGGAAAAGTTTTCAGGAAAATATTTAAGGATTTAAGCATTCCTGATATATTAAAAAAATAATATGCCCAATGATGAAGGCTTGATGTGATCGTCACGACTCAGCATGAAGCCTCAATAGAGCCTGCTTGTCAGCAGGAAAGAAGCCATATCCATGATTTATTAAATAGGTGACAAATCCTCCATTCTGTTCGTAGTCTGTCGTATGGCTTTGCAGCATGGGGACTACGAACATGTTTACTAGATCCCAAATTTAAGGCATGCCTCCTCAATTCAAAAAATCCATTGATTTCTGAATAATCCCAATAATGGAATTTATTAATGTAATGCTAATTAGTGGAAATTTTTGAATGATAAATAAAATCCAATCCTTAAACCCCAATGCTCCATTGCCTGGCAACAGTCTAAGGATACTGAGGGGTTTTCCTGGCCGTTAAAACCGAACCATTAACAATCGTATTTCATCCATTAGGGCTTTACCAGTTTATGTGTTACCCGTGTTGTTTCTAGTTGAATAATAACCACATAAGTACCATCAAATAAGTCCTGAACAGGAATTGAAATTTTCATGCCCGGACTGATCTGGAGATCGTTGTACTCCTCTCCTTTTACTATCCTGCCCAAATTATCAGTGATGCTTATACTCTTGAGTACATCTGCTTCCATAAACTGTATGTAAAGCATATCCATAACTGGGTTTGGATACATGACTGCAAACTGGTTTCTATCAATATTCAGATGATGGATTCGCAAGACATTATCTTTAGAAATTAAATGATATTCAGGATCAAAAGCAAAGGAATCAGGTTCAAAATCCAGGTCAACTTCAAAAAGCTGACCTTCAAAATCATTCTGAAATAATATCGTTTTCTGTTCACCATATTTACCATAAAAACGGATTGGAAGTGGCAACTCAAAAAAATCAACAGAAGCGTGGGACTGTTTTTGATTAACCTGAATGCTGACATGATTTTTAACCGGATACAAATCAATAGAATAGGATGGGAAACCCTGACCATAGATCCAATCACTAAAAAAACCTGTTAAATCAAGTTGAGAAACCTGTTCAAAATGCCATCGAATATCTTCCGTTAAAGCGTAATTATAGGCCAGGGCCGGATCATCCAAATAGTTCTTAACAGCTTTAAAAAATAAACTATCACCAAGTTTTAATCGAATCATATTCAGAACCATAGCCCCCTTCTGATAGGTTAAGCGATAGGAAAATAAGCGGGAAAAACTAAGGGTATCTGATCCATTGACAAATACTGATCCTCCATCGAAATTGGTAATACTTTGAATCCTGCTTTTTTTCAACACAAGGAAATCCTCGTGATTTCTAAAATGCTCATAATACAGTGCATCAGAAAACGTAGCAAAACTTTCGTTCAACCATAAATCTTCCCAACTCTGACAGGTTATTTTATCACCAAACCACTGATGAGCTAACTCATGAGCCACTAAGCCCCCGCTGAAATGTCCCATAAAACTCATGGTCTGGTGTTCCATGCCTCCATTCCTGCCAAATTGGGCATGACCATACTTCTCTTTTTCAAAAGGATATGGACCAAATTTATCGATAAACAGTTCCATGATAGGAACCGTCATGGAAATGTTATACCAGAATAAACTGAGGTCCTCAGGATAAATATAATTCAGAATTTCCAGTGAATCAGTTCCTTCTGTAACCCAAAAAGAAACAACATCATAATTGGTCACGGCAATGGCTATCAGGTAAGCTGGGACAGGATAACGATGTTTCCAGTGAAAATAAGAATAAAAACCATCAGAGGATTCAGAAACCAGGATTCCATTGCTCGCTACACGATTTCCGATTGTAGTTTTCACCAAAATATCAATAGAATCAATTTTATCATTCAATGTTTGTTTGCATGGCCACCAATCGCGACTACCGTAAGGTTCTGATAATGTCCAGATAACAGAATTGCTATCATGCATATCCCGTACAAATGAACCAGAACCATTTTGCTCAGGGACTCCATGATAATAGACGGTCAAAGAATCCAGTTCATTCTTCAAAATGACACCAGGTAATTCAATTTCAAGGAAATAAGCAGTTTCATGTGTATAGTTCAATTTGTTTCCATGATAAAGGATAGAATCGACAATTAAGTATCGGGTCAGTTCCAAAGTAAACTCATCAAGTGCATCTGATTTGCTGACAAAATAAGAAGTAACTTCACCTTCTATATACAATGTATCCGGATCAACAAACCAATTGAATCGGTGGTATTTCAAATCATATTCTGCCATGCTGGCCTGAAGAGATCTTTCGTGAGGTGTTTGATAGTAGAAGTCGGACGCTTTGCCTTCCTGAATATTGTATTCATTCAGTTGTTGGCCATATGACATCGTGGAGATAAAGCACAATAATAATAGGATTAGGAAACGTTGCATATTATAAACTTGAACTGCAATTTACAGCTTTTAAAGAATTCAAAATCCCTAATAATTCAAATGCTTTTCCGCATATAACAGATGGCCGTCATAATCAATCAACCTGACCATCAACACTCCTTTTGAAAGGGGACCTAAATCGATCAGTTTTTTGTAAGCACTCCGGTAAAGTAATTTCCCTGACAGGGAATAAATTTCAATTCCAGAAACCAATAATTCATGTCCGTTAATGTATAATTCTCTTCTTGTATTATTGCAAATAACAAATTGCTTTTTCCTTGCTCTGTCAGAAATACCGATCGGATTTTTAATATATTCATTCAACACTTCTAAACCAGTTAGAGGACGTAAATACACTCTTAAATCATCTATCATCCCATGGTATGGTTTAATTCCAGTAGCCATTGAATCTGAGGTTTTTCCCACTATCAACAGATCAGTTAATGCTTTTAATGGTAACTTGCTGTACACCTGTCTGCTCAGGTAGCCATCCAGGAATATCCGGGGACCCTGGAGGCCATTTCCGGAATCGACATATAAGTGATGCCATTCGGTAAACCAGAGCATTGAAGTACTTTTAAATGAGAAATTTCCGGGGATATCTACATGGACAAAGTAAGCCGGATTGGTTGCACTGGTGATCGCGTCAATTTCTGTAGAGAATTTCTTTTGTCCATAATCAAAAATGATGACCGAATCTGCATCTTTTTCAGGATTCAGCCAAACTGAAATTGCCAATACAGGGTATTTACCAATAGGAAATGACAGGTAATCTATTTCACCATCCAGATTAATTGCATTTTTCTGAAAATCCAGTCTGTCGTTGACATAGATAGGTTCTCCGTAGGCAAAACCATGCAAATTATTTCCACCATAATCCATTACATTCTGGTTGAAAGGATAATATGCCAACGCATCCACAGTTAAGGGCTGGCGACCGGAAATCAAGGGGAAACAAAGAATGACCAAAAAAATGATGGAACTGAATATCCTGAAAAAATTGATATTCAAATTAATATCCTGGTATAATTTTTTGGATTTCATCCCATCCAAGGTCAAAGATTTGAATGTAATTATACAATAAATATATGAATATGTACGTCTCAATCGAATGACTGATTCATTTTTCATTCGTATCTTCACTCATTGTAAAAAATCTGTCATATGAATAAAACCATTCACCTCCTTGCTTTAATTCTAGTGTTCAGTTCATTTGTGGGGGCTCAAAATTACAAAGCCATTACCGATGTCCATATTATTCGCACAGATAAAGAAAAAATCATCAGCAACACCAACTTGCTGATAAAGGACAATAAAATCGAAAAAATCGGGAAGAATATAGTCATTCCTGAACAGGCAGAGATCATCGATGGCAGTGGAAAATATCTGATTCCCGGTTTAGTGGATGCGCATATTCATTTTTTTCAGTCCGGTGGATTATATACTCGACCCGATGGACTGGATTTAACACATCGGAAAAGTTATGAGGATGAAATGGCCTGGATAAAAGCCAATATCGATGATGTGTTTAAACGATATATCCGTTGTGGAATCACTTCTGTGATCGATATGGGTGGTCCTATGTGGAATTTTGATGTAAAAAAATATTCAAAAGAAGCTCCTGTTGCTCCCCGCGTTTATCTTTCGGGTCCATTAATTGCGTCTTATCAACCTGATGTCCTGACTACTGATGATCCGCCCATTATCAAAGTCAACACAGTGGAGGAAGCACTAAAACTGGTGGATAAGCAAATTGCCATGAACACGGATTTCATCAAGATATGGTATGTGATTACTGCCGGCATGACAGGCGAAGTGTTTGAGCCCATCGTGAAAGCGATCATCGAGGAAAGTCATAAGCGAGGCAAACCGGTTTATGTGCATGCCCTGGAGCTGGATAAATCAGCCAAACGGGCCATGAGGGCGGGCGCTGATGTGTTGGTTCACAGCATCCGCGACCAAGCCATTGACGAAGATTTCCTGAAATTGGCAAAACAGAATAATGTGTCCTATATCCCAACCCTATGGGTATTGGAATCCTATGCATCCGTGTATTCCAAACAGTTGGATCTTCTTCCCATTGAACACCAGGCCGGAAATCCGTATATCATTGGCTCTCTTTACGATATGCATGAAATCCCTGCAGATGAATTGCCTGAGCGGGTAAACAAAATGCATCATGATCATACACCTATAAAAACCAGCGATATCATACTGCAGAATCTGAAAAAAGTCCAGGAGGCCGGAATCAACGTGGTGGCTGGAACGGATGCGGGGAATGTGGGTGTAATTCATGGGCCCTCTATATTTCATGAGTTTATGCTCATGTCAAAAGCAGGTTTAAGTAATTGGGAAATACTGGTGGATGCCACTCTGAATGCGGCAAAAATGCTCAAAAATGAGGATCTGTTTGGTTCAGTTAAAGCTGGCAAACTAGCAGATCTTGTTATACTGAATTCCAATCCATTGGAGGATATCCAAAATACTTCTGATATTGCCCTTGTTATTAAGGACGGTCAGCTCTTTTACCCGGAAAAAGTGATCAGTCCAAGTCCGGAGGAAATCGTTCAAATACAGCTCAACGCTTACAATGAAAAGGATTTGGAGGCATTTCTGTATGTTTTTGATGAAAATATAGAAGTCTACAACTTTCCTGATGAGTTACGATATAAAGGCAAGGAAGAAATGAGAAAACTCTATGCTTCTTTTTTTGAAAAAGCAGGTGAATTGCATTGCCAGCTCATCAACAGGATCACCTATGGCCCTTATGTAATGGATCGGGAACATGTTACTACCTCTATTCCAGGCAGAGAGATTATTGAAGGTCAGGCTATTTATGAAGTAGCAGATGGCAAGATCATCAAGCTGTGGTTTTTAAGAAAATAATATGGGAAAATTATTAAACATAGCTTATAAAAAAGCATCCGGAGAAGCCATGATAGAAGTTTCTGAATCAACGATTTCCGTTGAATCCGGATTGGAAAATGATTACAGGGGAGCTACATCCGTAAAGCGACAAATTACGTTATTGGCAAAAGAAGATTGGGAAAGCGCTTGTAAATCATTTGATAAAACGATTGACTGGAAAGTCAGAAGAGTTAATTTATATATTGAAGGAATTGAGCTAAAACAATCTGCAGCTAAAAAGCTGAAGTTGGGTAAGGAAGTCATTCTTGAAATCACAGGTGAAACCAAACCTTGCTTTCGCATGGACGAGCAGGTCAATGGACTGACACTGGCGCTGATGAAAGACTGGAAAGGTGGGGTTTGCTGCACAGTGATTCGGGGAGGGAAGATTCAAGTGGGGGATGACGTTCAAATTTTAAGCAAGTAAAATTTCAAACTTTCCTAATTGCAGTTTGGGATTTGATTGTTGGAATTTGGGATTTATCGGAAGGACTCCTTCGGAGAAGTTTGTCCGAATGCTTCCTTTCTGGCAAACTGATCCAAGCTTGAATTTTATATGTTGCAGTTTATATCGAAATGAACCGAATTGAAATAGTAAAGGGAGATATCACAAAACAACAAGTGGATGCCATCGTCAATGCAGCCAATAGCTCCCTTTTGGGTGGTGGTGGTGTGGATGGAGCCATTCATCGTGCTGCCGGATCAGAATTACTGGAAGAATGCAAAACATTGAATGGTTGTCCTACAGGAGAAGCAAAGATGACTAAAGCTTACAACCTGCCTGCAAAATATGTCATTCATACGGTCGGGCCGGTCTGGCATGGAGGTAATAATCGTGAAGATGAGCTACTCCGGAATTGTTATCAAAACAGTTTAAAAATCGCCTTTGAGAATAAATTAGGAAGCATTGCTTTTCCAGCTATCAGCACAGGTGTGTATCGTTTTCCTATTGAAAGAGCAACGAAAATTGCTGTTTCAACTGTTCGTGATTTCCTGTCAGATCATGAGTTTCCAGTAAAAGTAGTTTTTGTTTGCTTTAGTAGTGAAGATTTAGAAGTATATCAATCATTTTTAAAATCTTAACTTAGTGTTTCTTAGTGACTTGGTGTCTTGGTGGTAAAATAAATAACCACTAAGGCACCAAGACACTAAGGTTCACAAAGCTCTAAACTTCAATTATTTTCTGCTCATCCACATACCATAAATAGCCTTCAACATCTTTAAAATTCATGTCTGACAAGTAGTTTTTGTATTCTCCCAATTGCAGTTTATGCGAGGGACTCTCTTCACCAAATTTATAATCAACAACCAGTGCCTTATTTCCTTCAATCATCACACGATCCGGAATTCTATACTCTTTTTGTGGAATCAGTATCGGGTTTTCAGTAAGCACTTTGTATCTGCCTGAAAACCATTCCTTAACTTTGGATTCGTTTAAAGCAATACTTAATTTATTTTGAAGAAGCTCTTTCTCCATTCTATCCAGTTTTCCTGTTATTAGCATTTCATTGAGTACTTTTTCTATGTCTTCTATCCGGATAATTTTACTGAGTATTTCATGCATCCATTTTCCATAATTCAGTTTAGCCGGACTGACCTTTTCAGGATCAAAAACATCCTCATTTTCATGCTTCACCTTTATATTTAAATAATCTGTGTTAATGATATAATTATCAAGCTCATAAGTGTTCCCTTTTTCTTCCACCTGATCCCTTTCAAATGGCTTTCCGAGGATAAAGCTGGCAGTTTCATCATCCCAATTATCTCTCAGCTTAATGTCATTCCGTGTAGCAGGTTTTCCATCTTTTCCCAGGACATGGTAAAGCAAATCTGAGACTGAATTCAACTTTTCTGTTCCAGGAAATTTGGAAAAAATAAGCATTCCATCAACTGCCCGTGTTAATGCAACATAAAGTATGTTTAAACTGTCAATGCCTGCTGCTACTTTCTCTTCGTAATATTCTTTGACATAAAGACTATTGATCAATTCCCTGGAATACCTGACTGGAATTATTTCGAGCAACTTAAAAGGTGAAATATCGGAAGAAGTCCATAAAATATTATCATGATTCCCCTTGTGATCCATCGGCCAATCCAGGTAAGGAATTACCACCACTTTAAAATCAAGTCCTTTCGCTTTGTGGATGGTCATTATCTCTAAGGCATCCAGATCGTCCGGCACCTGAATTGATTTTTCTATTCCAAATTCTTCCCACCAATCCAGGAATGAAGCCAAATCCGCTTTTTGCCCCTGAATGTAT
Source organism: Bacteroidota bacterium (assembly GCA_016776505.1). Classification (GTDB taxonomy): domain Bacteria; phylum Bacteroidota; class Bacteroidia; order CAILMK01; family JAAYUY01; genus JABINZ01. The sequence continues at coordinate 47,072 of JADHTG010000011.1, forward strand.
TCCAGCAGCAAATCATTAAATGCCTGCAAATAGGCCCATTCGTGTTTCGATTCCTGCAGCTTGAAAAGGGATGTAAGCTGTTCCACTAATTCATAAAGTGATAATTCTTTTAGCTTTTGTGAAAATAATAAGTCAGGCAAATGGTCTTTTATTTGTTTCGTATCCAATTGGATCAAATCTGAAAAAATCACTTCATCACCACTCCTATTCTGATAAGCAAGGATCAGGTTTACAGCATTTATGAAGTCCTCCTCTTCATTAATAAAATGAAGTGCAGCAAGAAGTAATTTTACAGCCGGTGAAGAATTAATATCAAGCGCCTCTTTGGAAATGACATCATATTTTCCCCTACTCATCAGGAATTCTGCCAATTCGCTTCCTTCCTTCTTTCTTCTGACCAAAAAGGTGATGTCTTTTTGCCGGTAAGTTTTCAATAATTGATCTAATGCAATTTCCAGTTGTTTATGTACTTCTTCCTTCCAGCCTCTTCCATTTTCCATATCTTCCTTGCAAAACCTGAGATCAACAAAACCATCTTTATGACCGGCTGACTTGGGAATTAGTTGTTTTACGTCATAAAAAGCATCCTTGATCTGATGACTGCATTCAATGAGAGAATCGTCTAAATCCAAGTCCTGTTCTCGGAATTGTTTTTCAATTTCGGTTTGTACGATTCCTGGACAGGAACTAAAAACAGCATTGTTAAAATGGACGATATGCTTCCTGCTTCTCCAGTTTTTATTCAGGGAAATGGTTTCAATCAGCTCGTTTCCAATTTCTTTTTGAACTCCACCAAGCAACATCGACCAGTCTCCTCCACGCCACCTGTAAATGGATTGCTTAATATCGCCCACCAGGAGGTTGATATAGTTTGAATCCAGGCTATTTTTAAGCAGGGGTTTAATATTATGCCACTGAAACTGTGAGGTGTCCTGAAACTCATCAATCAGAAAATGCTGGTAGCGACTCCCCATTTTTTCATAAAGAAAGGGGGTATCATTATCATCAATTACTTTTCTAAGCAAAAGATTGACATCTGAAATCAACATGATGTTTTCATCTTCCCTGATCACACTCAACTGGCCTGAAATATCTGTTAATATTCCCAATATGAATAAATAACGCTTTACCTCACAGGCTGAAACATAGGATATATAATCCTTATCAATTGTATTGAATGCTTTTTGCAGAAGATCTTTTAATTCAGACTCAACAAGCCGTTCAATGCTTACAGCGATATTTTTATCCTGACTTTTTGAATACCATTTGGAAGTATCATCCAGGGCCTCATTTGCCCTTTTCGTTGGAAAATATTCCTGCTTTGACTTTAATTTCAGGAAATAACCTGCAACACCGCTTTCCTTATAACTGAAATCATGAACCGATAAACCTGCACTCTGGATGGCGAGTATTGCCTTTTCTCCGATGGAAGACATGCTTGATTCGAATCCATAAACGAGAGTGTTTAATTGTTTGATAAAATCAGACAGAAAGCTTTTGTCAGCCAGTTTGTGCCGTACGTCTTTCTCATTTTGCTGAAACTTTTCCTTGCTTATTTCGTTGGCAAATTTTTTAATGCTGGATTTCAAATCCCAGCCTGCACCCTGCTCAAGTCGGTTAGCTGCATAATCTTCCAGCCAGTCATTCAATTGTTTGTTCTCACCAATTTTCAGCATCATTTGGTCAACCGCTCTGTCCAGTATAATTTGAATATCCAATTCCACATTATAGCCATATTGAATACCTATTTCTCTTGAAAAACCCTTGACTATTTTCTGAAAAAAGCTATCGATAGTGCTGATTGAGAAATGAGAATAATCATACAGGATAAACTGGAGAATTAATTTCGCTCTACCCCTTATTTCAACATCTGATAGTTTTGGAAATTTCTTTTTCAGGCTATGTTTGTGAGCAGTATCATCGCCTTTGCTTAATCTGAAGAGTTCTGACAATATCCGGCCTTTCATTTCTTCAGTCGCTTTATTGGTAAAGGTAATTGCCAGTATGCGCTGGTATTTGAGAGGATTTGCAAAAACCAGCTTTAAATATTCTTCAATGAGTTTATGGGTTTTTCCGGATCCTGCTGATGAGCGAAATATTTTAAGCACCATACTTTCAAATCTACTATTTAATTTGAAAACTGCTAGTGGGAAATTATTATTTGCAGTACAAGCTTTCCAGCTTGTCATTCCATAAATCTGATTACTTCCACAATCCGGAAAGTTTGTGTTCTTTTGTTTTTGATCGTAGTAAGTTGAATTGTATTTATTTTTTCTCTTCACTATTCAAATTGTATGTAATTTCAAACTTTAACTTTGAATTTACATACATTTATTGTAAATTTGTTTAAAAATAGGATTATGTTTATCAAAAGACAGCTTGAATCTGATTTGCATAAAAGCATAAAGGATGTTCCCGTAACAGCCGTTTTAGGAGCGAGACAAACTGGAAAGACAACTCTGGTGAAACAGGTTTTAAAAAGCTATGGGGAGATTTTATATATGGATCTTGAAAAGCCTTCTGATCGATTTATGCTTACTGATGCTGAAAGCTTTTTCAGGATAAATAACAATAAAATTATCTGTCTTGATGAAATTCAGCTATTTCCTGAAATATTCAGTGTTTTAAGAAGTATCATTGATGATGATAATTATCACATTAAATTCCTGGTAACTGGCTCAGGCTCTCCCGAATTGTTGCGACAAAAAGCTGAAAGCCTTGCCGGCCGAATTGCATATTATGAATTAACGCCATTTCTTTACCAGGAAATTTCCCCAAATGAAACTCTTGATAATTATTGGCTCAAGGGCGGATTTCCACTCAGTCTTTTAGCTGAAACAACTGAGTCCAGCAATAACTGGAGAAGAAATTTTATTTTAACATTTTTGGAAAGGGATTTAAGGAATTTTGGCTTTAATTTCCCCCCTGAAACACTTAACAGGCTATGGAAAATGATTGCCCATATCAATGGCCAGGTGTTGAACTATTCCCAGTTGTCAAATTCACTTGGATACAGTGATACTACTGTGAGAAAATACCTGGAGGTACTTTCCAAGACATTTATGTTGCGAATTTTACCACCCTTTTTTATCAATTTAAAGAAGAGGTTAATAAAAAGCCCTAAATTATATATCAAAGACACAGGTATATTGCATAGCCTTCTAAACATTAATGATTTCAATGAGCTATACATTAATCCGATTTATGGAAGTTCCTGGGAGTTGTTATGTATGGAGAATATAATTTACAAATTTAATAATTGGGAGCCATTTTATTACAGGACATCAAATGGAAGTGAGGTCGATTTAGTACTGACTAAAGCTTCAAAAAAGTATGTTTTTGAATTCAAAGCTTCATCAAGTCCCTCTGTCACCTTAGGATTCTGGAATTGCCTTGAGGACCTGAAACCAGACAAATCCTTTATCATTTCACCAGTTAAAATGGCATATCCGTATAAAAATGATGTTTGGGTGTATCCTTTGGATGAATTTCTAAAGTTGAAGCTAACTTAAGAATAAACAAAATTTCTTGCCAATAAAGCCAACAATCTGGCAAGATTGTGTTACATCACCCCCCGGTGATGAGCTGTAATTTCAGTGCATTCCACTTTGAAAAGAACCACATTATTTACCGCAGGATCATTGTATTTGTAATCCTCCTTCTGGGTGTATTGCTTCATGACAATGTTCAGTTGTTCTCTCTTTTCGTCAGGATCCACGACAAATACTGCCTTTCCTTTGGCGACTACACTTTTATACAGCATGGAATAAGAACAGGCGACATTTTCATGCCTGACAAATAACTCCGTATCAAAAGCCAGCGAAATACAAACATTCGGATTTTTCTCCAGCAATTCCAGTTTTTTACCCCCGGGTCCTGAATGAAAATAGAAACAATTGTCCCTGAAACCAAAATTCATGGCAATCGTATAGGGAGTTCCATCTAAATCAATCATACTTAAATGACAAACTTCTGCCTGTTGTAATAATTTTTCAATTTCTGATTTATCTGTGATTATTTTTTTCCTGACTCCCATAGCTCATTTTTGATTGATGTAAAATTATTATTAATTATTGATTCATTAACTCAAATTCAATTTTTCTAATTCACTAACTTTGATGCAAAATATAGTACGCAGAGCAAAGACCTCACAGGTTTCCTTTGCATAAATTTCAAAAACCTGTGAGGTCTGGTATTTGAAAGTATCAAACTACAATTTCAGTTGTGAAATTGAAATTTAAGAGCTTATGGCTTTAATAAAATCAGTACGAGGATTTACACCAAAAATAGGCAAAGACTGTTTCCTGGCCGATAATGCCACTTTAATCGGAAATATTAGCATGGGAGATCAGTGCAGTGTCTGGTTCAATGCGGTGGTCAGGGGCGATGTTGAGCCTATTATTCTGGGCAACAAAGTGAATATACAGGATAATGCAACTATTCATGGAACTTTTGGGCGGGCTGCAACTGTGATTGGAGATCATGTTTCCATTGCCCACAATGCCGTGGTGCATGGCTGTAAAATCGGGAATAATGTGCTGGTTGGAATTGGAGCCATTATTATGGACAATGCTGAGATTGGGGATAATTGTATCATTGCCATGGGCGCGGTTATACCCATGAATACCAAAGTACCTTCAGGAACTGTTTATGCAGGAGTGCCGGCTAAAAAGCTGAAAGATCTTGACCAGGCGCTTTTTAAAGGAGAAGTGGAACGGATAGCGAATAAATATATTGAATATGCGGGGTGGTACAAGGGAGATTCTGATACTTCTGAATTACCCTAGGCTTCGTCAGACAAGGAGGCTAAGGCTGAGGTTTTGGGATTATGACGAATTGATTCCTGTTCAAGTGTACATTTTGTGTCAACCTATTTTAGGACATTTTTTGAAGTTCCCCCTTCAAAAGGGGGAATTTATTCTGCAAGAACTTCGTATTTGAAAAACATAAAAACATCATGTTACTTCTGCAAATCAATAAGTCCCTGAATGGCTAAACGATACGAATCCAGTCCAAAGCCACAGATAACGGCTTTTACATGGGGGGAAATATAGGACTTGTGCCTGAATTCTTCACGGGCATAAATATTTGAAATATGTACCTCGATTACCGGTTTTTCAATTGCAGCCACCGCATCTCCTATGGCAACTGAAGTATGTGTATATGCAGCCGCATTAAGGATAATACCATCATAGGTGAAACCCACTTCCTGGATTTTATCGATTAAAATCCCATCATGATTGGACTGGAATAATTCCATTTCAACTTCCGGAAATAACATTTGCAACTCCTTGAAATATTCTTCGAAAGATTTGTGACCGTATATCTCTGTTTCTCGCTTTCCTAAAAGGTTTAAATTGGGGCCGTTGATGATTATGATCTTCATATCAGCAAAATTATTGAAATTGAATCAGAAACGGCTAAATCTGGAAAATGATTTTTCTCAACCTGATTAAATTTTATTTAGGCAATAATTGGACTTCGACTCCCCGCCTGCGCGGGCAGGCGGGGAGTCGAAGGGTAGCAGACTATTACTAAATCTCATTAAGTCCTCTGTAAACTACCGCACATCCCATTTTAAATTAAAAAAATACTATGGAATTTCAAAACTTATGTCCTCAAATAAGACGCTCCATTGATATCAATAATACATCCAGTCATAAAATCAGGGGCTTCGTCAGCACAATAACGAATCATGTTGGCGACTTCTCCGGGTCTTGCCACCCGGCCCAAAGGACTTTCATTCAGGAATACATCCGCCATTGGACTGTTTAATGCAGCTTTCGACATATCCGTTTCCACAAATCCCGGCGCAATTGTATACACAAATACACCCTGTTCACCCAGTGCCTTTGCCATGGACTGTCCCAATACATTGAGTCCTGCCTTGGATGCTCCGTAGGCCATAGCCACAGGTTCTCCCCGGAATGCTCCACGGGAAGAAATATTGATTATTCTACCTCCTCCAGTCCCTGTCATATGCTTCGCAATTAGAAAGGACAGGTTGGCCGGTCCGGACAAATTGAGGGAGATTGTTTTCTGCCAATGCTCCAGCCATGCATCAAAATCCGCATTTTCAAATTCGAGCATATCGAAAATCCCTGCATTATTTACCAGAACATCTACTTTAATATATTTATCTAAAACTCTATCAACCAAGCTTTTAAGCGATTCATTATCAGACAGATCTGCTTGTAAAAGGATATGATCTCCCGGCTTCAATTCTTTAAAAGTGAATTCGGCCGCTTTTCGATTTTGATGATACTGTATGATCACATTTGCTTCTTTTTCAGCCATCAGCTTGGCTGTTTCCTTTCCAATTCCACGAGATGATCCAGTGATTAATACTGTTTTACCTTTTAAACTCATTATTCCATATTCTATTATTCAATTGTTAAGTTCAATCCGAAATTTGAAAAGTGATTTTCAACGCCTTAGCACACACTTTTCGGAATGGACACATTACTAGATATTTAAATTCATATCTTTCTCAACAATGCCTTCATAAATTCATCGCCTTTCAGCTCTCCATAAAAGCCATTCTTCACACTTTCTTCATTGTATTCAACAACATCATCTCCTGCCACACCCGGATGATATATGATAAATGGAACGGAATCATGTGTATGAGTTCGTAGATCGCAAGGTGTGGGATGATCAGGAAGCAAAGCCAAAGCGACATCTTCTTTCATTTTTGCAGTTTCTTCCATCAGGAATTTAACCACTCTATTGTCCAGATATTCGATGGTTTTTGTTTTCAACTCAGCATTCCCTTCATGTCCGGCTTCATCAGAAGCTTCAATATGCAGATACACTAAATCGACTTCTTCCAATGCTTTCAAAGCAGCTTCTGCTTTTCCCTCGTAATTGGTGGTATACAATCCGGTTGAACCGGGGACTTTAATTCCTTTCATCCCTGCATAGGCTCCAATACCGTAAATCAAATCAACAGCAGATATAACAGCGCCTCTGATGCTATATAATTCCTGTAGTGTTTTCATTTTTGGTTTATGGCCGGGCGACCAGGGCCAGATGGAATTAGCCGGATCCTTGCCTGCTGCTATTCTTTCCAGGTTAACAGGATGTTTTGCCAGTATTGCCTGGGATTTAAGTATCAGCTCATTCAAAAGATCTCCAGTTACTGATTTTGAATTATTTGGCTTTACCAGGACATCTCTAAATGGCGTGCCGGGCACATCATGAGGTGGAGTACAATTGAAATTATTCAGCCCATTTTTTACCACCAGTAAATGCCTGTAGCTTACACCTGGATGGAAAGTAATGCTGTCTGAATCCAATTCTATCTTCAGGGCTGAAATCAGCTCCTGGGCTTCTTCATTGGAAATATGACCTGCAGAATGATTTTTGATGATCCCCTTCTTTAAGCAAATGAGATTACAGCGCATGGCTAAATCCCTTTCGTCCAGTTCCACTCCCATGCTGGCTGCTTCCAGCACTCCCCGCCCCTGGTAAACTTCCTTCACATCATAGCCTAAGACCGCCATGTTTGCGATTTCACTTCCGGGTGGCATGTCGGGAGGCACTGTCTGTAAAAGTCCGGCACGGCCCATCTGAGCCAGCCTGTCGATGCTGGGTTTGCTGGCCGCTTGCAAGGGTGTTTTATTACCCAGGCGTTCCATTGGATAATCGGCCATCCCGTCTCCTAAAATGATGATATACTTCATGACCCCGTTTTATTCAGATTTCATTATCTTAAATGATTCTTCAATGCTGTTATAATTCAGTTGGACTATATAATAGCCTTTTGCTAAATCAGACATATCAATTTGGAATTGCCTGGAATTAGCTCCTGCCCTTTTTTGATCAGTGAATAAGAGATTGCCTTTCAGATCAAAAACAGAAATAAAAATTGGCGAATATGTGTTTTCATTAAGATTCACAAACAGTTTGTCTTTTGCAGGATTAGGATACACCTGAATACGCTCCGATTTTATTTCCAAAACCGATTGCAATAAATCCGCACTGATTTCAACAAAATAAAGGGAGGTTAAGCTGCTATCGACAATCCTGTAGGTAAACTTGTCTGTTCCCGTGAAGTCCGTTTCATGAATATAGAGAATTCTAGAATTCACTGAATCAACAACTAACTTCCCATATTGAGGTTGTTGTGGAATCTCACAACGGATGCTGTTTCCTGATTTGCTATAGCCACTGAACACCAGTATGCTGTCATTTTGCTTTTGAAGTAAACGCCTGGACCAGGCTTCTGAATTGACCCATGCTTTTTCTGAAAAGTTTTTCAAAGTTCCTGTATTATTGGAATCTGACTTATCATCAAGCGTGAATCCTGATCTTTCATCGAATTTCCAATAGGCCAGCAGACCATTTTCTTTCCCTGCCAAAGGTAAAAACATATAATCCCTGATTTGCTTTTCATTTCTGACATAATTCCATATCCTGACTTCATCCAGTTCACCTTGATAATACCAGGTATTTCCTTTCATACAGCCAATGTAAAGATTTTTTGTACCCCTGTAATGTGCATCTGCCTTCCGCTCACCTGCCAGTATTCCATCTCTTAAAATAGTTTGCATCATTGAAGTGGTATCATAGGTAATTGTCCAATGATGCCATTCTGAGTCTGTATACACTTCATCGGTATGCACATCATCCCCCCAAAAGCCACACATGAGTTTGTTGTCCCGAAAGCCTATATGCAAACCATAATGACCCTTATTCCATGTACCTGCACCAATTACAAACTGGTTGGAAGGATCCGGATTTCTCTTTGCCCAAAACTCTATGGTGAAATCATGGTTTGAAATATCGATTCCTGAACCACAGTTTACACAATCGTTATCACCATCGTATTTCAATGCATAACCAGAGCCAGCAACCGGTAAATAAAGACTATTTGAAACAACTACTGTATTTGATGGTGTTGAAAGTAGGCCATTGTATCTTGCTTTGACTTTATATTGTGTTCCATTGGGTACAAGCACTTCTTCTAAAAACGTATCTGTTGCAAACTTATATTCATAGCCATCTTTAAAAATGACATAATCGGTCAGACCGCTTACATCTGAAGGTTTGTTCCAGGTCAGGTGATAAGTGCCTGATTCTTCATTCACGGCCAGGTTTTCCGGTGGAAAGGCAGTAGAAAGCATCATGATGGAAGATCTTGTTAAACCATGGTTCACAATATCTAAGAGGCTGTCATCTGATGAATATTCCTTTATGCCATTCCTGTAGTCCATAATTGACCAGGAAATCAGCTGGCCTGCAGCACTTGTATCTTCATCATCTTCAGTAATGCTGATAAAAACCCTCGCCATTTCCAAATCCTCCAGGTAAAGCAGGGGACTGATATCAAAACCCATTTCAATAGGATCCTCATTATTACCCTGCATTGGATATGGACCACCTCTTTTATTCAATTGATAGAGGCTTATTTCATAATCAGGAACGGTATCATTAACATATTCTGCAATCCCAATTTTTATACTGAGTTTATTTCTTTTCTCGTGCTGTAATTTTAGTTTTAGGCTCATTTCAGGTTTGACCTGTTCTTTTTCAGGAATTACGATGTACACCTGTCCGTTTGATATACCGCCTTCACTCACTTTGAGTGCAAGATTTCTGTAAAGATTGTAAGCCCGACCAGAGTCTGCCCAATTTGCACTCCAGGTATTCACCATGATCATAGCTCCTATTTCCCAATCACGCATATCCACAATTCCATCCCCGGTGATATCGATGTCGTTGGTGAATTTCTTGTCATTATTGATATCATAGCGCACTGAATCATCATAGCCGGCAAATGTCATGGCATGATCAACCGGATCTGACCATTCAATGATGATCCTTCTTCTTTCTTCATAGCCGCCTAATGGCAAAGGACGGTTTTTGGCAGAAGCGGCACCGGCAGAAAAGTTGACTATTCCCCCTGTTTCTGAACCTTCTCCATGATGAACCAGATATTCCTTTAAAGTGTTTAATCCTTCAGGGGTATTGACTTTCAGTCTATAATAGCTGACGACCCTGTTATTCATAGCTCTGTAATAGGTATCATATCCGCTTATCCAACCTTTATCACCAATCGGATATAAACCTCCATATTCCTTTAAATTCGGGCAACCGTTAACTTTCAGGATTTGCCAGCCATCTGTATAATTTGATCCGTTTTCATCGTTTCCCTTGTTTAAAAAGTTGTAGGTAAAATGGGAAGGATACTGATTGACAGAATCATCTGAAGACAAATCTCTTAAACGGTTGACTTCATAAGTATAAATATAGGCAATTCCACTGGCCTGGCTGCAGCTGCCTCCACTTTGCAATACAACGCTTCTGAAGTATTTATTCTGGGTATTGTCCACCCGGGAAGGCAAGGTGTTTCGATAAACAGACATTTCCGGGCTCCATTCTGGAATGTCTTCTATCTCCTGCTCAGTAAGCTCCCTGAAACCACCGACTATCCAGGGATCTCCATTGGGATCGGGATTTATATTTTGAAGATTTTGGGCATAATTCGAAAACACGAAAAGGCTAAACACGAAAACAAATAGATTCTTCATCGGGTGTTTTTTGAAATCTGAAACAAACTTAGCAAAGTGGGAGTTAATGGCAAAGGAAAATCTGCCGACTGTCCCAGCACTGTTTCTCGCAGAGGACGGTGAAGATTCTCTTGAGAAACTCAATCTTTCACCAGCAGATTCCTCACCTCCCTGGAGGCATAGACTTTTGCTTCTGAGAAATAGTGCTCATGGTTGACAACGATTTTGTTCAGCCGGTAGTGATAATTCACCATGAGGCCGGCTGACTGCCTCAAACCATTGTCTGACAGATCAGCCATCCAGTTAATATGCTGGATCTTGGCTCCGTTTGACAGGTGAAAATGCGCTACAGGATCGAACGCCCTGTCCCCTTTTTTTTCATGGATCAAATAATGGGCACAAAACCGGAGCAAGGGTATTTTAATCGCCTCCCTTTTGTTTTTATTTTTATGCCAATCCGAATTTAAAATTTTTAGCAATCCCTCGTTGGCAGAAAAAGTCTTAGCCAGTTTTTTGATTTTCTCCCCCTCTTTCATGCTTAGCACATCATCATGGTCCAATAAATAAGCTTCCAGCCATTGGCGAAACTTAGGAATGGGAGAAAGTGTTGCATAAAACTTTAGATTGGTAAATTCAGACGAAAGTTTATTGACGACTCTCTTGATTAGGAAATTACCATAACTGATGCCTTTCAATCCTTTTTGTGTGGCCGTGATGGAGTAGAAAATAGCCGTATTGGCATCTTTGGGATCAATTGGTGTTTTGCTTTCATCAAGTAATTCATGAATATTATCCGCCATTCCTTTTGTTAGAGCTACTTCCACAAATATCAGGGGTTCGTTGGGCAGCTTGTAATGCAGGAAGGCATAAATGCGTTTGTCGGAATGTATCCTGTGCTTCAGGTTTCCCCATGTTTTGATTTCGTGAACAGCTTCGTATTCCATCAGTTTTTCAAGCAAAATTGCAGGGGAATTCCAATTAATTTCCACCAGATCTAATAAATTAATATCAAAAAATCCTCTAAGAATCCTTTTGATATCATTATCCAGTTTCTTTAAGCGGGGTAATGTCGGTATCAGCGGGATAAGCTCTCGCCTCATTTCTTTCAAGAATATAAATCCATCAGGTAAAAGGATGAATTGCCTGAGTAATTTAACCCGGGGAGGAATGAGAGCTTTCGTCAGTTCCAACTCAGCTACTATTTTTTGGTCTTCGTTTTTTGCTTTACGAAGTTTTCTTATTTTATCATTCAATAGTTTTGTATTGATATCAAAATCACGAGCTAAAATCCTAAGAAATCGAGCCTTGCCTTCACTATTGAGATTTATGTAGATCATTCCAAGATGTACTACCCTGGATTGATTTGATATCTCGCCACCTGTTTCTTCAATGCATATGCGAGCCAGGTTTTTTATCGCTTCCTCATCATCTTTGTTTAAGGACGGATTTATATGGAAGGGAACTTTTCCGCTTTCAAGCCATGCTTTAGTGATTTTATCTATTGTTGCCTGACTGATTCCTTCTATGGATTGTTCAATTTTTATTTCTTCTGATTGTTTTGACATCAAATTATCTATAAGGATTTAATAAATCTTTATATGAAATTATTTATACTTAATTAGCAAATAATCCCTGAAATCAGCATAGTTGCTGGCAAGACTGTCAAATGATTCTGCTTTGTCCTCCAATCCTGTCAAAGTCGCTGGTAAAGCTGGATCAAAGCCCAATATCCTTCTTATTTCTTCAGGAAATTTTGCCGGATGAGCTGTTTCCAGGGAAATACAAAGCTGATCCTCATCAACTTGATGTCCTGCTAAATAAGCGTTTAATCCTGCCCAAGCGACAGAACCATGCGGTTCAAGTAAGACTTTGTGATTGTCCCATGCACCTTTAATCGTATTTCGTGTCTCATCTTCATTTATGCTGACAGCATAGATTTCTGCTCGCAATTGATCCATATCCGGCATTTTGCCTATTGCCCCTTTTTCATCCATGATTCCACCATAGAGGGCTATTAAGCGGGACATATTGGAAGGATGTCCCACATTCATTGCGGAAGAGATGCAATTGCGTGAAGGTTCTATTTTCGTATAATGTCCTGTTTTCATAAATACAGGGAACACATCGTTTTCATTGGTTGCTACCACAAACTTCTTTACGGGCAATCCCATTTCTTTAGCCATTACACCACCCATCATATCTCCGAAATTGCCTGATGGAATAGAAAAAATGACATCTTCATCGTCCTTTCCCTTTCGGAGTTTGGCAAAAGCATAAAAATAATAAACAGTTTGTGGAATCAATCGACCGATGTTGATTGAATTGGCTGAAGATAAATTCAAATGATCCAAACCGGAATCAGCAAAAGCTTCTTTGACCATGGCCTGGCAATCATCAAATTTTCCATCGATGGCAATAATCTGCACATTTTTGCCCAGGGTAGTCATTTGTTTGCGTTGCCTTTCAGTGACTTCTTTTTCTGGGAAAAGAACAAGCACTCTGATATTGTCCAAGCCATAATAGGCATTGGCAATAGCACTGCCTGTATCTCCGGAAGTAGCCGTGAGTATCAGCAAATTTTTATCCTGCCTGCTAAGATAATAATTCATCAGCCTGGCCATCATGCGAGCAGCAAAGTCCTTGAATGAAGCAGTGGGACCCTGGTCCAGCCTCAGAATGTATTTGTTATCAACCACCTGTTCTAGTGGTACTTTAAAATTATAGGCATCTTTGACCAGATCAGATAGTACCCTTTCTTCCATCTCACCCACAAGAAACTTCCGTATGACCTCATAAGCAATTTCGAAATACTCCATGTGTGAGAATGCTGCGATGTCTTCCTGTGTAAAATGAGGCAACTTCTCAGGCATGTATAATCCTTTATCAGGAGCTATTCCCTTAATCAATGCTTCAGGGAAGCTAACAGTTTTAGCCTGGAGGTTGGTGGAGTATAGTTTTAATGGTTTTATCATATCGGTATTAAAATCACAAAATACAAATCACAAATGTCAAATAAAATACAAACAACAAAATTCAAATCTCAAATAAATTCCAAAATAGAAATTAGCAAAACTCAAACAATTTTGCCTACTTGGATTTTTCGATCATGGAAGATAATAATTTATTTAATTTCAGAAGTTTTGAAAATTGACTTTTTGATATTGTGATTTATTTGTTTTTTGTTTTTGGAATTTGGAATTTGGAATTTGGAATTTATATCTTATCCAGTGCCTGTTCCAGGTCATTAATGATGTCAGCAGGATCTTCAATGCCCACCGATAACCTGCAGGTGTTGGGTTTGATATCCGCTATTTTACGTCCTTCCTCCCCTTGCTGCTGGTGAGTGGAGATGGCATTCAAAGTGGCCACAGATTTCACCCGACCCAGGTCCGTTGCCCGCCAAAACATCTGCAGTGCATCATAAAAAACACGGGAATTTTTTGACTCTAACGGGCTGTCTTCTCTGATTTCCACAGCCATCATGTAGCCAAACATGTTTTGATCTGTATCCGCTAATTTCATGTAGTTCCTGGCGATTTCATGTGCTTCAAAGCTTCTTAAACCCGGGTAATGCACCCGATCTATTTTGGGATGATTTTCGAGAAATGTCGCTACTTTCAAAGCTGTGTTGCTCATCTGTGCAAGCCGCATTCTCAGTGAACGTAAGTCATTTAAGATCATGATGGCATTCATGGGACTCAGGGCCGGTCCGTTATCCCGGAAAGGCCAGAATTTGGCCCATGTAGCAAAATCTGCTTTCATCGCTTCTTCTCCGACTTTGGACGGAATGTTTTTCCTGGATGTAAGCAAACCTGCAATGGAAGTTCCGCTTGCACCGATTACTTTGGATGCCGACTGGATGACAATATCTGCTCCATGAAGAAGCGGACGGGTAAGCGCAGGTGAGGCACAAGTAGAATCAACTATGCATGGAATTCTGTTACTGTGAGCAAGGGCAGCGACTTTTTCAATATCAAAAATGGCAACAGAAGGATTGGAAGGAAACTCCCCGAAAAGGAAACGGGTGCCGGAATCTGTTTTTTCCTCCCACTCATGCATATCGAAAGGATTTTGTATCCATCGAACTTCAATCCCCTGCTCCTTCCACCTGCGCACCCAGAATTGCTGGAATGTTCCTCCATACACCTTGGCACATGCAACAAAGTTTGGTGGTGGCAAAGTATCATCCTTCACCAAAAAGGGATCTGTTGCCACCCTGACAGCAGCCATTCCGCTTCCGGTTGCCAGGCAACTGGCCTCGATATCAGATCCATAGGATTCTAACAAGGCCGTAGTTTCCTCAAGAAAATAAGTGGATGGATTTGCTATGCGTGAATAACACCAGTTTGGCATTTCATAGGCCAGACCTGCTTCCATTTCCGCGCTGTTATGATAGGCCTGGGCGGGACTCATATAAATAGGTTCCATGATAGAACCATTGTTATTACGCAGTGATTCTTCATAATCATATAAACCATGAGTTGCAATGGTGTCAAATTTTCTTGTTTTCGCAACCATGATTTTTCTGTGGCGCTCAGCGATCATTTCCTGACCGATCTTAACCCATTCTTCTTTTGTGAGATTTTTAATCATGTTTAAGATTTTATGGTAATCAATATTATTGTTTAACCAATTCGATAAGTTAATAATTGAGTTTTAGCGACTTTTTGCCCCTGCCCGTAAGGGAGAAGTCACTGAAAATCAGGACTCCCTTCAGGTTTTGGGGCAATTCCTGATTTTCAATTTCAATTTTATACACTTTTCTATTGTATTTATTAAAATTCAACTAACAAATATATTAAACTGCCTATATTTAATTCATATTGTTGAAAAATAGTTACTTTATTACTACTTTTGATTATGATTTATAACTTAATTAACTATTTTTTATAATATTTATCATTAAACATTTAAGAAAATGGCTAATCCTTTTCAAATTGATATTCTCGATCGTAAAATACTGGATTTGATCACACTGGATGCACGCATCCCCTTCCTGGAAGTAGCGAGAAAGTGCCAGATTTCAGGTGCTGCGGTTCATCAGCGGGTTCAGAAACTTGTTCAGGCAGGCATTATTTCCGGTTCCGGATTCAATATCAATCCCAAAGGCCTGGGTTATATGACCTGTGCTTTCATTGGTATACAGGTCAACCTGATCTCCACCAGCACACATGATGAAGTGTTTAACAGGATACGTGAAATTCCTGAAATTGTGGAATGTCATCACATTACCGGACGTTATTCTTTGCTGCTGAAAATCTTCGCCCGCGACAACGAGCATTTGAAAAACCTGATAGTTGAGAAGATACAATCCATTCCTGAGATCATCAGTACAGAAACTTTTATTTCCTTGCAGGAAGGATTTACAAGGACTTTGCCCGTGAAGTGAGATGATATTAACCCGGGATAACCGTATTTCCTTTCGCACCTATTGCAATACTGCAAATTAGACGCGACACATCAACTACATGATTATCAATCTCCTATAGGCTCGTGTCGATGATGCTTAAGGAATCAGTATTCGTCCGAGTGGTTCAGGCATATTGATTAATTTTTCAAAAACTGAACAGCTTGCATATCTTCTGCATTCAGGAATCTCAGATAATATATTCCTTTCCCAAGATTTGAAATGTCGAGTTTATGCTCTTTGGTTTTCATAACAGATTGTTGTCCTAATTGATTTATAATAAGAACCTCCTCCATCCTATTCATTTGCCCTGGATCAGGAAATCGAAAATAGAGTTCATCTGTAGCCGGATTTGGATAAACAAAGATCTCACCGGAATTTAAAGAATTTGTGTGGATTCCCAGGTTAATGCGATCAGCTTTTTGTGCATTGATGATTTCAATATAATCATCATCATAATATGAAACAAAGGCTATCAGGAAAAGATCTTTGGGTTTCATATACCACGGAAGCTGGTAAGTATATGTTTTTTCGTAGGATGAATTGGGTAAAACAGAGCTGGGAATAACACTTGCATCTCCCCAGGTTCCGGTGAACACGGCCCTGATTACATGCATGTGCATATAACCGACTATAGGATTCCCGCGACCATACATTGGGTGTCCAACAGTGCCATCATAATAATTTTTTTGATCCCATCCTGTACCTAATCCGGATACACTGTCTTCAACAAGGAATACATTCAGCCGCATATCACCTGGCAATGGGTAATCCACAAAATCAAGATCCACATCCACTGTCATCGTTTTGTTTGTCGGATTATAGGTAGAAAATAAATCGATATCAACCGCTGTTTTCCGGGCCAGTTGAAGCAATGCCCGTTCCTCCCAGATAGTACGCGAAATGGCAATCCTGATCTGATCAGGCCAGTGAACACGGTCAATTGCTGCAGTCGGGGCTCCATTCGTGAATGCTGTTGCAATGCTTTTACTCTCATTAATGGTCATAGAATCGGTACCAAAACCTGCATGATGTATGAGTCCCATGATCTTCGGGTTCCTGTGCATAATATCCTCAAGTACAATGTGTCCATCCGGACAAAAACCACATGGACATGTAGAGAATTCTTCAATGAATACTTTTTTTGTTCCTGAGGATCCATTGTTTACAAAAACATGAGCTGCTAAATCATTATTATCAGGTAAAGCATCCGGATTTCCATTGATTTCTGAGATCCAGATATCCACATCCTGATAACCTCCAATATTCGTAGGCGACCAATTTGTAGGATGTGCAAAATCAAAACCTTCGTTTGGGGCTATATTCAACAAAGAAATGGTGGCTGTTTCAGTCGCTCCTCCATCTATTTTGTAGTTGACAGTAATATCCGTAATGTTGGCAGCACCATGATTTATAAAATTACCTCCGGGTTGATAGCTGCTGTTTGCATGAACCAATTTTGGCAAATCGTGTTTCACCATTTGGATATCAAATTGTGGTTTCGTACCATACCTGAAGGTATAGACTAAGACATTCTCCTTAATGTATTGTCCTCCAGTATAATAAAAATTTGGGCTAGCATCCAGCATGCAGGCTAAACTTCCATCTGAATTTTCGCAACCCACTGTAGCACTCATGTTTCCTGAAGTCATCCTGTATTGCTGATAAATGACATCAAAAAATCCTTCTTCATAGATGCGGAGTGCGAAATAGAGGTAATTTGAATTAGCAGTTTTTCCTCTTGGTGTGGTGTGCCAGCGTATGACATGAATGCGATTGGGTGCATTGCCTATGGTATAAGTTGTAATGTCATTGCTCATGTAAGTTGGATTGTCACTTAATTCCATGTCATCCCAAAAAGCATAAATTACTTTATTGGGTCCGCTTGATGTAGGAAGTGTTGTATTTACACCTGTATTCACCGCTTCTGCTATATTAAATGAAACGAATCCATTATCACTTACTTTATATTGGGTAATTGTTTCTCCATAAAAGCTCCATGCAAAAGGGAGTGTTTGAATGGCAGTAAATGAATCATTGGCAGGCTCTGCCATGAGTTTCGTTCCGGGTGCAGACATGCCGAATTCCTCTGTTACTCCCCTGGAAACTGTATAATAATAGTTTTGGGCATAAATGAGGAAACAAGAAGTTAAAAATAGAAATAATAATGCAGACTTTTTCATGATTAGATAATTAATGATTTAGTTAAATATTTCTTAAAAATCCTATTAGATCAACTGACAACAAAGGTTAAAAGTTATTTATCGATTTGCTGAAGAAATGCTACAACCCATTTCTAATCAGCACTTTTTTTCTTACATGTTTTTGTCCATATATAATTGAAAAGGTATAGTATCCACTTGCCAGATCTCCAACCGGAACGAGAATTTGATACCCGCCAGTATCCCAAATACAGTTCGTTGCATTTCTATCAATCTTCCTTCCCGTTAGATCGAAGAGAGAAATATGAATGGCAGACTTTTGATTCCCGCTCAAGCTAATCGTAATATGATCTTTACTTGGATTGGGAAACAGGGTGATGGAATATGATTCGGAATTCGATTCCAATGATTCCGGTTTTTGTTCATTTTCAAGATTGACCATCATCCACCAAAAGGCTTTGGCCAGGATCAGTTTACCCAGCCAATTTGGATGACAGGCTTGCGCTCCCGGTTTTTGCTCTCCGCAATATCCTTTAAAGGCGATCTCCCAGCCGCTGGCATTGGTTCCGTGTTGTTGGCTGGTGTCCCAGGCTTCAATATCGGCAATGTCAAACAGCACTTTGTTGTTTTCAAAAGCATATTGGCGAATCAGAGAATTCAATGTATCTGTGCAAAACTGACCGACCTGAGTCAGTGGAATGGTCCACCAAATGAAGATTTTATCAGGATAAGCATCCTCAAGTGTTTCAATATTTATTCTTAAAGAATCCCATGCCTGCATGGTTTTGCCCGGATTGAAAGGGGAACCACATGGTACTGCCAATTGATCCAAGCCATCCAGGTAGCAATATTTAAAAGCCATGGCATCAAAACTATCAGCCTGCATATGTACTTCCTTTACAAAATCTCTTATTTTACCATACCATCCGTTATTGCTTCTCCCCTGGAATTCCCAATTTCTCCTGTCATATTTGTAGGGAGGAAAAAAAGTGCATTCAACCGGACTAGGCCTGCTGCCCTGCACACAATCCAGACCATCATCAATCGTACCTCCAACGGACGCATGCCTGAACATCAATCGCAACTCTATGGCTTTTTCCAAGCTACTGTCGGCAATTTCTTCAAATTTTGCAGTCGCAGTATGGTCGATAATTAGTGGGGTGTTTCTTCCGGATTGGGCAAAAAGGCAGCTAATCATACCTGCTGACAACAAGCTGACAAGAATTGCTCCGGTTAAGCTTTTCTTCATGAGAGCTTAATAGTTTATCTGACAAACTATTGCCAATTTATAACTTTTTTGGGATAAAGGGGCAGAATTATCTTATAATAATTCCTGGAATTCATTCATTGGTGAATTAAAGATGTTGAAATTATTCCTTTCCTGTTTTTCCACCCGGATCACTCGAAAAGGACACAGAAAAAAGCATGATATCTTTGTATTCCTCCCTTTTGGGGGAAATGTTCCCCTTTTTGTTTAGAGGAGAAACTGAGTGGACAGCCGGGTGTTGGACTGCTTACATCACTGATATGCTTCACAGTTCTATATTCGTTATTCTATTGCGTGCAATCCGAAATGACATGAAAGATTGTTCATGTATTCTATTAATCATTCAAGCTCAGTATGAGAGATAAAAAAAAAGAACCTTGTAAAAAACAAAGTCCTTTTAACCTTAAAAATTTGACAACTTTTAAAATGTTGTCAAATCTGAATTATTTCTGAATGAAAATCCTGTCTGTATAATTGAAGTTTTCTCCTTTCACCTGAATAAAATAGATTCCATTATCCACATCATTTAAGTCAAAATGGCGTGAATAATTTGCTCCGTCTACATTATTTTCTTCATGGACCAGGTCTCCCAACAGGTTGATTATCTTGATATCCACCTGCTGACTGGTCGTCAGAATAAGTGTAAAACTTCCATTATTCGGATTTGGATATATCTTCGCAATTTGTTGAATATTTTCAAATATTGAACTGGGAGTAAACAATAATTCATCTGATTTTCTTTTACATCCGTTATCATCCGTTATTTCCACGCTATATTTAGCCTTTTCCTTGATGATGTATGTTTTATTTGTTGCCCCCGCAATGGGAGTATTGTATTTTAGCCACTGGTATGCTGCATAATTCTGCACACAGGTCAATTGACTCCAGTCTTGTGTTATAGTAGGTTTAGCTGGTACTTTTGAGTAATGCACCATAGCAGAATCACTTAGTTTAACTCCGCATACATTAGTCACCTCGCAGGAATAATAACCCGTGTCAGCAGCTTTCACCATGGCTATTGTATAGATTGAATCTGTAGCACCAGCAATCAACTTTCCATCTTTATACCATTGATAATATACCGGGCTGTTGCTTTGTGTGCTGATATTAAGAATTGCAGTAAAATTCACACAGCCATAGCGCTCCTTCGGTTGCTGAATGATTTCCGGTGTTCCTGCAGAGATGTTCAGCATGGCAGCATCACTGGTGTCATAAGCATAGGCATTTTTCAGGACGCATCTGTAGCTGCCGTAACTGGCTCCTGTTGTAGGGTTAATAATCAAAAAACTATCTGTTGAAAAGCTGGAGACATCCACACCATCTTTCTGCCATTTGTATTCAAGAGTTCCTCCATAACCTTGAGCCGAAAGAGTTATAGTTCCGCCTGCACAAGCTAATGTATCTTTTGGATGTTGGATAAATCCTGGGGCTAATGGGTTGAATTCCCATACATCTGTTGGAAAAGCTGCACCTGATCTGCCAGTCACGACATAGGCCAAATTGCCAATTACATAAGAAGCAGCCAGTTCCCGCGGACCTCCTTTGAAATCAATCACCATAGTCCAATTATCTGTCGATGGGTCATACTCCCATACATCCACAAAAGGACCTACCTGACCACACATGATATATCCCTTGTTCCCAATAGAAAATCCACATGCACTATGCCTGGCACCACCACCAAAACTGGCTTTCTGTGTCCATGTATTTTTCCCTGGATCATATTCATAAAAGTCATCATAAACAGTTGCTCCTTCAGCTCCTGTGCCTGCATAGCCTTTATTGGCAATGGCAAAACCAACAGCTCTCATTCGAATGGATGCAATATCCGCTTTTTGTGTCCACGTATCAGTCACAGGATCATATTCCCAAAAATCTTTTCTGTTTGCTCCATCAAAGCCAGCACCAAAATAGGCTTTGTTTGCAATAAGAAACGCGAATCCCAACTGAATTTTTGCTGCATAATCACTTTTTTGAGTCCATGCATTTGTTGCCGGATCATATTCATAAAGGAATTTGTTGGAATTGGCACCATCCGTTCCAACACCGACATATCCTTTATTACCAAAAGCAAATGCAAGACTTGCTCCAACTGTTAAGGGGTAATCTGCTTTCTGAGTCCAGACATCTGTCCCTTGATCCCACTCCCAGAAATCGTTATAAAAAACAGCTCCGGCACCGGTTCCGATATAGCCTTTGGTTCCAATGGAGAATCCAATAGCACCATACCTTCCAATAGCTCCAAAATCATTTTTTTGAAACCAGTTCCCTTGTGCAAACATATAACTTACTCCTAAAGTTAATAAGAGCGATAGAACAATACGTTTTTTCATTATTTTAGATTTATTTCTTTATTAAAATATTCAAACTGTCCAATTCTGCTAAACTGATACCTGGAGGCATAATATTGTTTCTTACTTTATCCAGCATCAGTTGGGCTACTTTAATGGCATCCTCTTCACTTGCAAAACCCATCAGAGCATTTATAGCAGGAATATGAGGCTGATGCAAAAATGGTTTTCCATCCTTATACAAATCGTATCCCCAACCCATATCCTCTGTATAAAAACTTTTAGCAAAAAGTCCTTCTTTTGGAATATCGATTTCTTCCTCCATTATCTCAGTCTTCTTGTCCGACGAAGAATTTGTGAAGTCAGTTGCCTCCACCTCCACATTCCTGTCTCTGCATCCGCAGAATAAAATGACAACTATCCCAACGAATAGAACATAAATGTATAAAATTGACTTTCTTTCACTCATGTATGGAGTAATGGATGATTTTGTCCTGACGAAGTTAGTAACAAAATAGCTGATGACAAATACGAATGTAAAGATCGCCTTTTTAATTTTGGAAAGTGAAAAGGACATGTTCCTGATGAGGATCAATTGGGGCAGCATGTGTTAAGAACAATAGAATAATAGAATAACGAATGATGAAGTAGGCAGGAAATACTTCGATATTCAGTATTCGACATGGGATAAAGGATATTATAAATGGTATTAGTCCACCATCTTCTTGATCTTATTCACCAATCCCGAACCCAGCATATCGTCCGCCTTCTGAATGATTTCTTTCGTTTTAATAAATATGTCTTCTTCTCCGGCCCAGTGTTCATTAATAACAGCGGAATCTGTACTTGACAAGATTTTATTAAGAGCATAGGCAGCTACAGCCAGGTCATCAATATAGCCCAGTGGTCCCAGAAAAAACTCTGGGATCAAATCAATTGGAGACACAAAATAGGCAATTGCAATACCTAGAATTGCTTTGTCCTTGACATTCACTCTTTTGTCAAGTGACAGTCTTATCAACAAATGAAACATATCAGGAACTAATAAAAGATATTCTCTCCATTTATATTCTCGCGATTTGTCAGATTTCAGGAAATCACCAATATTCTTGCGCATCGCCTGGTAAAAGTCTTGCTTTTGCTCATCCATAGAATCTATTTTTAAGTACAAAGATAGACAGGTGGATT
>JADHTG010000062.1 GCA_016776505.1 Bacteroidota bacterium
AGTCCGTCTAAAGCAAGTTTTTGAAGTAAGATCCTGTCATCATCACGATTTCCAGTGAACAGCTTTTTGTTTTTATGCTCCCTGAAATCGAAACTGACACTGCATTCCTGACTGATTTTCAGGGTATTTTGAATAATCCGGGGATAGTTCTCATAATAACCAAGCAATTTTCCGAGAGGAAGCATAAACTCATCTGCATCAGCCAATTGACCAGGAGAAAGTTGACTTAGAAGAACGTTGTTATCAATCGCCCGTAGGTTCGCATGCAATTCATATCCTGATTCATGTGCGAGTGTAACCGGGTGCAGCGCAAGCAATTTATCCTGATTGTGACTAAACGGACTGGAAATAAGCTTTTTGATTTCTTTGGGCCGTATTCCAATAAACTCATGATCACGAAGTTTAGGATTCTTCCTACTGCTAAAAGGGTAGATAATAAACACATGATTAAACTCAGGGGCAATTTGAGGAAGCTTCCTTTTTGCCAGGTTGTATTTACTCAGAAAGGCATTCAGCTCTCTGAATCCATCATTGTTTTTGGCGATTCCAATGTAGAGTAATTGGTTTTCTGTATCCCTGAACTCGATGCCTGCTAGGGGTTTAATTCCATGTTCCCGGCATTTTTTTACAAAGTCGGGGATACCCATTGAATTATTAATATCTGTAAGCGTAAGTGATTGTAAATTATAATTTAATGCATATTCTATTAAAGCATCAATTGATAGCGTTCCATAACGCAGACTGTAGTATGAATGACAGTTTAGATACACAGTATTCTGGTGTTTATGTGCTATGTGTTCAGGTGTTCTGCTAAATTGCTGCTGGTCACTGGTTGCTGGCACTGACACAGAGTAATTTACTGAAAATCATAACCCTTCGGCCGCCACAGGCTTAATCGGGTCTAAATTTCAGAGGTTTTCTGAATCAATACAAATGAAAGCTGTGAGGTTTTACTGTAAAAACGACAACTGAATCATTTCGGAATCCCTTGCCATAAAAGGAAATTCGTATTTTTCGATTTCCTCTTTCCTGCGTGCTTCCACCAGTCCCAATGCGCCGATTAATGATTGGAGTTCTTGATTGTTCTTGAAATTGTTATCCATGTTATTTATGTTTAAATGTGAATGATCTGTTTCTTCTTGTAAGTGACAGACCTCACAGGTTTTCTAAATCTATGCAAGTTAAACCTGTGAGGTCTGGCCCTGTTTTTATCCATTATTTTCCACTTTAAATCGCTCGTTCAATCCGATGGCCCTGCGTATGGACTTTGAACCATACTTTTCACGTATCCCATCCATGGTTTGATATAGATCAACCAGTTCGGGTTTGTCGCTGAAAATGCTTAATTGTTGTCCTCCATATACCAGCTGGCTGAGTTTTACACCTATCAGCCGGATGAGCATCCTGCGGTTGTAAAGCTTTTTAAATAGTTCACGGGCAACTTCAATCAGGTGATGATCATACGAAGTGTATGCAATGTGTTTCTGTAAGGTATGCGTATCAAAATTCGAATACCTGATTTTGACCGTGATACAGGAGGTGAGTTTTTGTTGTTTCCTGAGTTCAAAAGCCAGTTTCTCCACCATCATGGCGATCAACCGGTTTAGTTTGACCATATCGATGGTGTCCCTGTCGAAAGTACGTTCAGTACTTATTGATTTTTGTTCCTGGTAATTTTGTACAGGTGTATGATCGATTCCGTTGGCCTTTTTCCAGATGGTGAGTCCGTTTTTACCCATCACCTTTTGCACCATTTCTTTGGGGATGTTGCTCAGGGTTTCAATGCGGACAATACCCATGGAGCGTAGCAATTGATAGGTTTTCTTCCCGATCATGGGGATTTTCCGAATCGACAAAGGGTAAAGAAAAGGCTTTACATTCAATTGATTCACTTCCTTTTCCCCGTTGGGTTTGGCTTCGCCTGTGGCAATTTTGGCTACCGTTTTGTTGACGGACAAACCATAGGAAATAGGGAGTCCCGTTTCTGTGATGATTTTTTGCCGGAGTTCGTGTGTCCAGCTCATGCAGCCAAAAAAGCGGTCCATGCCTGTGATATCGAGGTAATGTTCGTCTATGGATGCTTTTTCATAAACAGGGGCTCTTTCCTTGATAACATCAGTAACCAGGCGTGAATATTTACTGTACTGATCCATGTCGCCCCGGATGATGATGGCATCTGAGCAAAGGTTCCTGGCCATTTTCATGGGCATAGCCGAATGTACTCCATATTGGCGTGCTTCATAGCTACAACTGGCTACGACACCCCGATCGGAAGTACCACCAATAATAATGGGTTTGCCAAACAAACTACTATTTTGCAGTCGTTCTACAGATACAAAAAAAGTATCGAGATCAAAGTGTACAACTGTTCTTTTTCCAATATCCATCACTAAAGAATAAAAAAATTTGTTTGTTTAATTACTCTATTCTATCTTTGATTATAATTTAATCAAAATAATGATTGTAATATAATCAAAATTGTGTAATGATCAAAAGAAAATTTAAAAATATGACAAGCAATTTATCAATTTATCAATTTGACAATTTAACAATTTAATAAGATGCCAAACCATTTTAACACCAACATTAAACTACTTCGAAAGCGGATGAAGATCACACAGGAAGAGGTCGCACATGATCTGAATATGAAACGTTCAACACTCAGCGGACTGGAAAACAATGTTTCACAGCCTACGATAACGGCTCTGGTTGCATTTTCAGCTTATTATAAAATATCCATAGATACTTTGCTGAAAATCGACCTAAGCAAGCTGACAGAAGGGCAATTGTCAGAAGTCATCAATGGCAATGACCTCTATTTGCGTGGTTCAACCCTTAGGGTACTTACCACAACGGTTGATCAGCATGATGTGGAGAATATTGAATTGATTCCTGAAAAAGCAAAGGCTGGTTATACGACTGGTTTTGCGGATCCTGAATTCATCAAACGACTACCTACTTTCCAGTTGCCTTTTCTTTCCAAAGACAGGAAATACAGAACCTTCCAGATCAGTGGTGACTCCATGCTGCCTATTCCTGATAGTGCTTATGTGACCGGTGAATATCTCGATAACTGGTACCTGATTCGAAACCGCCAGGCTTATATCATTTTAACCCTGGATGATGGTATCGTATTCAAGGTGGTTGAAAACCTGCTGGAAAAAGAGAATAAACTGACTTTATATTCACTCAACCCGCTTTATGAACCTTATGATATTCATGTCAGCGAGATCAAAGAGGTATGGAAGTTCGTGAATTACATCAGTTCGGATATGCCAGAAGCGGAATTGCCCCAGAATGAAATGCTGAAAACGATTGCCACCATCAAACAGGATGTAAATGAACTGAAAAAGAAGTTCTATACGGATTCTTAAACTGACTGTATTTTTAACTTGGCTGTATAGAAACTGAATAGCTGTTCCGGTTCCTCAATCCTTATTGTAATTATTTTATCCAGCTAAAAATGCTTTGGCAAGCACTGAAGGATTTTCCATATAAATTTTTACATTTGCTGCATTAATTTTGAAGGGAATGATTATCAATTGGATTCGATTTTAAATCAGTTTTCCCAGAAATTAAACTATTTGATCTAAAAATAAATTTAAATTAAACTTGTCTATGAAAAATAGAATAAAAAAACTGTCATTCCTGTATTTGGCTATACTCATTGTTGGGTCAACAATTGCCCAGGAAGAAAAAGCATATGAATTCACTGCAGTAAAAGATCTCCCGGCCACATCGGTAAAAAACCAATACCGTTCAGGAACCTGCTGGAGCTTCTCTGGTATCTCTTTTTTGGAATCTGAATTACTCCGGCTTGGAAAAGGGGAGTTTGATCTTTCTGAAATGTTTATCGTGCGTTGCACTTATATCGAAAAAGCCAAAAAATATGTACGTATGCATGGTACTGTGAATTTTGCCGGTGGGGGACAGTTTCATGATGTGCTCAATATGATAGATGAATACGGCATGATGCAGGAAAAAGATTATCCGGGCATACAAGGTGATGAGAAAAATCATATTCATGGTGAAATGGATGCCGTATTGAAAGCTTATGTCGATGCTGTGATTAAAAATAAAAATAAAAAACTGACCAAATACTGGTTAAAGGGTTTTGAGGGAATTCTGGATGCCTATTTAGGTCCTGTTAAGGATTTTGTCTACAATGGAAAAACCTATAATCCCAAATCATTTGCAACAGATGTAATCGGCTTGAAAATGAGTGATTATGTCAATATTAGCTCGTATTCTCACCATCCTTTCTATACACAATTTGGCATTGAAATCCAGGACAACTGGGCATGGGGACATGTGTATAATGTGCCTTTAAATGAGTTGATGGACATCATCAAGTATTCTTTTGAAAAAGGATATACGGTTGCATGGGCGACTGATGTAAGCGAAAAAGGTTTTTCATGGAAAAATGGAATTGCTGTAGCTTCTTCAAGAGATTATGAGGAACTAGATGGCATGGAGGAAGGGAAATGGTCAGATATGAATAAAGCAGAGAAAGAAGCGTATCTTTATAATTGGAATGCACCAGGACCTGAAAAAGTGGTGACACAGGAAATGCGACAGCAAGCATTTGATAATTACCAGACTACAGATGATCATGGGATGCATTTCACGGGCATGGCCAAAGACCAGCATGGCACAACCTACTATAAAACCAAGAACTCATGGGGATTGAAAACAAGTCCGTATGCCGGCTATCTTTATGCTTCTGAAGCATTTGTGATGTATAAAACCATGTGTGTGATGGTGCATAAGGATTCAATTCCAAAGTCAATCCGGAAGAAATTGGGATTCTAAACTTATAAATCGAAATGTTCAAAATGCAAGTTGGATGTAAATCTGGTTTGCATTTTTTTTGTTTTGTATTAAAACGAACACAAATTGGTCCTGCATCATTTGAAAAATTAAGACTATTCTATGCACTCTCGTAGGTCCGATATCTGATCGGACTTGACCGAATGGAATTCGGTTTATTAAGACATCAATAAGTAATTACATGCTCCACTTTATTGCTTTTTACATAGTTTTTTATTATACTCTGCACGTCTCTATTATCATCATAATGCTTTACACAATCTTTGAGTAATTCAATATCGCCGTCAAAGTTTTCTGTATCAACATATCCAAAACCAAGGTATTTGCCACTTTCTACTTTAACTACGGATTTTTCATTGCGTGATCGGCCTTTATCGAGTAATAGAAAGTTCTTATGCTTGAATTCAAATGATTGAATAGCCAGTACTGCCCGTTCGTTGTAATCTTCAGTAGATTCTCCACCCGTACAGGCTCCCAAACATTTTCCAAGACCATAATGAAAACAGGCTCCTGTTGTATTGAACAAACCTGTCATTTTGTAACATAAGCTCAACTTTTCTGTAAGTATTTCCATATAGGAAACAGCACTTCGTTTTGATGTAAAGACAGAAAGTGGCAGTTCTTCAAATTTATTTTTATCAATTTTAAAATTGATATAGCCTTTTTCATCATAAAAGAAATAAATGCCAGTTGTAAAGGTATTTCTTCTTTGTTGTCTGTTGTAAATAGGCATGTGTTTTTTAATCTCTGCGGATTCTTTGAGCAGGGCAATTAATTCGTTTCCTGTTTTCTCAAAAGCGATTTCAACGATCTGTTGTCGCATATCAGCAGCTTTCAGTCCCTTAGAAGATTTTAAATGGGTCAGTACCCTTTTTAGTATATTCTTGCTTTTCCCGATGTAGATCAACTCCTGTTTTCCATTGTAGAAATAATAAACTCCACAATCCTCAGGCAGCTTTTCAATGCTGCTTTTTTTCAGTTGGGGATGTAAATCTTTAAAGGCAATGGCGGAAAGATCAGAGAAACTTTCACCCCCATTTCCCTCCTTATGTAAAAGATGTTCGAATAATCTGACTGTTGTCAAAGCATCACCAGCAGCCCTGTGGCTGTTTTCATTCCTGATGCCCAGTTGTTGAGTGATATTGCCCAGGCTGTAAGATTTATATCCTGGTATAATTTTCCGGCTTAATTTAACAGTACAAAGAGTTTTACGGTGAAATTCATATCCCAGGTTGTGGAATTCTTCCCGGATAAAGTTGTAATCAAAACTGGCATTGTGTGCTACAAATATTTTTCCTTTGGTCAACTCTACTATCTGTTTGGCAATTTCATAAAATTTTGGTGCATCTTCAACCATGGAGTTGGTAATTCCTGTCAGGCTGGTTACAGCAGGAGGGATCAGTCTTTCCGGATTGACCAGGCTGGAGAATTCCTGAGTGATGCGTTTTCCATCATGAACATAAACTGCGATCTCCGTAATGCGTTCGCGCCTTGGACTCAATCCTGTGGTTTCAATGTCAATTATGGCATACATTGTATAACAAATATCCTTCAAGTTACAGGACAAGACAATAATTTCTGAGAGGGAATTATCAACAATGGAAATAAAGTTTATCAACTAAAATAAGTAAATTTGAATATTCATATCTTTTTATTTGTGAGCAACATTGATCTAATTAATTAAATTCATGCCAACACCAAAAACAAAGGGATTAGATATAGACCTGATCATGAAAAACGCTAAAATGGCAGCTGAAGAATTCAGGACCTTTAATCAGTCTAAAACTGACCAAATTGTCAAAGAAGTTTACCAGGCTGCATTTAATCACAGGATTGATCTGGCCAAAATGGCTCATGAAGAGACAGGAATAGGGATTTGGCAGGACAAAGTGAAGAAGAATGTGATCGCATCACGATTTGTATACGAAGACATCAAAAACATTCCAACAGTCGGATTAATCAAAGAGGACATTTACATTTCTGAGATCGCACAACCTATTGGCCCCATATTTTGTATCACTCCGATCACCAATCCGACTTCAACAGCTATTTTTAAAATATTAATAGCTTTAAAAACCAGGAATCCATTGATCATCAGACCACATGGAGCCGCCAGGCGTTGTACCATTGCAGCGGCTAAAATTTGTTACGAGGCGGCCTTGAAAGCTGGAGCCCCGGATAATTGCATCCAATGGATCAAACGATCTACACCTGAAGAAACTATTAGCATGGTTAGCCATAAAAAAATAGCATTGATACTGGCAACCGGCTCTGTAAACCTGGTCAGGGCGGCATATAAATCAGGCAATCCCGCTATTGGCGTGGGTCCTGGAAATGTTCCTGTTTACATAGGCAAAAGCTCTAATGTAGAATTTGCCGTTGATCAGATACTCAAATCAAAAACTTTTGATTACGGGACTGTGTGTGCAAGTGAACAGGCAATTGTTGTCAGCACAAACAATTCCCAACAGGTCGTTGAGGAGTTTAAAAGACGCAAAGCCTATTTCCTGAATCAAGAAGAAATTGAGAAAGTCGGAAAAATTGCTTTTAACAGAGAGCAAAAAACCATGGCAGCAACAGTTATTGGGCAATCCCCACAAGCAATTGCAAATCTGGCAGGGATCTCTATTCCTGAAGATACCACCCTAATAATTGCACAGTTGAAAAACGATCAAATAGGAATCGATCATCCGCTTTCCCTTGAAATTCTTGCGCCTATTCTTGCATTTTATGTGGTCGATAGTTTTAAGCAGGGAATTGAGATGTGTAAAAAAATTAACCGTCTTGGTGGTTTAGGTCATACGGTAAGTATTTTCTCCATTTATGAAGAAAAGATCAGGGAATTTGCTACCATCATGAACGCAGGCCGAATTTTAGTGAACACCCCTTCTTCACAGGGAGCATTGGGTGGAACCTATAATGAACTTCAGCCTTCGCTAACACTTTCTTGCGGAAGTGGAGGGAAAAATATTACAACAGACAATATCAGCGTTCAACATTTGCTAAACATTCAGCGTATAGCAAGAAGAAAAGAAAGTAAATGTTTAATCGAGGGTCTTGAGATTCATGGTCTGGATCAATCCGTTGATGCGGATCAATTTGACGTTATCTGCAATGAAAAGCTTAATCGTTTTTAAATACAATAGCTGCAGAATTAATGCAATACCTCAAATAAGTAGGAGCCGGACCATCGTTGAAAACATGTCCTAAGTGTGCATCACAAATTCCACATCGGACTTCTATTCTTTTCATCCCCAGGCTTTTATCCAGAACTTCAACAATGTTGTTGGGTTTGCTTTTGTCGTAAAAACTAGGCCAGCCACAACTGCTATGAAATTTCGTGTCTGACTCAAAAAGTTCATTTTCACAACATACGCAGTAATAATGACCTTTTTCAAAATGATCAGTATATTCCCCGCTAAAGGGTTTTTCTGTGCCCGATTCTCGGGTGACATGGTATTGAATTGGAGTGAGCACTTGTTTCCATTCACTATCTGATTTTATCACTTTCATACTATCCGGTATTTGAGATTGCTGTTCCATTGCTTTATCTGTTCTTCCCTGGCTGCATGCCTGCAGGAAAAATATACTTATTAAAATAAATGTATAAAGGGTTTTCATAATGGGTTTAATATGCAGATACTGTTCCATGTTTTTTTAAAAAAAACTCGCGATCTCCTTGTTCAAGCGCATTTGTAATGCATTTGAGAATTGATTTCCTTTTTAAAAACTGACTTATTCTCCAGTCGATAAAATCGAACCTAACCAAATTCTCAGGATCGGGACAAAAAAAACAACCCGCCAAAAGACAGCTTGCTTTAAAAAATATATATCCATTTCTATTTTAACAAACTCGCTATCTCCACTAATTTAATAAATTCAGTTCTGTAGCCAAAATGATCTGTTCCTTTTGCATCTTTCGCGAGAGCGAGTACGGTAGAATAGGTGGCCGTTCCCTTGAATTCAGACTCCCTGAGCAACATCCCAAATTCAGCTACAGAAGCTGCAAATTTGAAATTCTCAGACATTTCTTTTGTCTTGATATCATTTTCTGTAATACGTTTGACAATCAGGTTACTCACATCCTCATCCGGTTTTTTATATCTTAATTTCAGCGTCATGATGTTTTTGCTATCCACCACTTTTGGATCCTGATATTCCAAAGGATCTACATCATTGATCTTTTCTTCAGAACCGGCTGGAATGATTTCATACAGGGCAGTGACCACATGACCACTTCCTATTTCGCCAGCATCAATTTTATCATTATTAAAGTCTTCTTTGTTTAACAGGCGGTTTTCATAACCAATTAGTCTGTATCCTTTCACTTTTGCAGGATTGAATTCAATTTGAATTTTAACATCTTTGGCTATGGTGTATAGTGTTCCCCAAAGTTCTTCTCCAAAAGCTTTCTTGGCTTCCAGGATGTTGTCGATATAGAAATAGTTGCCATTTCCGGCATTTGATATGCTTTCCATGCGTGAATCTTTATAGTTACCCATTCCAAATCCGCATATTGAAAGAAAAACACCCTCATCTCTCTTTTCTTCGATCAGGCGAACCATTTCCGCATTGCTGCTTGCACCCACATTAAAGTCACCATCGGTTGCCAGGATAACACGATTATTGCCATTAGGGATGAAATTTTCTTTCGCAATTTTGTAGGCCAATTTAATTCCAGCACCCCCAGCTGTCGATCCGCCGGATTGCAGCATATCAAGTGCAGCTAAAATTTTATCTTTTTGCGATCCGGGTGTGGATTCAAGAACCAAACCAGCTGCGCCAGCATACACAACAATTGCTACCCTGTCATTGGGTCTTAAATTATTAACTAATACTTTATAGGCTTGCTTCAGCAAAGGCAGTTTGTTTGGCGTACCCATGGAACCCGACACATCAATCAGAAAGACAAAGTTACCATTAGGTATGTTTTCAACACTCACGTCTTTTCCCTGCAAACCAATTAAGGCCAGTTGATGATCTTTATTCCAGGGGCATTCAGCCAATTCCATGTTCACACTGAATGGATGTTCATCGCTGGGCTGAGGATATTGATAATCAAAATAATTGATCAATTCTTCAATCCGTACTACATCTTTATGGGGCATCTGGTTGTTGTTTAAGAACCTCCTGACATTCGCATAAGCAGCTCTGTCCACATCAATTGAAAAAGTGGATAATGGATCATCCAGAACGCTTTTGAATTTATTCTCATTGATCACATCATAAGATTCTGTATTGTGCTCC
Source organism: Bacteroidota bacterium (assembly GCA_016776505.1). Classification (GTDB taxonomy): domain Bacteria; phylum Bacteroidota; class Bacteroidia; order CAILMK01; family JAAYUY01; genus JABINZ01. Next base: position 10,078 of record JADHTG010000062.1, read on the forward strand.
ACGTAAGGCATATCTGCTGAATAAATGGCCTCGCTCGAATAACCAAAAGATTCCGAAAGCGGTGCAGCTATTCTTTTCATGCTTCTATAGGATTTGTCTTTAGAGGTGGATTCCTCTTTAAGCTCAAGATAATCTTCCACTTCTTCTGACAGTATATCTTTAATCTCGTTTACAACAGCACTGAGCTTGATGATCTTTTGATAAATTTTGCCCTGCACTATTTCAAAAGGTTTTGAAATAAATACAGCATACGATTTTGCTTCTACCTTAAAGCTATAACTTCCACTGCTGAGATTTTGAAATACAAATTTTCCTTCTTTATCGCTTACTTTTTGAGCTTCAACCTTCCCATCTTTCAATAGAAATACTTTTGCAGCTTTTATGGGCAGATTACTTTGCTTATCCACCACCTTGCCATTAAGCAATGTATTGGAAGATTGCTGAAAGCCTAACATCAATATAATAATTAATAAAAGGCTGCTGATTTTCATGATTTTGTTAATTCCTGGCTTTTTCATGATCTTAAATTTAATTTTTTTAAATAATTGATGCCATATAGATGCATGAGTATTGATTTTCCATAATTCATTAAATATTTTAGTCATTACCTTTGAATTTCATTGGGATGAGGTGAAAAATAGGGCTGTGCTCTTCAGTCAGATGAGAGCGTAAAAACTATTTCCTTTTATCCCTATAATATCTTTATGCATGGAAAAAAGCATTGTTTATTTACCTTTTTATACCCGGGAACAATACTCTAGATTGCTTGAAATAGTATCAGATATTGATCTGTTTGACAAAAAATGGGAGGGATGGTACAGTAAAAACCGACATTTTGTATCAGAGATGGAAAGCAAGGGATTTGAGTGCAAAGAAATAGTTTTGGATGTAGAGGAATTGAATAGTTATTGTTTACTAAACCAGCTGGAGAACAATAGCAGTAACCGGGAATTATTTACATTAAAAATAGCTGCTACTCTCTAATTCTTTTAATTTAACATAAATTTTCCGCGCAATAAAAGCATCCGTAGCAGCATAAATAATTTGCTTCTTGCTCAATACAGCCGTCTCCCAATTGCTTGTTTGCTGACTTTTACTGATACGATTTCCAAAAAGCAATGCAGTCAGTTTTTTTGCTCCCACACTTTTAAAACCCATATCCTTTGCCATAATATTTAAGTCGACCACGCTATTTGGAACGAAATCAGAGTAATCTTTTAATTCGTAAATATCCCGATTTAAATCAATTCCTGCTTTGATCACCTCTTTATCTTCGAGTATTGAAATAATGTAATCCGGCAGCCCGGTTCTTAATAATCTGAAAATAAAAACCTGGTCAGAGGTGGCTAACTGCAAAAGAGAAACAGGGTGGAACACTCCTTTTTTGAATACCGGTTTTGTTTCTGTATCCACACCATACACTTTTTCATCACGAAAATATTTTTCAGCTTTTATAGCAGCCTGGGCGGATGAAATCAGGTTAATTTTACCACTAAAACTGAATAGTGGTAGCTTATATACTTCTTCTTTTTTGATTTCTTTTTTGATTTCATTCATTTTTATGCATAAAAGTTTTCAAGTGGCATTATTCGTGTAATTAAATAAATCAAAAAACCCTTAATATTGAGCAAATATAAAACCTTGTTTTTATTCTTCCAGTTATGAAAATACATTTAACAGGTCCTATTTTCAAAAAGAGTATCCTAAGTGTTTCATTTGTATTGTTTTCTTTAATCACTTTCTCCCAGGAAACCATCCATGATTTAGTGAATTCTGAAGATACCAAAGGGCTTATTCAACTGTTGAATTCAGGTCTTGATGTGGATATTCGGGATGAAGACGGACTGACAGCTTTAATGCTTGCAAGTGTAAACGGAAATTATGAAATGGCAGAATTATTAATGGAAAATGGAGGGGATGTCAATGCAATGGATAAGGACGGCAATGAAGTTCTATTTTATGCCCTGGATAGTGAGAATCCTGAACTGCTTAAGTTGATTGTCAGTCATGGAGCAAATGTGAATGCCATTAATGGCGGAGGATATCCTGCTATTATTCATGCACTGGATTATGGGGATGATTTCATCCAGATTCTCATTGATTCAAAAGCCGATATTAATGCAAAGGATATTAACCACATGACTTTGCTTAGTCATTTAATATCCGATGGGGATTATGAGTATGCAAGATGGATCATGTCAAAAGGAGCGGATGTGAATGTGGTGGATGGAATGGGAGTACCTATTGTGGTAAATCTATTAAAAAATGGAAAACTCGAATTGGTCCGTGAAATGATTTTGAAATCGGCATCAGCCGATATGAAGGACGAGGAAGGTGTAACTGTATTAATGCACTTTATCAGCCAAAAACAAACTGAATTGGCGAAAATTCTCATAAATCATGGAGCTGATTTAAATGCCAGGGACAATTGGAATCAATTTGCATTGCTATATGCCATAAGTAACTGTCCCGAGGATTTTTGTATTTATTTAATTGATAAAGGATCAGGAGTGATGGGAAAGAACCGAAAGGGTGAATCAGCTTTAATCCTGGCATTGGAAAAAAACTATTCTCAGTTATCCAAATTATTAATTGACAAAGGAATTGGTCTTCGTTCCAGGGATCGATTAAACCGGACTCCTTTATTAGTTGCTGCGTTAAATGGAAATCTGGAATTGGTCAAATATATAATAGAAAAAGGGGGGCCAGTGGATGATGTATTTAATGATGGGAAATCCCTCTTGATGCTTGTTGCTTCATCCGATAAAACAACTCCTGAAATAATTGAATTCCTGATTAGGGCAGGACAAAAAGTAAACCCACAAGATTATAGAGGTGCGAGTGCCCTGATGTATGCCTCACAGCTTGGAAACAAGGAAGTAGTTGAAAAACTAATCGATTTTGGCGGTGATTTTGGTGCCGAGGATCTATGGGGTAAAACTATCTTGCTGTACGCTGCTGAAGGAGGAAAAATTGAAAATGTAAAATACCTGGTGAAAGTCAATGGCAGAAGTGTTTATTTAATTGATAAGGACAAACGCTGGACTGCTTTGCACTATGCAGCTGCCAACAATCATTTCGAAGTGGTAAAATACTTGATTGGTCAGAAAGCCACTCTGAATGCTGAAGATATAAACGGTAAAACTCCTTTCGATGTAGCAGGCAGCCAACTCATTAAAGATTACTTAGCTTCATTAGGAGGCAGGTAAACTGCCTTCAATCCCCTTTCTTCTTTTCCTATAAACAATGCTATTTTAGCACTCTTATATTTTTTTAGTTGATTGTTTGCAAATCAAATTCTTTTAATAAATTTGAGTATCCCTCCAATGCTAATACTCTAAAAGAGAATATTATGAAAAGGATTTTTACACTTCTTCAAATTGTATTATTATTAATTATTTCTATTAATTCCTGGTCATCAACAAATATATATTCAGGCAATGTTTCCGGAACCTGGAACATAGCAGGATCTCCTTATTTAATTAATGGGGATATTACAATTCCCAAAGATTCTACTTTGGTGGTTGCTCCGGGTGTCAAAATCGAATTCAAGGGAAGCTATCAGTTTAACATCCTGGGACAATTACTGGCCATTGGTAAAGCCAAGCAGTTTATTCAAATAACTGCTGATGATTCAATTCGAGGCTGGAAAGGAATTCGATTTGATGGAATTTCAGCAAAGGCAGACTCTTCAAAATTAATTTATTGTAAAATCAGTTTTGGCAAAGCTGTTAGCGGGAGCTTTAATGATAAGCAGGGAGGTGCTTTATTTATTAGGAGGTTCTCTAATTTGCTGGTGGAAAACTGCATGATCAGCAATAATACTGCTGCATATTACGGGGGTGCTATTGCCTGTGTTTATGGTTCATCACCACTATTTGTCAATAACGTGATCTGCAATAACCAGTCGAATAGCATTGGTGGTGCATTTTATTTGTTTGCTAATTCCAATCCAAAACTGATAAATAATACTATCGTAAATAACCATTCAAACTCTGCAGGTGGAGGAATTTACTCGGATAATTCAGTTCCTACCATCCACAATTCAATTCTATGGGGCAATACGGCAAAAACCTTTGATCAAATTTACCCATTGTCCTTAAACAGGGTCAGTTATTCTGATGTAGAAGATGGATATAATGGTCAGCATAATTTCAGGTCAAATCCCGCTTTCACAAGTCCTTCAGCTGGAAGCGGAACAAATTACAATGGATTGGCCGCTGACTGGTCACTGTCCGTTGGCTCAGCCTGTATAAACACTGGTGTAACAGGCAGGTATAATACTTTCATTCCTGATTTTGATATAGATGGAAATATCCGCATAGATATGGACAGCCTGGATGTGGGTGCTTTGGAATATATTGGATCTACAGTGGTTTGTGGCAATGTTTATTTCAATACCACCTGGTCAGGATATATTTTAGTTGATTGTGATCTGACTGTAAATAATAATGTAAGTTTAACCATTCAGCCAGGTACAAAAATCCGCTTTGCAGGGAGTTATAAATTGAAAGTAAATGGCCGAATACATGCTGTTGGAACTCCTGGATCACCCATTATATTTAGTGCTGTTTTCCCGACAGGCGGATGGAAAGGAATCCGTTTTGAGTACACCAGTTCTGCAAACGATTCTTCGGTCTTTGAATATTGTGTTTTCAGGGATGGCTATGCCAAAGGAACCGGCCTGAATGCCAATGGAGGTGGTATGCTGGTGAAAAATTGCAATAAACTAAAGTTATTCAATTGTGTATTTTCCAATAACAGGGCAAATTTAGGTGGTGCTTTATTTGTTGAAGATTGCAACCCGGTAGTGAATAACTGCCTGTTTGTCAATAATGAAGCCAATTACGGAGGAGGATTGTATGCCAATCCCTATAACAACTGGCAAATTAATAATAATACCTTTACTCACAATCATGCGATCTACAATGGGGGCGGGGTTTATGTCTACGGCAGTAAAACCCTGATTTTCAACTCCATTGTCTATGGAAATACGGCGGGCAGTGATCCCCAGGTTTATCCTTCCAATGCGGCAGTCCAGTATAGTTGTGTGCAATCAGGTCATCCGGGTACAGGCAATATATCTGCCAATCCACAATTCAGATTTCAATCAGCGGGTATGGGATATGATTACGAAGGCTATGATTACCGAAACTGGTCTTTGAAGTCCACTTCCCATTGCATAGATTCTGGATATTCCTCATTATCAGGAATCTATTTGCCAAAACTGGATTTAGCGGGAAAAACAAGGATTTTTGGGAATGCAGTTGATATGGGAGCATACGAGGATAAATCATCCATCACTGTATGTGATACCATTAAATCAGATACTGCCTGGGATGCAAACAAAGTCAAAATTAACTGTGATATAGTGATTAATGAAGGAGTTACCCTGACCATAAAAGCTGGGACAGTCGTGGAGTTTCAGGGCAAGTATTCCATAGAAGTGAAAGGCCGTATCCTGGCCGAAGGCACTCAGCAGGATTCTATACTATTCACCTCCCTGAATACGCTGAATGGATGGAAGGGGATTCGCTACAGTTTCCTGCTGAATACGGTGAATGATTCCTCCAAATACACCTATTGTATTTTCGAATATGGAAATCCTTCCTCTTCTCATGGAGGCGCATTATATATTTATCGTTCTCACAAAATTATTCTGGATCACTGTAATTTCAGATACAACAAGGCAGCCACTTCCGGATCGAATGGTGGAGCTATTTATTTAAGGGTAGCCAACATAATCATACGTAATAGTAAGTTTTTGAATAATTTAGCTGAAAGCCATGGAGGTGCAATTTATTGCAATTCCTCGAATGCAATTATTGAAAACAATATCTTCTATAAGAATCAGGTAATAAGCGATTTTGGAGGTGCTATTTTCGTGAATACATCTGATTTTCCATTGATCCGCAACAATCATTTTACAAATAATTCTTCAAAATATGGGGGAGGACTGGCAATTAAATCATTTACAAATGCAAGCATTGTCAGCAATCTGTTTACGAATAATACGGCTCTATTAGGAGGTGCTTTGTATATTTATTCCGATTGCATGCCCTGGTTGAACAACAATACCATAAGCAATAATCACGGTAGTCAGGGCGGGGGTGGTATGTACCTCGATAACAATTCAGATCCTGTGTTGAAAAATTGTATTATTTTCAACAACACTGTGGGAGCATTGTATTCAGGGAAGCAGGTCTATATCAATGATGTATCCAGTGATCCCAAAATCTATTTTTCAGATATTGAAGGTGGAAAATCAGCTTTTGGAGGCAATGGATCGGGTGTAAATTACAATGGCGTATACAATAATAATTACAGTGTGGATCCAAATTATGCCAGCGCATCTTCCGGATCTGGAACCACATACGATGGCTTATCAGCAGATTGGGGATTGCAGGATGGCTCAGCTGCTATTAATGCAGGAACAAAAGATACGGTTGGATTAAAACTTTCAGCCAATGATTATCTTAAAAATCCTAGAATATTTAACGGACGAATTGATTTGGGTGCTGTAGAAAATCAAAATTACATAGTGGAATGCGGAACACTTACATCCAATACAGTATGGGATGCTGATACGGTGAAAATAAACTGCGACCTGGTGGTGGATGATGGAGTTACATTAACAGTTGAAGCAGGCACAGTAGTACAGTTTCAGGACAATTACTTTCTGGAGGTCAGGGGAAGATTGCTGGTGAACGGAACGGCAGATAAAAACGTATTATTCACTGTAGCAGATACGGCCATGTATGATGATATGGACACCACCAAAGGCGGATGGGGTGGATTAATATTTTACAGCGTAGCCACTACAAATGATTCATCCATTATTCAATATGCAACCTTTAAATTTGGAAAAGCAAGCGGTAATACCAACCAGGATATGTACGGTGGAGCCTTATTTGTCTACAATACCTCCAAGCTTGCCTTTATCAATTGCCATTTTTCCAACAACAGGGCCAAATACAAAGGAGGAGCTATTTACATGGAAAGTTCATCCCCGGTTTTTATGAACAATACCATCAGCAATAACTCCGCCTGGGGTCTTAAAAGCGGATCTTATTATGTGAGTTACGGGGGCGGACTTTACCTCGATGATGTAAATTCATTATTTATCAATAACACCATTGTTCATAATGAAGCCAGGAATGGGGGTGGAGCTTACCTGTGGGCTTCATCACCTACTTACAAGAATTGCATTTTCTATGGAAACAGGTCATTTACAAACCTCTGGTATTACGGGCACCAGTTATCTCTTTCCCAGGGAAGTATACCCAGTTTCTATTATTGTGATGTGGAGGGTGGTTTGACCTATATTCCCAACTACAATTACATCAATACTTATTTAAATAATATAGATGCCGATCCACAGTTCTACTTTCCAAGTGCTGCAAAAGGAGCTGCAATAGACGGTATATTCTCAAACTGGTCATTGCAGTCGTCTTCGGCCTGCATCAATGCAGGAACACCTAATGTAGGCGGATTGAATTTATTTATAACAGATAGAGCCGGGAATAAAAGGATAGTAGCAGATACAGTGGATATTGGCTCCTATGAAAACCAGATTTCCTATAAATTTTTAGCCCAGCAACCTCAGAGCAAAGTTGTTTGTAACGGAAGCTCTGTAAGTTTTTCAGTATCAGCCAGCATTTCACTGAATTATCAATGGCAAAAGGATGGAAATAACATAAGCGGGGCCAATACTTCCACTTATATCATTCCTGTGGTTAGCCTGGCTGATAGTGGAAATTACTCCTGCATATTGAGCAACAATTACGGGAGTTTGAATAGCGATACGGTTTCATTAACCGTCCATATACCTCCCAGCATTACCCAACATCCTTCACATTATACCT
>JADHTG010000063.1 GCA_016776505.1 Bacteroidota bacterium
AAATCAATAAAAACCCGCTAGTAATTGAGCCTGATCAGCTGCTGTTCTTCAAATCTGAAAAGCCAAATAGTCGATTCTTCAAATCCATAATCTTCCTGTCTCTGGATGTATGTATGTCCATCCATTCCACTTTCATTTTTCACTAATGCACGCTGAAAAAATCTTCCATATTGAAGCATCAAAGGAGCATAAAACAAAACTCCCTGGTAACCCATCCAGGCGTAAGTGCCAGCTTCTGTTCTGTATTTTTCCCGAAAAGATTTAACAAACTCAATAGATGCAGAGTCTGAATAATCCAGAATAGGATCTGATGTAAAATAGGCATTCAAACGGTCCAGCATGCTTATTTGAATAGCTTCTTTCTTCAACCAAGCATAAGGTGCAAGTATGCTTATCTTGCTCTTTTGATCTTTATCTTCGAAATCAATTTCACCCACCAGGTTGGTCACTATTGAGTTTATGACAATCACATTATTTGAGGGTACATAAAGCAGGTTGCTGTCTTTTGCCAGGTATTTTAAGTATTCGGCATTTCTCCAATTACTTTCATCAACAACCATAAAGTTCATGCTTTTAAAAGTAGTGGAGTCACTATTTTCAAGCAATTTGTCTTTGATATAGTCAAGTTCTGTCTTTTTGGTGGATAGCACCATGATGTGATATTTTTTGAATTGACTGGCAATGATTTGAGCACTTTTTTCCAAATGGGTCTTATGTGTCGGGCGGTACGAAATGAAATAAGGATTTTCAAGGAATTCTTCTTGAATGCAGAAAGGTGAAAGGATGGGTATTTTCTGCTCCTGTGAATAGCTTGAAAAAACCGACATGTGGTTGCTCAGGAAAGGTCCGACAATGAGGTCAAACGAATCATTGTCAATGAGGTAAAGAATGCTTTGGACAGTTGAATCGTAGCTTGAAAAGTTGTCGTAGACCTGCACATGAAGGTTTAATCCCAGTTTTGGAACACTGTCCTCCAGGGCCAGTCTGGCCCCCATAAAATAGTCCTGGGAAACTTTTGAAATTCGCTTTTGTTTGAACTCTTCATCATAGATTTCATCCAGGTAAAGTGGAAGAACATAGGCGATTTTATAATTCGGTTTGATCATTACTGGATAGATCATATCCAGGCTATCTGTTATAACTGAGTCTGTGGAGGTGATCACCTGAACAGAATCAGGTTTTTCGAATTGTTTGGTTTGACCTGAATCTTCCTTTTGCTTACGAGAATATTCATATTGCAGGTCGAGCTGTTCCTTGCTGAATTGTCTTGTAAAGCAGGATTGGCAAATGATCAGGCTAAAAATAAATAAAAAAAACAGGTACTTTTTATTCCCACTCAATTGTTGCCGGAGGTTTCGAACTAATGTCATAAACTACTCTGTTAATACCTTTAACTGAATTAATAATTTTAGCGGATACACTGGCAAGAAAATCATGGGGCATAGGATACCAGTCAGCTGTCATGCCATCGGTGGAAGTTACAGCTCTCAGCACCACGGTGAATTCATAGGTCCTTTCATCACCCATCACACCCACTGATTTTACCGGTAACAAAATGGTTGCAGCCTGCCAGATCTTATCATACAAACCCTCTTTCTTCATTTCATCGATATAAATCCGATCTGCATCCTGGAGGATCTGTACTTTTTCAACACTTATTTCTCCCAGTATCCTGATGCCCAAACCCGGACCCGGAAATGGATGCCTGTTATACATCTGTTTGGGTATATCGAGTTGTGCAGCAACCTTTCGTACTTCATCTTTAAACAGCAAACGAAGAGGTTCCACTATTTTCAAACTCATTTTTTCGGGTAAACCACCCACATTGTGATGCGATTTAATGGTGGCTGCAGGTCCGCTTGTGCCTGCCGACTCAATTACATCAGGATAAATGGTTCCCTGACCCAGCCAGCTTACGCTTTCAATTTTTTTTGCCTCCCTTTCAAACACATCGATGAAGGTCTTGCCAATTGCTTTTCGTTTTTCTTCAGGCAGACTAATGCCTTCTAAGGCTTTATAGAATTCTTCTTTTGCATCAACAGCAATTACATTCAGGTCAAGCTGCTTATAGGTTTCAATGACTTCACTAAATTCATTTTTCCGGAGCAATCCATTATCCACGAATATGCAATAAAGATTTTTATGAATGGCACGATGCAAGAGGCTGGCTGCAACTGTGGAATCCACTCCTCCTGAAAGTCCCATCACCACTTTGTCATTGCCTAATTTTTCTTTTAATTCAGTGATCGTTGAATCGATGTAATGCGCAGGTGTCCAGTCCTGGCTGCAGCCACAAATATCCCGCAGGAAATTCTGCAGCATCTGCTTTCCATCAGTGGTATGGTACACTTCAGGATGATATTGAAAACCATAGATATGTTTTTCCTTCTGCTGAAATGCTGCAACAGGTATGTCATCTGTTCTTGCAATAATATCATAACCTTCAGGAAGTTCAAGTATTGTATCGGAATGCGACATCCATATTTGATTTTGTTTTACCTGCTTAAAAAGAATGCTTTTAATAGCAGTTTTCACCAGCCTGGCCCGTCCGTATTCGCGAATGTGTGATTGCTGTACTTTTCCATGATCGTGGAGCACAAGCAATTGAGCCCCATAGCACAATCCCAGTATGGGTTTAATTCCTACCATTTGGTCCAGCTTTGCTGAAGGAGCATCCTGCTCAAGAGTGGAGAAAGGGCTGCCGGACAGGACAATACCTTTTACATCCTTGTTTAATTCAGGTAACGCATCATAGGGATGGATCTCAGAATATACATTGAGCTCACGTATTTTCCTGGCAATTAATTGGGTGAACTGTGATCCAAAATCAACAATAATAATCTTCTCCATTAAAATCAGACTTGTTTTTTTAAATTAATCAATTTTTCTTCCAACACTTTTATTTTCATTTCAGCATCCGCTTTCTTCTTATTCTCCATATTTACCACCTGTACCGGAGCATTCTGAACAAAACGTTTATTATTCAATTTACCCATCACACTTTTTAGAAATCCTTTGTGATATTCCAGTTCTTTTTCTGTTTTCTCAATTTCCTCCCCAAGATTTATTTGTTCATTTATCGGGACAAAATATTCTGTCGATCGGATGAGGAAAGAAAGCATATTTTCAGGTTTTTGTTCCACATAAACAATTTGCTCTATCTTACAGATTTTCCTGACAATTTCATCGTATTCTGCCTTGGATTTTTTATTCGCCAATATCCTGAGCTGGATGGGTGTATTGGGTGGAATATGATTATTTTTCCTGAAGTCGCGAATACCTGATATCACTTCTTTGACATGCTCAAAGTCATTAATCAGTTTTTCATCATAAGCTTCCGACACGGGAAATTCTTCGATTATCAGGTCTTCCTGCTCTTTTCTTTCACCCAGGTGATGCCATAGTTCTTCTGTAATAAAAGGAATAAAGGGATGCAATGATTTCAGTAATAACTCAAAGAATCGAAGAGTGGATTGATAGCTTTCCCTGTCAATTCCTTCTCCAAAAGGAGGTTTCATTATTTCGAGGTACCAGGAACTGAAATCATCCCAAAATAGTTTGTAATTGAGCATTAAAATGTCTGATATCCTGTATTTTTTGTAGTGATCTTCCATTTGCTCGAGGCACTGATTGAATTTGGCCGTGAACCACTTGATGGCCAGGGTGGAAGATTCCCTTTGATTTTTTGCATCATCAATATTCCAGCTATTTACAAGTCGAAAGGCATTCCAGATTTTATTGTTGAAATTTCGTCCCTGCTCGCATAATACTTCATCGAACAATAGGTCGTTTCCGGCTGGAGACGAGAGTAACATGCCTACACGAACACCATCCGCACCATACTTTTTGATGAGCTGAATCGGATCCGGTGAATTGCCAAGTGATTTAGACATTTTCCTTCCTTCAAGGTCTCTTACAATTCCTGTGAAGTACACATTCTTAAAAGGTTTGTCCTGCCGAAATTCATATCCTGCAATGATCATCCTGGCCACCCAGAAAAAGATGATTTCAGGCGCAGTGACCAGATCATTTGTCGGATAGTAATAATTAATGTCTTTGTTATCTGGCTCAAGAATGCCATTGAAAGTGGAGATGGGCCACAACCAGGAAGAAAACCAGGTGTCCAGCACGTCTTCATCTTGTTTTAATTTTTGGAATTTACCTTCCTGCCGGTCAGTCAGGGAAATTGAATTTTTTTCTTTAAACAACTGAAAGGCTTCTTCTTCCGTTTCCGCCACAACAAAATCTCCATCCGGACTGTACCATGCCGGAATCCGATGTCCCCACCACAACTGTCGTGATATGCACCAGTCTTTTACATTTTCCATCCAGTGCCTGTACATGTTTTTAAACTTGGCAGGGAAAAAAGCGATGTCATCATTCATCACATGCTCCAGTGCTGGTTTTGCAATTTCCTGCATGTTTAAAAACCATTGTGTGGAAATCCGGGGCTCGATCACGGCATTTGTTCGCTCTGAATATCCCACTTTATTCACATAATCCTCTGTTTTATTAAGCTGTCCACTTTTCTTCAATTCCTGAACAACCAATTTCCTGGCTTCAAAACGATCGATGCCAGTGAATAATTCAGCATTTTCATTCAGGCTGCCGTCATCATGAAAAATATCAATACTCGGAAGCTTATATTTAATTCCCAGTTCATAATCGTTTATATCATGGGCAGGGGTGATTTTAAGTGCTCCGGTGCCAAACTCCGGGTCCACATAATCATCAAATAAAAGGGGAACTATCCTGTTGACCATGGGAACAATGATATTGCTGCCTTTCAAATGCCTGTATCTATCATCATCAGGATGAACACAAACAGCGCTATCTCCTAAAATGGTTTCAGGCCGTGTAGTTGCTATGGTGATGAAATCTTCTCTTCCTTCGATCTGATAATCCACATAATATAATTTGGAATTGACTTCCTTATGGATAACCTCCTCATCAGAAACAGCGGTTTTAGCCACGGGATCCCAGTTGATCATTCGTATGCCTCTGTAGATCAGTCCTTTATTATAAAGGTCGATAAATACCTGAATTACACTGTCGGACAGTTGTTTGTCCATGGTAAAGCTCGTACGATCCCAGTCGCAGCTGGCACCCAGCTTTTTCAATTGCTCGAGAATTATTCCCCCATGCTTTTCTTTCCATTGCCAGGCATATTCCATAAATTCATCCCGGCTAAGGCGCGACTTTTCAATTCCACTTTCCTTCAGGGATTCAACTACTTTTGATTCAGTTGCAATGGAAGCATGATCAGTTCCGGGCAGCCAACACACATTTTTTCCCTGCATTCGGGCATGACGAGCCAATACATCCTGTATGGTGTTGTTCAGCATATGACCCATATGGAGTACCCCTGTTACGTTAGGTGGCGGAATGACAATAGTATAAGGCTCCCTCTCATCTGGTTCGGAATGGAAATAGCCTTTTTTCATCCATTCAGCATACCATTTATCTTCTATCAGTTTGGGATTATAGTTTTTACTGAGTTCCATGCTAGCCAGACAAAATCCTTTTAAGGTAAAATAAATGCTTAGAATTTGAAAGGGCAAAGTTATAGAATATGGCTGCTTTAGTAACAATTTTTGCCAATATGTTGTTGGAGATTGATGAAGATTATAAATTAGGCTCCTGCCTCCGTTAAAACTTCAGCAGATGAATAGGCTGAGATTGATTCGGTCTTAGGCCAGTTGGTACTAGTTCATAAAAAAACCCGGACCAAAAGATCCGGGCTTGTATTTCATTTTCGTTTTTGTTAACGAACCATAAATTTATTCGTGGTCAAGCGGCCTTCTGCACTTAATCCAAGAATATAAATACCTTTTGGAAGGTGACCTACATAAATGCTTTCAGATGATAAACCGAAGTTATTCATACTTAATTGCTCACTATATACGGTTTGACCACTGGTGTTTGTTATGGAAATATAAACCTGTGCCTGGCCATTGCTGTTCATATTCAAATTAAGATAGCCGTTGCTATAATAGCTGTTGTCTATTACCGCAAATTTTTCCTTTATACTGGTTCCTGTAACTAAATTGTAAACCGTTATAATTAATGAAAATTTGGTGGGTTCTGGATTACCGGACCAAACTACACCAAATACAGGAGCGTATGTGCCTGGCGTAAATGAGGTGGGGAAGGTAAGATTGAATGTAAAATTTAAACTATCACCAACTACCAGGTCGTTTGGGGGTTTGTAACCTCCTAATGGCTGGAGATTAGTTACCTGGCTACCATTCCAAAATCCAATGAAAAGAATGGCTGTATCATTGGTTGTAAATGTATTCGTAGAATTATTAACCAGTTTGAATTCGAAGGGAGTTTGCTGCCCAAGAATGATATCCGTATTGTAAGCAGGAGACAGCACCTCAGTAATTTCAAGCCTGTCAGCTGCAAATGCAGAGCTACAGTATAATCCGATGAGTAAAGCAATTAAGAATTTTGTAAAATTTTTCATATTATTTTAATTTAAGTTGATTTAAGCGATTGTTTCTCTTACAATATTAGGCAAATAATAGCTTTTTTAAGATGTATTCGCTAATAAAACAATTTTAATTTCTTCAAAGTTGAAATCCTGATAATTTTAGTAGTATTAACATATGTTTTTTTAGATATAGAAAAAAATAGAGCACTATCAAATAGAGTTTGTGTCATTAAATACTTTTTTGTAAATTGCATTCGATATAAATCAAAATTTTTTGTTTGATTTTTTTATAAATTAAAAAATTGTACTATTTGAGAAGATTATACACTTAATGACTATAGATTCACATGATCTGTTAAAAGATGTGATTAGCGCCAGCTATTTCGATACTTTTAATGTCAGATTGAAACTTAAATAAGTTCTGTATCCTTCTTAACCAGTACAACCAGATTTATTGAATGAGTAAAAATTGTTGAACAGTAATTATTAAATAAATATGAAAAACATGAAAAAATTCACAGTTGTTTTGATTGCCTTTTTATTTTCCATGACTTGGAATCTGAAAGCACAAACATATTGTACACCATCCTGGAATAGTGTTGCCAATTACCAGATTGGTACACAAAATGTTAAAATTGGTTCAATAAGTAACACATCTGGCTGTCCTACTACAGTTTCCACTTATAGCAACTACACCAGTCAGTCTACAACTCATTATCCTGCTGCAACAGTAAATGTGAGTGTGCAGGTAGGAGGATCCAATTCAACCTGGTTTTGTATTTACATTGATTATAATGGCGATGGAACATTTAATACTTCAAATGAAAGAGTGTATTCATCTGGTAACATATCTGCCAGTGGCTGGAGCAATGGTACATTTACCATTCCTTCTAATGCCAGTGCTGGAAATA
Organism: Bacteroidota bacterium; assembly: GCA_016776505.1. Classification (GTDB taxonomy): domain Bacteria; phylum Bacteroidota; class Bacteroidia; order CAILMK01; family JAAYUY01; genus JABINZ01. The sequence goes on from JADHTG010000063.1 coordinate 7,348, forward strand.
TTAGGATGCGCGTGATAAGCGATTATGGTGGATTAAATACTCCTCCTGGTCCATGTAATAACACCTATGGAGGTGAGGCTGAGGATTATACCATCAAAATACTGGCCCTTACCGGTTTTGATTGTGCTTTGACAAGTGTAGATTCACCTAAAGTGTTTGCAGTTGATAGCAATAAGCTGACTGTTTCATTCACCAATTTGAAAGCAGATTCTATTCGTTGGCTGGATCTGGGTTATTCCGTTAATGGAGGAACTCCTGAGCAAGTTTTTGATTACAATAAAACGGGAGGTGCATTTACAGCTTTGGGCCCAGGCGAAAAACAGCAGTACACTTTTGCAAAATCAGTATATGTTCCTACAAAAGGAAGTCATTCCTTAAAGGTATGGGTTGGTGATGTCAATGATTCCATACCAGATAATGATCCCAGCAATGATACCCTCTTTGTGAATTTCTGTACAGGCATGGAAGGAAATTATACGATAGGAGCGACAGGAGATTATGCTAATTTCTCATCAGCAATTTCAGCTTTGCAAACTTGTGGTGTTGCAGGTCCGGTTACTTTCACTGTGGATGCAGGTACCTATACTGAAAGAGTAGTAGTACCAGATAATATTACGGGTATGGGCCCGAATAGCACAGTTACATTTGACGGAGTGGACAGAACTACTGTCACATTAACTTATACAGGTACATCCTCATCAAACCGCGCTACATTATTAATGGATGGAGCAGATTATTTTGTTTTCAAGAATATGCGGATTCAGAATATGGGAACTAACTATGCTGTTGCTGTCATGTTAACAAAAGATGCACAATACAACAGCTACCTGGATTGTGATTTATTTGTAAATGCCTATTCCAGTTCCTATGCGCAGGTGATTCAATCCACCAGTTCTGAATCTTCACCTGGTGGAAGTGGCGTGAATGCCAGCTATACATTGGTTCAGAATTGCAGCCTGACCGGAGGTTATTATGGTGCTCATTTCCGTGGATCAGGTACCACCAGTCCTGATATGGAAAATAAATTCATCAAATGTGATTTTTCCGGACAGTATTATTATGGTATTTATTATTATTACCAGCGTGGTGCAGAGTTTATTAATAATAAAATAGATATTGGAAATTATACAACCAGTGCCTATGGTATTTATACATACTATGGTTCGAGATCTATCATAGATGGAAATCATGTCATGCCTGGTCAATATGGTATACAAACAGGATATGAAAATTATTATTACACAGGCGATAGTACACTCATCATCAACAACCTGATCCATAATTTCAAAAATACAAATTACCAACGAGGAATCAGTTGCTATGTGTATAACTATAACCAGCGGGTTTTATGCAATACCATTGATGTGAATGGCTCTTATGCCAATAATTATAATTATTCTGCCTTGTATTTCTATTATCCATACTATGCTGTAATTATGAATAATATTCTGATTACTAGTGGCAATACGATGTTACTGGCCATCTATCCTTATGCCCAGGGTGCATGCAGTATTGATTACAATGATTATATGTATGGTACAACAGCCAATAATATGTTTTACAATAATCAGACTTATTACCTGGATTATGCTGCCTGGTTGAAAGCTGATTATAATTTAAATATGCCACATGATGCTAATTCGTGGGAAAATGAGGATCCCAAATTTGATCCCAACAATGCCTATCATTTGAATCAAAATTATCCGCCTCTTCTGGGAAAAACCTTTAGTTATGTGGATTCCGATGTGGATGGAGATCCCCGTTGTATTTATCGCACCGGTTTGGGAGCTGATGAATCCGGTTATTCATCAGGTTTACCCTCTTCCAATTTTATTGTCGATGATACCATTTGCTTCAACTCACCGATCACTTTCATAAATACTGCCGATAAAGATGCCAAACAAGGTTATTTTTGGTATTTGAATGGAGTTTTCCAGACTTCTGATTTTAATTTTACCCACACATTTGGAAGCGGAACTTATTATGATACTATTTCGCTGGTTACCCGGAATTGTTCCGGACCGGATACCTTTACAAAAATTGTATTGGTTACAGCACCTACATCAGCGCCTATTGCTGGTTTCATTGCAGAAGAAAATGAAATTGAAACCGGATTTCCTGTGCAATTGTTTGATATATCCACCAATTGTCCAAGTTCCTGGAACTGGAGCATCCGTCCTGCCACCGTAACCATTGGAGGCATCGGTACAGTTCCTTCTCATAGTTATCTTCCACCTACCGGTTTTTATTCACAGAATCCTATTGTTTTAATAGATTACCCGGGAGTTTACAAAGTATGCCTGAGTGTTTACAATACAGCAGGCGGAGACAGCGTCTGCAAGGAAAAATACATCATAGTAAAACCATCCCAATGGATTTGCAGTTATGTATTGCCTTCAGTGAGCCAGGCCATGCGGGGTATCCTGTTTGATGATCAGGGTCCTGTGAGTCCATATGGCAATAACAGGAATTGTGATATTCTGCTAAGCCCTTGTGCAAGTGCTATTGATTTCACCTTCACGGAATTTGATGTGGCATCCGGTGATTATTTCAGGATCTACCAGGGGAAAGATAATAACGGGACACCACTTTGGGATGTGGCCAATTATGGCAATAATGGAGTCAATGGTGATATTAGTGATCCCGGATTCCAGGCCACTTTTACTTCCAAGACAGGAAGCATGTTTATTGAATGGGAAACAAATGCCTCCGGTGTAGCGGATGGATTCGTTGGAAACTGGGAAGCAACACCTGGACAGTTTCCTGCACCCACAGCGATGTTTACCGGACCTGATACAGTTTGTGTGAATGCTCCTGTAGTTTTTGAAAATATGTCTACATCTAATGACGGAACCAATTCATGGGATTTTGATATGGACGGTTTCTTCGATTCATTTGAAGAAGACGGTGAATATAGATTTCCATTTTCAGGAACATATATTGTGAAATTAGCCGTTGAAGATTGTGGAGGCATTGATGTATATACCAAGACAGTTATTGTCATCCAGCCTTCCGTAGCACCTACCCCGGACTTTGAAGCAAATATTCTCAGACCGGTTGCAGGAAAAGATGCAGTATCCTTTACTGATCTGACCACAGGATGTGTTGATAGCTGGACCTGGTCTATTTCACCAGCCACTTTCAGTGTGGTATCAGATTTTCCAGATGGACAGAATCCACAGGTTCAGTTCAATGATACCGGTTATTATTCAGTTACTTTGGAATCAGGATTTGGAACACTTTCCAGTTCTGTAACCAAAACTGATTATATCTATGCTATACAATATTGTACACCAGGTGTTAAAACACTGGGACAGGATGTGGGCATCAGCTATGTTGAACTGGCAGAATTTAACAGCAACATCATATTAGAAAACTCCACAGCTATAGGAAAAGAAGCATATTCTGATTATTCGGCTACAAAATATGCTAATCTTGATATTGGAGCTTCGTATTACATAACAGTTGCGAGAAATACAACTTACAATTCCATAGACAGGAAAGCCTGGATTGACTGGAATATGAACGGTGAATATGAAAGTAGTGAATTGCTGGGTCATGATAAAAATGCCATGACGAAAAGCTGGACCACTTCCTTTACCGTACCTACAACAGCCCTGAAGGGAGCTACGCGAATGCGTGTCGCTACTTCACTGGGAGGTGAATCCAATGATCCGTGCAATACCCGTTTATTTGGAGAAATTGAAGATTACCGAGTCATTATCCGTGATGATGCCACTCCACCAGTTATTTCGATTATCGGTTTGGATACCGTGATGGTTGAGCAGTGCATGACTTATGTAGATTCAGGTGCAACAGCCTGGGATAATATTGATGGTAATCTAACTTCCAGCATTGTTACTACTAATAACCTGGATTTAATGAATCATGGCGAATACTGGTACAGGTATGAAGTGTCAGATGCTATTGGAAATACAGCGGTAAGATACCGGGTCATCTATGTGACTCCGGAGATGGACGCACCTGTGTTTAGTTTAATAGGAAATGCATCTATGTACCTGGAAGTTCATAATGCATTTGTTGATCCCGGTTATACAGTGAGTGATGCATGTGCAGGCATGGATACGGTTGAAATTGTTTCCAATGTCAATACGGCTATGCTGGGAACTTACATGATAGATTACACAGCCTATGATAAAAATGCCAACATGAGCCAGCTCAGCAGGACAGTTATTGTTGGTGATACAACGGATCCAACGGTTTCTCTTAATGGAGCAACTCCTTATTCACTTGAAGTCCATAATCCGTTTAATGATCCGGGAGTAACGGTGACAGATAATTATTGCCAGGCAATAGAAATCCTGGTGGCGGTCGATGGATCAGTCCTGACCGATGTACTGGGCACATATACATTGATTTATGAGGTGACAGACTGCAATGGAAATGGACCTGTTAGTGTAAGCCGGGATGTAGTGGTTTATGATTCTACTGCACCTGTTATTATCGCAGGTATGTACATGGACGGAGATACCATTACCATGGAAGTGAATCATAATATCATTGATTATATGCCTGAAATGCTTATTGTCGATAATTATTATGCATTCGGAGATTTGATATTGATGCCTGGAGGAGCCTTTTATGCTAACTTCCCAACGGGAGTTGCTAATCAACTGGGTTATTATCTGGCTACCTTAACAGTCACTGATGGATCCGCGAATTCATCCATGATCTCCTTCATGATTTATGTAGTGGATACAGAAGCACCTGTTATTACCAATCCGGGCAGTGATTTTATCGAGTTATGCCGATTTGCCCAGGTGGATCCTTCCGAATTGATGGTCAATGTCACTGATAATTTTGAAACAGGATTGACAGCTGTGACTTCAGGAACTTATTTCGATGAGTATCTGAATCATATGAAAGAAGGATTCTATGCTATGCATTTCACAGCTACAGATGGTTCAGGAAATGTATCAGAAGTGCTGACCAAATATGTGGATGTTTCTTACTGTGAGACCTATTCAATCAGTGACCAGGAATTTGCAGGCAGGGTGGATCTTTATCCAAACCCGACAACAGGTGAATTTAACCTGGTAGTTGACTTGAATTCACAGGAACATCTGACCATTAATATTGTCAATGTACTTGGTGAGATTGTCTTGCAGCTTGAAAATGAAGAAGTATTATTCAATACTTATCAGGTGGATATGAGCGCATTGAGCAGCGGAGTTTATTATGTAAACATTGCCAGCAAAAATGCAGTACTTGTCAAGCCGGTTATTCTAACTAAATAATATCAATTAAATCATGTCAGATCCCGGTCTTCCTTGTGAAGATCGGGATTTTTTTGTTATATCAGTGTCTCCTGCAAGGGATCCTGAAGTTTTGATCCTGTCGTCCGCTCACTATCTCCTGCAATACAGTAGTGGGCTTTTGGCTTTCCCACACCGTCCCCTCATGGTCTCCTGCGGGACATTATGAGGTTCTGGCCTTTCCACACCGTCCCCTCATGGTCTCCTTCAAGGGACAATGAGGATATTATCTAGTATTTACTTCATTTCATCCATGTCCTCTGCGAGAGACATGGATGGGACCATATTTTTTTTGTTTTTTGTCTAATCAGTGTCTCCTTGAAAGGAGACTGAGGTTTTGGTCCCTTCGTCCGCTCACTATCTCCTGCAGGACAGTAGTGGGCTTTTGGCTTTCCACACCGTCCCCTCATGGTCTCCTGCGGGACATTATGAGGTTCTGGCCTTTCCTCACCGTCCCCTCATGGTCTCCTGCAAGGGACAATGAGGATATTATCTAGTATTTACTTCATTTCATCCATGTCCTCTGTGAGAGACATGGATGGGGCAAAATGATATGATCTGCTTATTTTCCCAATCCTTCATTCCCGCTGTCCAGCACATATTTCCAATTGTTGTTTGTATCCTTTTCCCAAATACTGACATAGGTGCCGGATTCAATGACATCTGCCTGCGCTTTTAAAAAGAACTCATAAAATCCATAAGTATAACCCAAATCAGCTGAAGCGGATATTTTTACATAAACAGGTCTCCATCTTAATGTAAATGATGAATCAACTTGGCTAAAAAATTTCTGCAGTGCATCAAAACCCACAATGGGATAAGCGTTCTTTCTCAACAATACAGCATCCTCCTTACAATAGGTTAAAAAAGCCTTATTCATTCCCTTATCTTCACTGAGCTTTGAAAACGCAAGATCCGTTTTAAGCAATTTCTTCTCTTCGTTTTCAAGCAGTTTGTTTTGATCTGTTGTCTTGTGTAAACTGCTGTTATTACAGGATATTAATAAAACCAGTATCAATAGAACTGTAGATTTTCTCATGAGTATAGGATTTAGCCTCTTTTAATTAAAAATATAGTGTAAGCAATATACATAGCGAAGAATAAGGCTCCCTCCAGCCTGGAGATAACATAGCGTGAACTTAATGCTGCAAAAACAAAAAAGAGAAGATTACAGCCAAGCAATATCACAATATCTGTATTTAAATGGCCAAGGTTTTCGAAGGATATAGGACTAATCACTGAACTCAGGCCTAAAACCCAGAGGATATTAAAGATCAAAGAGCCCACTACATTCCCGATTGCAATATCAACATTCCCCTTTTTTGCGGCTACCAGGCTGGTGATCAGTTCAGGTAAGGAAGTACCGATGGCAATTATAGTCAATGCAATTAATTCTTCACTTACTCCCATATCACGTGCAAAACCGGAAGCTCCATAAACAGTCCATTTCCCGCCAAAAACCATAAATCCAATGCCTAATGTGGTAAAGATGATTGACTTTAACCAACTATACTGGTAGTAGACGTATATTAGTTTGTTAAACCATTTATTTGTGTGAGTGAATTCGATTATCTGGTGAATGATTGATTTAAGGTGGCTATGGTCTGATTCGGAATCCACTTCTGTTCTGCCGGATTTAGGCAGGCGAACTACATAGATCATAAATGCGACCTGTAACAATAGAAATATAATACCATTCAGCCTGCTTAATCCAATAAAGGAACCCTCAGTGAATAAATGATGATTGACCAATAATAGCAATAATCCGGTCATTAAAAAAGAGAAAGGTATTTCAGTATAGGTGGTATTTTTTTTAACGCGCAGAGGATAAATAATAGAAGTGAATCCTACGATCAGCAAAATATTGGCGATATTGCTACCTATTACATTTCCAATGGCAATTCCATTGTTACCGTTTAAACTGGAGGTTATATTAACAATAAGTTCCGGAAGCGAGGTGCCAACGGAAACAACTGTGAGGCCAATAACTAAACTCGAAATCTTTAATCTTTTTGCTATGGAGATCGCTCCATCCACTAAAAAATCGGCACCCTGAATTAAAAGTAAAAAACCGATTGCAAAAATGATTAAATTCACGTGACAAATATAAAAATATAAGATAAAACTGAAAGAACTTCAGGATGAAAGAAGATGTAATCTCATTAATCAGCTAATCGCTTCACTTGTTCTCCTCCTCAAATAATTGTTCTTTGGTGGCGTTTACAAAATGATAGGAGCTTTGTAAACATTTTTCATTCTCGTTGGGCAGTGGGTTGTGTTTTGCAAACTTTACAAGATCAGATAATTGCAAAAATGAATGCAATTCCTCTTTCAGTTCCCTGCTTAGATCAATGGAGTTCAGATCCTCCATTATTTCTTCAGTAGTAGATTCTACTGCTGGCAGATGAAACCTGTCTTCAATATATATTCGAATAATGTCGGTCAACTGGATATGAAACTCTTTCACGTTCCCCTTTTGCCAGAGCTTTGCTTCCTCCAGTTTTCGAAGCGCATTTAATGCAATTAGATGAGCAGGAAGCTTTGGCTTTTCGCGTAGACTGAAAAGAGGTTTGTTTCTTTTTTTGCGTTCCAGGTAAATGAAGATGAATAGGATCAACAAGATTCCAGGAATGATGTAAATCAATGGTTTTAAATCTTTCCATTTTAAAGGCACACCCAATGGAGCCTGGATAGGCTGTATGGCTTGTGATGTATCTACATCCACCAATTGAACGTTTACCTGGAAGGTGTCGGTTGCAATCCATTTGATAGTGGTGTCATTTTGTTCCTGGTAAAATAAACGAAAGGAGGGAATATTTTGAATTCCCGGCTCAAAACTGATAAATGTAAAATCCTGTTTTTTAGATATCAATCCTTTTTGAAATGATGAATCTAATTCTGAAAGGTAGAGCAGTTCAAAAGCTTTCACAGAATCAACCAGCTCTGAACCTAAAATCCTGATTTCCGGGTTGTGTTTTATTTCCAGTGAAAGTTTGACCAAATCGCCAATAAGGATGTCAGTGGAATCGATTTTAGCCTTCAGCGAAATTTGAGCCATTGCAGAAAAGGAAAATAAAAGCATGCATCCCCATGAAACTCCTTTCAGCAAATATCTTTTGATTCCCCTGATCATGTTCAGCCTCGTTTTCCCCTGTTTTTAAAAAAGTTGATCAAAGCGGTGGTATAGGATTGGTCAGTTCGGATTGAAATCAAATCTGCTCCACTTTTTATAAAAGCTTTTTGCATAAAATTCAATTTATCAGAAAAGCCGTTTTTATATAATTCTCTACTCTTTTTATTGGAAGTATCTATCCACATGACTTCCTTGCTTTCGGCATCTTTAACACGCAATAATCCGACAGCAGGCAGTTCTTCCTCCCTTTTGTCATAAATATGAATACCCACCAGGTCGTGTTTGCGACTGGCAATGCTCAATGCTTTTTCATAATTGTCAGCGATAAAGTCAGACATCAAAAATGTAATGGCCCGTTTTTTCGCAATGTTATTGAAATAGCGCAAAGCCACAGCGATGTCAGTGCCTGAACTTTCCGGCTTGAAATCAATCAGTTCTCTGATGATCCGCAGTATATGTTGCTTCCCTTTTTTGGGTGGGATGTACTTTTCAATTTTGTCAGAAAAAAATATAACCCCCACTTTGTCGTCATTGTGAATTGCTGAAAAAGAAAGAACGGCTGCTATCTCAGTCATCATTTCGTTCTTGAACTGAACCTTTGTTCCAAAATAATCCGACTGGCTCACATCGATCAGCATCATGACTGTCAGCTCACGCTCCTCTTCAAACATTTTGATATAGGGGGTGTTAAAACGGGCTGTGACATTCCAGTCGATTGACCGGATATCGTCACCATACTGGTATTCCCTGACTTCAGAAAATGACATACCTCTTCCCTTAAAAGTGGTGTGATACTCCCCGGCAAAAAGATGGTTGGATAATCCTTTTGTTTTTATCTCAATCCGTCTTACTTTTTTTATGATTTCTGAAGTGTCCATTTCGCGGAGGTATTTTAAGGAACTTCTACTGCGTTTAAAATGTCATTAATAATATCCTCACTCATCACATTTTCAGCTTCTGCTTCATAACTCAGGCCGATTCTATGGCGAAGAACATCGTGACAAACAGCGCGGACATCTTCAGGGATCACATAACCTCTTCTTTTCATGAAAGCATAAGCCCTGGATGCAAGAGCCAGGAAAATACTGGCCCTTGGTGAAGCACCGTAATTGATGAGTGCATTCAATTTTTCCAGTTTGATTTGTTCTGGCTGCCGGGTGGCAAATACAATATCCAGGATGTAATTCTCAATCTTTTCATCCATATACACTTCGCGAATGATATTCCTGGCTTTAAGCAATTCCGGTTTTTTAACTACTTTTTTAACAGATTTCGGGATATCTGTAATATTTTGCCTGACAATTAGTCTTTCATCCTCTTTGTTAGGATACGTAATTTTAACTTTTAACATAAAGCGGTCAACCTGGGCTTCAGGCAACGGATAAGTTCCTTCCTGTTCAATCGGATTTTGAGTGGCCATCACCAAAAATGGCTCTTCAAGTGAAAAACTTTCTTCACCAATAGTCACTTGCTTTTCCTGCATGGCTTCCAACAAAGCACTTTGAACTTTAGCGGGTGCACGATTGATTTCATCTGCCAGGATAAAGTTCGCGAAAATTGGTCCTTTCTTTACCACAAAACTATTTTTGGACTGGTTGTAAATCATGGTTCCTATCAGGTCAGCAGGCAATAAGTCGGGGGTAAACTGGATGCGGCTGAAATCAGCCCCAATGGCCTGAGCAAAAGTTTTAATTGCCAATGTCTTTGCCAATCCTGGAACCCCTTCGAGCAAAATATGACTCTGGGTAAGTACACCAATTATCAAGCTGTCAACCATATGTTTCTGCCCAATGATGTGTTTTCCAACTTCGAGGTTCAACAGATCAATAAACGCACTTTCTTTGCTTATTCTTTCGTTTAATTCTCTAATGTCTGTAGCAGCTAAAGTTGTCATAATTTATTCTTTCAATTTAAACATATAATTTTCATCCGTCTGCAAATTTAATACCTCTACAAAAAGTTGTCAAGTTTGACATGCATATTTGAAATAATAACCTGAGTTCGGGATAAGATTTAACTCACAGAAAACTAATGGTGTATTAGATTTGGGCTTATAATCATGAAGTAATAGCATGCTATTTCATTGATTTTAAGTTCAAAGATGATGTACCATTAGCTTTCCCATTCAT
>JADHTG010000064.1 GCA_016776505.1 Bacteroidota bacterium
CTAAATAATCCAGCTCCGGGAAATGGAATTATTTCTATGTATCCTAATCCAGTGAACAATGACGCACATTTAAACTTCTTGCTTTCCCAGGATAAAAACGTACAAATTGCAGTGTATGATGCTCTTGGAAACAGAGTTTACCAGGAAGACAAAGGCCTTGTTCAATCCGGACCAAACTCTTGCACATTGGATTTTAATGATCTAACCAAGGGAGTTTATGTTTTACAGCTTGCTTTGGGAGAACATGTTTATACTCGCAAATTCATTGTTCAGTAATAATTCATCTTATAATTTTCGAAGGCGACTCCAGGGTCGCCTTTTTTTTATAGCTGGATAAACGCAGTTAAGTCATTCCATATGTATTCTTTATCACTATAACCTATTGATTATTAATTATTTAGGCAAATTGTTAGAAATTTTATTTATTATCAGTTTGCTCTTTTTGTATTTTTGGCAGGCAATAAGCAATTCGAGTAATAAATTAAGTAAAAATGAAAATAATTGGCAGTTTCGCGCTTGGACTTTTAATCACCATTAATCTTTTTGCACAGGAAATTAGTCCTGAAGTAAAAGCCAGCGCAGGAGATTATTATGTACACGTAGATGGATCCATTAGCTTTACAGTAGGAGAAGTAATTGTGGAAACCCTGACTGATGCAAATAATATTTTAACACAAGGCTTCCAGCAGTCTGATTATAAGTTAAGCGTCATTGAAGAAAAGAAGCATGCAGGATTTCAATTAAGTCTTTTCCCTAATCCGGTTAAAGACGGATTCACCATTAATTATCACATCCAGGATCATAAACCTTTGGTAATTTCACTATATGACATGAACGGTAAGCTGCTAAGGAAAAAGAAATTAAATAATAACAGCAATTATATCAATTTATCTGATTTTTCTTCAGGATCCTACATGGTTCGCGTTCAGGATACTGAAGGAATTAGTATAGGAAAATATAAAGTTCAGAAAATAAAGAATCGTTAAAACAATATTTAAAAATAACATGATGAAAAAGATTGTATTCCTCATTTCAATAATGCTGATGATAAGCGCAGTGCATTTATTTGCTCAAAGCTCACAATTAATAAACTACCAGGCAGTAGCCAGGGATACCGATGGGGATATCCTTCAAAACGAAGCACTGGTGGTTGAATTAAGTATACTCGAAGGAAGTGTAGGTGGAACCATTGTATGGCAGGAAGGTCATAGTGTTACAACCAATGATTTCGGGCTGTTTACGTTGAAAATTGGAGCAGGAACTTCCACGGGTAGTGGTACATTAAGCAGCTTCGATTCGATTAAATGGAGCATGGATGATTATTTTTTCAATGTACGTGTGGATTTCGGGAACGGTCTTGTCGATATGGGAACAACCCGATTTCTTTCCGTACCCTATGCCATGTATGCATTGACAGCCGGAAACAGTGCAGGAGGTAATCAAAACCTCTCCATTGTTGACCATGATCTATCCATTAGCAATGGAAATACGGTTACACTACCTGATAATATAGATGATGCAGATGCCGACTCGACAAATGAAATTCAAATGTTAAACCTTGCAGGAAATAATCTGGGCATTAGTGGTGGCAATTCAGTATTACTTCCTGGAGGTCTATGGGATAAAACGAATAATGTGCTAAACTATTCAGCCGGAAATGTGAGCATCAATACACAGGCAAATTATCACGACAGTACCTTATTAACGATTACTGACAGTGTCAGGAAAAATATCCCGGCCTTAATGTTTCTTTATTCCAAAGGATCAGATAATTTCTTTAATAAATCTGTTAATTTGCTGGCATCCATAGATGCAAGCAATGGAGACAATTCTGCAATCGAAGGGACATCCATTGGAAATTCAGGCGGAATGAACAAGGGAGTTTCGGGTTTTTCATCTAACGCAAATTCAAATTACGGGTTGTATGGAGAATCACAGGCAGGTTCAATAGCAACCAACAGCAATTATGGAGTTTATGGAACTGCCTCCGGAACAACCAATGCGACAAATACAGGAATAGAAGGAACTGCAATTGGTTCAACAGTAAATAATTTTGGAGTCAGGGGAAGAACTGCAGGTACAGGTTCACGCAATTATGGAGTATTAGGTGAAAGCAGTGGTGCAGGAAGCGGTGAAAACATTGGCGTTTATGGAACAGCTAAAAATGGAGGATATATTAATTATGGGGTATTAGGTGAGTCCCAGGGAAAAGGAAGTTATAACATCGGTTTAGGAGCAAAAACAGAACAGGAAGGAAACCATACCAACTATGGGACCTATTCTGGTGCTGATAAAAGCAAAATTAACTACGGTGTATATTCCCGTGCTTCTGATTATTGGGGAGCATCTTCCTTTACTAAAACAAATTACGCTTTTTATGCCGATGCATTTGGCGGAGACGACAGCAACTATGCATTTTACGGGAATAAAGGGGTTTTGTTCAACAGAAACAAGGCAGGAATTGGAATTGCAACTCCTAATTCACAACTACAGGTGAATGGTTCTTTTTCCTTACCCATCAAAACATCTGCAACAGCAACTTACACTGTAACTGCAAATGATTATACTGTTTTGTGTAATAATTCAGGTGGAGTTACATTAAATCTGCCAACAGCTTCAGGAATTTCAGGACGCATTTATGTTATCAAACAACTGGCTTCCAGCGGAACGGTTACGATTACGCCTGCAGCTACCGAAAATATCGACGGAGCCGGCACAAAAGCCATCAGTACGCAATACCAGTCAATGACTTTACAATCTGATGGATCAAACTGGTTTGTGATAGGAGTGAATTAAAAGAGTATTTGTAATAGTTAAGTGTTAGCAAAAAAATCCAGATTTTTAAAGCACTCAAATTTTTATATTAATGATTTCCTGTTGAATGCAATGTTTTAAAGGGGTTTCACAATTGCTTTTTGTAATGGTTGAATGACAAATATTCAGATTATAATATTAAATTTATTCGATAATTCAATTGGCAATGAGAAAAAGCCAACCTAATAAGTTGTATTTTCATTCATCATTCCACTTAAATATCATACGCATTACAATAATACTTTGGTTGAGAACCAAGCTTAGACTTTTTTAACAAATTATGTCTGAACAAAATGTATCCAAACCTGTAAAATTCGGCACCTTTCTGGGTGTATTCACTCCCAGTGTTTTAACCATACTCGGTGTAATGATGTACCTGAGATTTGGATGGGTTTTGGGCAACCTGGGTTTACCACTGACTTTACTGACCTTAATCCTGGCCAGTAGCATTACTTTTATTACAGGATTGAGTGCATCTGCAATATCGACCAATATGAAGGTGGGTATTGGAGGTGAATATTATATGATCTCGCGTAGTTTAGGCATTCAGCTTGGTGGAGCTATAGGCATACCGTTATTCCTGTGTAGAACATTTAGTCTTACTCTATACGCTTTTGGATTAGCCGAATCGATTGCTCCTTTTTGGCCTGCAGAATGGGGTATTCCTCCTGTTCAAATAATGGCAGCATTGATCATTCTATTTGCAACAGCAATTGCAGGTAAAAGTGCAAACCTCAGTTTGAAAATGCAGATTCCGATTATGGCGGCAGTTGGCATCAGTGTGATTGCTTTATTCTCCGGAGTTTTGACAGGAGGCTTTCATGCCCCGGAAATGACTCCAAACTACCATCGTTCAGCACCAGAAGGATTCTGGTTTGTATTTGCTGTGTTTTTTCCTGCTGTAACAGGATTTAGTGCCGGTATAGGTATGAGTGGAGACCTGAAAGATTCAAAGAAGTCAATTCCCAAAGGAACCATTTTGGCTATTTTAACAGGAACGCTTGTTTATATTTTGGTTTTAACCGCGCTGTCTGTGACATCAAAAGTAAATGGAGCTACCCTGGCAGAAATAGATCCTTCAGCGCCTCCAATCTGGTCAAAAGTTGCTTTTTTGGGTATGGTGCTCGTCTATCCTGGTTTATGGGGAGCCATTTTATCCTCAGCCTTTGGAAGTATTCTCGGAGGCCCCAGGGTTTTGCAGGCTTTATCGCTGGACAAGATCGCTCCTAAAGCTTTAGGACGAACCAGCAAAACTGGTCAGCCAACGATTGCGACCTGGGTTACTGGAGGAATAGCACTAATGGCAGTTGGCCTGGGAGATCTTAATGCCGTTGGTCGATGGGTTACCATCTTTTTTCTGACTTTATACGTGGCCATTAATCTTTCTGCTGTGATTGAAAAACTGGTAGGTGATGTTTCCTACCGACCTACCATAAAAGTTCATTGGCTCATTTCTCTGTTTGGATGTATTGGTGCTGGAGTTGTCATGTTTTTAATTAGCCCCGTTGCTTGTGTTGTTGCCATTTCTCTTGAGTTGATGATTTATTGGTATCTCAAACGAAAAGCCTTGAAAAGCAGTTGGGGAGATGTGAGAGCAGGTCTTTGGGGATCGATAGCCCGATTTGCTTTGATTAAATTAAAAGCAGAGCAGACTTTTGCCAGGAGCTGGCGACCAAATATTCTTCTGTTTTCATCAAACCCCACCCGACTAATGAAACTCACTCAACTTGCTAATTGGTTCAACCAGAATAAAGGTATCGTAACAGTTTGCAGAACTTTTGTGGGAGATATTGGAGATGAAAAAATCAATATTGTTAAAGTTCGGCAGGAGATGGAACATGAATTAGCAATCCAGAAAATTCCGGCATTTCCGGAAGTTCATATTGTTCCGGATTTTGAAGCAGGAATCATGGGTATCATCCAGGCAAATGGTTTTGCAGGGATGCATTCTAATACAGTTATGTTTGGTTGGACAAACGGAATTGATCGTATTCAACGATTATTAAGAAATGTACGAATCATTTCTAAAATGAAAAGAAATAGCATATTTGCCTATTTCCCGGAAATAGAGACGCCATCAACATTTAAATGTATAGACGTTTGGTGGAGAGGGATGCAAAAAAATGGCGATATGATGCTGGTTCTTGCTCATTTATTAAACTTAAATACAGAATGGAGACAAGCTAAAATACGCTTAAGAACAATTGTTTCTGTTGAAAAAGAACAAAAGCCCATGTTTGAAAAGCTTAAAACCCTTATTGCTGATTCCAGGATGCCTGTTGAAACAGATGTAATTCTGAACAACAATAGCGCAGATACTACTGAATTAATGCACCAATCAAGTAAGGATGCCGACATCGTCTTCCTTGGATTAGCATTACCCGTTTTGAAAAATGATTCAGATTTTTCTGCACGCTTAGACAAATTGGTTGTAGGTTTTAATGCAACCATTTTAGTCAGGAATGCTGAATCAACCCAGGGAGAATTAATTGAATAGGAGATTCTAATTTTTGAAATAAAAGTTACAAAAAAGGCTGCCAAAATTGACAACCTTTTTGGGTGAAAGACGGGATTATAGATTTTCAACTCGCTCATCTTTTTATCTTAGATAATCACGCATCACTTGACTTGTGGACCATTTTATGTATTTGAAAAATCGTTCGGATACATGGAAAATTTGTTCGTGATTCATGAAAATATATTCGGTATAGGTCTGATAACTCACCTATGTTTATTTAGTTGATTTAATAAGATAATTTATGTAATCAGTTATCCTGCCTCCCAAATAATAAGGAAGGTTCATCAAGTAATATAATTTCCCACTTGGGGTAGTATGTTTTTCAATGCTAAAACTCCCTGCATACATTCTTATCGCGTAAGGATGGTTGGTTCTGTCGATAAACTGGTGAAGCGATCTTAATCTTCCCTGCTTGCCAGATTTTACTTCAACAGGGATCAGGTATTCGCTATGCCTTAAAACAATATCAACCTCAGAATTTGCATCTTTTTCTTCCCGAACCCAAAAATGCGGAATGTATCTCAGTTCATCATAGGTTGAAATGATTTCCTGACATATTAAATGATGAATAATTTTGCCCCTGTGAAAGTCGTTCAGATCCTGGATAGTTATCATTTCACCCTGGAGTCCTAAAATGCTATTTAACAAACCAGTATCCAGAAACTGAAATCGGGGGCGTTTCCTTAAATTAGGAGTTATTGGCGGAATTAGGTTTGTTGTTGGATAAACTAATTGTATGATCCTGGCAAGACTTAATGAACGTAATGCTTCACCTACTTCTCTTGACCGGTAATTAGAGTTTCCGAATCCCTCAAATTTTATGCGATCCAGTTCATAAGGAGCAGTCTGGATAACATGACGCATCACATTCTTTTCGGTCGTATTTCTTGCATATTTTTCAACATCATCGGTATATGTCTGCCATAAAGAACTGTATGTTTTTGAAAGCATGGCAATATTCTTAGAGTCGATATATTGACCTACTATTTCAGGCATACCACCGATTATAGCATATTCATGGTAAAGGTCCAACATGATTTGATGGGCATAATCAGGAACTGGAATTGTTTTTAGAATGTCCATTGCATTTGTATGGTTTAAGCCCCCCAGGTATTCTTCAAAGTTCAATGGATGAAGATATAAATGATCAATTCTGCCTACAGGAAAACTGGGAACTTGTTGCATAGCAAATTCCAGTAATGATCCGGCTGCAATAACATACAGATCTGGTTTCTCTTCAAAAAAGTAGCGCAATAATTGGATCGCTTTTGGAGATTCCTGGATTTCATCAATAAACAGCAATGTAGGTTTTTTACTTGGGACAACACCTTTTAATAAATATGCTGCGTTCAGGATTTTTGAAACATCATCAGTAATAAATAAGTTTTTGTCCGCTTCTCGTTCAAGATTAAGCTCAATATAATTGCTGAACTCCCTGGCAAGGTCACGAATCAATGTAGTTTTCCCAACCTGCCTAGCACCCCTGAGTAAAAGAGGTTTCCTGTTTTCTGAGGCTTTCCATTCAAGAAGATAGGCATATGCTTTTCTCGTGATATTCATTCAGTTCTATTAAAACATTTAGATCAAAGATAGAACAATTGTGATAAAGGGCATGTAATACTTGTGCTAAATTGTAACAAAGAGGATGTATTTTACATGGTTATCTGTATTAAAAAGCAGGTAACTAAGAATAAAATGGTTTTATGATATTAAATAACACATCTCTCGTAAGTCATGCCTAATTGAGATAAAAAAAAGGTTGCCTTCCGATATTTCGGAACTGACAACCTTAGGGTAAAACGCAGAGTATTCATAAAACTACAAATAAGCTGACTCACATACAAAAAGCGTCAGACAAAAAGATTGTATCTAATTGATTTTCTGACACTTATAGCGATGGGTGAAAGACGGGATTTGAACCCGCGACCCCCGGAACCACAATCCGGTGCTCTAACCAACTGAGCTACAATCACCATTTATTAGCAAGTACAAATATAGTATTGCATAAAATAAATAATGATAATCTGGTTTATTTTTTGACCTGCTTGTAAAACTTCATGGGATAATCAACCTCCACAGTACCTGTTACAATTTCATTCAATCTCTTTTTGATTAGTCTTTTTTGAATGCCTGTTAGGTGATCAATAAAAAGTATGCCCTCCAAATGATCATATTCATGGAGAATTACCCGGGCGTTAATGTCATCAAATATTTCTTCATGCTCTACAAATTGCTCATCAAAATAATTCAATACAATTCGTTCTTCACGCACGATATCTTCCCTGATTTTGGGCAGGCTCAAACATCCTTCTTCAAATGCATACTCATCACCCTCTTCCTTTACAATAATGGGATTGATGAACGCTCGTTTAATTCCATTTTTATTATCTTCAATTTGCACTGTATCTATAATAAAAAGATTGATGTTCAATCCAATTTGCGGGGCTGCCAATCCCACTCCTTTCGATTCATACATAGTTTCAAACATATCGGCTATGAGTTTATCCAGTTTGGGATAATCTTTATCAATGTCTTCGCACTGCTTTCTTAAAAGCGGATCTCCATATCCTATCACTCTTAGTATCATTCTACTTACTTTCTAAATATGATTGTAAAATGAGCGTTGCACTGATTTTATCAACCATGCTTTTATCTCTTCTTTTCATTTTCTTTACACCTCCGGCCAGTATAGCATCTTTTGCCATTTTTGAGGTAAATTGTTCATCTTCTAAAACAATCTCAAGTTTTGGAAGTTGCTTTTGTAATTTCCGAATAAAACTCTCCACACCTTGGGTTGAATCCGTTTTGCTTCCATCAAGATTTAAGGGATATCCCATGACTATTGTTTCCACATCTTCTTTTTCACAATAGCTTATAATAAATTCAAGAGCAAGTTTCCTTTCCACTGTTGTCAATGCATTTGCAATTAATTGCAAAGGATCGGTGACAGCCAATCCGACTCTTTTTGAACCATAATCTATTGCAAGTATTCTTGCCACTTCTCAGTTATTTAGAATTAAACTAATTTAGCAGCTTTACAAAAATGATGCTATTTCTGAAAAAAAGCCAAATTTACCGAATTAACCGCTGATAGAATGAAGAATATGTTAAAATTGAAATTATTATTCCCAAGCTGTTTTGTTATCTTTCTCTTCGCTTGTAATTCAAAACAACTAAAGGAAGAAGGTGTTGAAACAGTACAGGAGACTAAGGATTCATTAATTTACCCTGCTGAAGTACATTTCGTAAATATGCAGCAACTTACTTTTGGTGGTGATAATGCAGAAGCTTACTGGAGTTTTGATGATACTAAACTTATCTTCCAGGCTACTAATCCTGCATGGAATACTGAATGTGACCAGATATATGTAACAGAAATTGCCAGTTCAGATTTGCGAACTCATATTCCTGACCTGGTCAGTACGGGACTGGGACGCACTACCTGCTCCTACTTTTTACCAGGAGATTCCACTATTTTATATGCTTCCACACATGAACATGATGCTTCCTGTCCTCATAAACCCGCTCCAAGAGAAGATGGGAAATATGTCTGGCCTGTATATGAAAGCTTCGACATTTATGTTGCTGACCTGCACGGCCATATCATAAAGAAATTAACCGATTCTCCAGGCTATGATGCTGAAGCAACTGTATCCCCAAAAGGAGATAAAATTGTATTTACATCTACTCGTAGCGGTGACCTCGAACTTTATACCATGAACATTGATGGTTCAGATGTAAATCAGATTACCAATGAACTGGGATATGATGGTGGAGCATTCTTTTCCCCGGACGGAAGCAAACTGGTTTTCCGATCATCCAGACCTCAAACAAACGAAGAAATCAAGGAATACATGGAACTTCTTAATCAAGGGCTGGTGACGCCAACCAACATGGAGATTTATGTGTGTAATGTGGATGGCAGTGAACTAAAGCAAGTTACACATTTAGGCAAAGCCAACTGGGCTCCTTATTTTCACCCTTCCGGAGAAAAGATCATTTTTTCATCCAATCACCATAGCGATGAAGGATTTAAATTCAATCTTTTCATGATTAATCTCGAGGGAAGTGGTTTGAAGCAAATAACTTTTGACAGTGTATTCGATGCTTTTCCAGTATTCTCAAACAATGGAAAAAAAATAGTCTTCTCCTCCAACAGGAACAATGGAGGCACTTATGAAACCAATCTCTTTCTTGCGGATTGGGCTGATTAAAACATCCTGAATATTTGATTAATAGTTTCACCGATTGCAAATTTCCAATATCCCTGCCCTGCCGGCCTCGGACCGCAAAAACTTTGCAAAGGCTATGTAGGCGGGCAACACCCAATGCAGAATGTCGAACTATTCTCTAATTACTTCATCATTCCCCGCCTGTCGGCAGGGCAGGGATATTCAAATTTGTAATTCTTCCTTGCTGTTTCCTGCTGTCCTGGTGGGAAAAATAATTCAGGCCTTATAAAAAATGCCTGAAAGGCAGCAGCATTGCTTCCATCAGTTTATTTGTGAATCTTCTTTTTCGCCATTCATCATAATCAAAGGGTATGCAGTCTTGAAGCGTTTGCTTGATATGCCGTTGGACCTGGTCAAAAACTTCTATATCATTTCCAAATAAACCAATTTCAAACATATACCTGAAACTTCTGTAATCAAAATTGGCAGATCCTACATAAAAGTTATCATCCACTATCATTAATTTGGCGTGCAAATTTGTGGGCTGGTAATACATTATTTTCACTCCGCCTTCATGCAATCTCCCCAAGTAATGCTGTCGTAAAACATTTACCACAGTTACATCAGATCGTTGGGGCATAATCACTTTCACATCAACACCTTCCCTGGCCGCATGGATCAGTCTTTCCATTATCATCCAGGTGGGCAAAAAATATGGGGATTCAATGATTATTTCTTTTTTGGCTTTTTTGATTTGGGCTAAGATCTTTTTACGAATGCGTTGAAACCGAACTGAGGGAATGTCGCGTACGATATCGATTCCATCCAGTTTGATGGTACGGGACAGTCTTTTTTTATCGAATTTATAACTGTTTTTCAGGTGAAAATTTTGCTTGAATATTGTTTCCAGGGCCTGGGTGATCTGCCCAGTTAATCTCAAAGAACACTCTCTCCAATTCAGGTTATAGTTAGAAATATTGATAGAACTTAAATAGCTAATATTTCCATCAATTAACAATAGCTTTCTATGGTCTCTTTCATGATTTGCAGAAAGGAAATTAATGGTGAACCTGAGTTTCTTGAAGAATTTTACTTTTCCTCCTGCATCTATTAGTTCTTTGAAGAATTTAGAGCTAACAGAGGTTCCCCAGGCATCTAAAAGCAGCATAATGTCCACCCCGGACTGGGCTTTTTTTGTCAGTACATTCCTGAATTTTATGCCAATCGGATCATTTTCAAAGCGGTAGGTTTCAATATAAACAGAATCCTTTGCCTTATTAATATCTTCCAGCATAACATAGTAAATCCGAAGTGGATCATGATATAATGAACTTGTAAGTATATCTTTACCGCTCATTTGATTTCTTTGAATCAGGCTAATTTAGGCTATTTATTTTAATTTTGTTCAGCCTTTACAGAAGCAAATAACAGTATAAATTTTTTATTAATCAATAACTGATGAATATTCTTATTTTAGGAAGTGGGGGGCGGGAACATGCCCTTAGCTGGATGATTGCCAAAAGTGATTTATGTGATCAATTATTTATTGCTCCCGGTAATGCCGGAACTTTTAAAGATGGAATAAATATCAATATCAAGCCAGATGATTTTGAAGAGATCAAATCTGTTGTTCTCCGGCATCGAATTGAACTGGTTGTTGTGGGTCCTGAAGATCCCATTGTGAAAGGCATTTACGATTATTTCAAAAGCACCCAGGAACTCAAAGATGTACTCATTTTAGCCCCATCAGCATGGGGAGCAAAACTGGAAGGAAGCAAGGAATTTGCCAAGCAATTCATGGAAAAGCATCACATTCCCACGGCTGCATATGCTTCGTTTACATCAAACCAACATGCTGAAGCCCGGGCTTATTTAAAAAAGCAACTTGTTCCAATTGTGATCAAGGCGGATGGCCTGGCAGCCGGAAAAGGAGTTACAGTAGCCTTCAAAAGGGAGGAAGCGGAGCAGGCTGTTGATGACCTGTTCTTACATAACAAGTTCGGACATGCAGGTTCTAAGCTTGTTATCGAGGAATACCTGGAAGGGATCGAACTTTCCGTTTTCGCACTGACAGACGGAGAACAGTATATATTGCTTCCTGAAGCAAAAGATTACAAGCAGATTGGCGAAGGAAATACAGGTCCTAATACGGGTGGAATGGGTTCTGTCTCCCCGGTTCCCTTTGCAGATGAAATATTCATGAACAAGGTGAAAGCGCGCATTCTAGATCCCACAATTGAGGGATTGAAAAAAGAAAAAACAGACTACAAAGGATTTGTATTTATCGGGCTGATGAATGTGAAAGAGGAACCTTATGTAATTGAGTACAACGTGAGACTGGGAGATCCGGAAACAGAGGCCATCCTGCCGCGTATCGATGAAGATTTTCTTCCCTGCCTTATTGAAGCAGCAAAAGGTGAGTTAAAAGGCAGGCAGTTAAAAATCAAAAATCAATATTCAGCTGCTGTGATGTTGGTTTCCGGTGGATATCCTGCTGATTATGAAAAAAACAAAGAAATTTTTGGTTTAGATAAGGTTGAAAATAGCTCCATTTTTTTTGCAGGGGCAAAACTGGAAGGGAATAAAACATTAACATGTGGAGGTCGGGTTTTGGCAGTAAATTCTTTAGCTGATACTTTAGAGCTTGCACTGGATAATTGCTATTCCAATGCAGCAAAAATTACATTCGATAAAATGTATTTCAGAAAGGACCTGGGAAAGGATTTGATAGATTACTGAACGAATTCAAAGATTTTAGTGGCAAGCCGACTTTAAGTCAAAATAAGAAAAGATTTTAGTGGTAGGCCAACTTCAATTCGCTCTACCACCGAATTTTCGTTTTTCCTCAATCAGCTCATTGATCACTGTATGTGTGGGTGTCCTTTCCCGCAACAGATCACTTTTTCTTCGGAATAAACTGGTACCTGATTTTTCTTTTTTCTTCAATCAGTTCGTTGATTTCTTCATCGGTCATGTCATCCAAATCATCTTCATCTTCCCAGTCGAACTTTTCGGGCTGGATACTTTTCTTCCGAAAGAGGAATGCATAAACCATCCCAACCAATGCTCCGATCAGATGAGATTCCCAGGATACATTATTTTCAACCGGAAATATTCCCCAGATCATGGTGCCATAAGCAAAAATCAAGACAAGGGATAGGCCCAATAAGTTTCGATTATTGGAAAAGGCTCCACCAAAGAAAAGGAAAGAAATATAAGCATACACCAGGCCGCTTGCTCCAATGTGATTTCCTTCCCTTGCAAAGAACCAGATCAACATATTGGTGACCAACCAACTTGATCCCATGATGAAATAGGCTGAACTCCTGTAGAAGTACATAATTCCAATAATGGCCACAAAGAGGGGAACAGAATTGTTGAAAAGATGTGTTAAGTCACTATGAATAAAGGGGGTGAAAAAGAGACCTCCAAGTGTAGAGGGATCTCTGGGATAAAGACCAAGATTTGAAAAGTTGAGATTGAAATTAATTTCAACCAACTCAACTATCCAAAGGATTAAAAGAAAAGAGATGGAAAGGAAAAATCCATCTCTGAGCTTTTTTTTGTCCTGATCAACCAATTATTTTAATTTATGCTTGTATTTCTTCAATCTCCCCTTTTTTCTTTTTAACCTTCGACAATGTTAACATAGAAGGCACAACTACAAGTGTTAGGAAAGTTGCAAAAGACAAACCAAATATAATGGACCATGCCAGTGGTTTCCAGAAAGATGCTGTCGGACCCCCAAAATAGATGTCAGGATCAAGTGTTGTAAAGAATGAAGTAAAATCAATGTTCACACCAACAGCTAAAGGCAACAATGCCAATATGGTGGATGCAGCGGTCAGAATGACAGGAGTCAAACGGGTTGCACTGGCATCAATAATGGCCTGTCGCCTGTCTCCACCCGCAGCCATTTTTAATTCTGCATAATCAATCAGAATAATGGCATTTTTCACCACAATTCCAGCAACAGCAATAATTCCCATTCCCGACATGATAATAGAAATATCTAAACCGAAGATGGAAAGTCCCAATAAGACACCGATTAAACTAAATACTATTTGAACCAGGATAATCAAAGGCTTCGAAATTGAATTGAACTGTATAACCAGGATAACAAATATTAAAACAATAGAAATGATAAATGCAAATCCTAAAAATCCTGCATTTTCATCTTGCTCCTGCTGCTCTCCTGTAAAACTGGTTGTATATCCTTTTGGCAACTGAAAATCTGCTAATGAGCTATTCAGTCGCTGCACAATTTCATTCGCATTATAGCCTTCCAGTACATTTGAATAAATGGTAACCACCCGCTTGTGATCTTTTCTGACAATTCCGCCAAATGAACTGCTATGCTCGACAGTAGCTACAGCAGAAATAGGTATTTCACGCCAGGCCCCATTTTCTCCTCCCGGCATCATAATCGTCATGCTCATTAAAGCATCCAGGTTTTCACGGTACTTTTCCTGCAACCTCATACTGATGTTGTATTCATCCTCTCCTTCACGGAAAGTGGAAATATCCTGGCCAAATAATGCATTTCTCAATACCATTCCGATATAGGCAGTACTCAAACCTAATTTATTGGCTTTCGTGCGATCCACATTTATAATGAGCTCCGGATTATTTGCATCCAGGTCCGTTTTTAGTTTTTCAATACCGGGTATATTCAAAGAATCCATATGATGGATCAAACGGTCTACTATTGGAATGATCTCTTCATATTTTTCGCCACTTACCTCGAGATTAATAGGTTTTCCGGTTGGAGGTCCCATGGCCATTTTAGCAACTGTTATATCAACTCCAGCGATATCTTTCAGATTTTCACGTAATTCTTCAATATAAGAAGTAGACGATTTTCCTATGCGGTATTTGTATTCCACAAAAGTGATGGTAAGTTTTGCCAGTTTTGACTGAGTGCTTCTTTCAAACACACTTTCACCAGCATTTACCGCCACATTGGTAATAACTGATTCCACATCCGGATTATCTTTTCCCAGGACTTCAATAACCCGGTCTTCCACCACCTGGGCAAATGAGTCAGTTACATCCAGATCTGTTCCCGAGGGAAGAACCAGGTAAGTCATGATTACATCAGGATCTCCATCAGGGAAAAACACCACTTTGGGGGATTTGATGGACATAAAGAAAAAGGTAAAAAAGAGCAGGAAAATTGTTGAACCAATAACAACATAGGCTCTGTTGCCTTTAATCAGGAAACCCAATGTCGAACGATAGCTTTTCATCATAAAGGGAATAAACTCCTTCTGGAACCTTCTGATTAGTGCCATGAAAACATATCGAACTGATAGATACATCAGAAAGACAAAAGCAATTAAATTTCCTATGAAGTTCAGCTTGACGAGATATGAAAACAAGAAAATCAGAACCACTACAATGGCGGCAATTATATTCTTCTTATGATTGATGACAACCTGCCCCTCTTTTCTATATTTCATGAACGTAACTGCATACACAGGATTCATGAAATAAGCCACAATCATGGAGGCAGCAAGAGCCATGATAATTGTCACAGGAATATACACCATGAATTCACCTACAACACCCGGCCAGAACATCAATGGAAAGAAAGGGGCAATAGTTGTAAGCGTACCGGCAAAAACAGGCCCCGCTACTTCAGCGGTGGCGAGTTTGGCTGCAGGGGCAATAGCCAGGTTTGGCGTAAACATGTAATGACGATATATATTTTCCACTACCACAATGGAATTATCTACTACAATTCCAAGCACCAGTATAAATGCCATCAGAACTACCATATTCATTGTAAAACCAACGGCATTCACAAAAATAAAGGCAATTAGCATCGACAAAGGAATAGCCACGGCCACAAAAAGCGCATTGTCGATTCCCATGAAGAACATCAGAACCAATACCACTATTAAAAATCCAAGAATAATGGTATTAAAAAGGTTATTCACGCTATTTCTGGTTGATGTACTTTGGTCTCCGGAGGTTGAAATGATCAGATTCGGAGATGCATCCTCTTTAAAATCCTCCAGGATAATCTTGATTTTATCAACCGCTTCGATCAGGTTCTTCCCGGTTTTTTTCACCACATTAAGTGTGATGACATTCTTTCCATTAATTCTGGAATAACTCTCAGCATCTGCATAGCCATCTTTTACATCAGCAATGTCTTTCAGATATATGCCATCCATCAGCAGGATGTTTTGGAGATCTTCAATACTTTTAAATTCACCAATAATGCGCAAAGTTTGCTGTGTTCCTCCCGACCGAAGCTGCCCGCTAGAAATACTCATATTTTCAAATGCAACAGCCTGGGAAATTCTATCAAAAGATAAACCTGCAGCCTGCATTTTATATAAATCAACATCAATAAGAAACTCACGTTCTAGCGCCCCAACAATATCTACTCGTGTAATTTCCTCCAGTCCTTCAATATCATCCTGGAGAACATCTGCATACTCCTTCAATTTATTTAAACTGATATCACCTGATAAATTGATGTACAGTATGGGAAATTCAGACACATTGATTTCACTTACTTGTGGATCGCTGATTAATCCCGCAGGCAAATCAGGTTTTGACCTGTCAACGGCTTCATTTATGTCACGGTAAGCATCATCTGGATTGACATTTGTTTCAAACTCGATAAAGATCAAGGAATAATCCTGCAGTGATTTACTTTCAATTGACTTGACCCCATCCACGCTTTTGATCTGTTTTTCAACAGGTCGTGTGACCAAATTTTCAATATCGGAAGGGGAAGTTCCCGGGTAAATGGATACTACTGAGTAATAAGGAAAAACTACCTCAGGAAAGCTTTCCTTGGGTGTATTGTTGTATGCTATGACTCCAAAAATAATCAGCACCACTGTAAAAAAATAGATGGTTGTCCTGTTATGTACAGCGAAGTTTGTTAAAGGAAAATTTCTTTTCTTCATGTGTAAAATTTTAAATTAATTCTGAAATCATTAATTCACCTGAATATGGACTCGCTGTCCATCTGTAAGGTTTTGGAATCCATAAATGATCAGTTGATCATTGGCCTTCAGTCCCTCCAGAATTTCTGTTTTTCCATTTTGTGTTTTACCCTCGATAATGTTTCTTTTAACAGCTATCCAATTCTCACTCTCCTTTTCAGCAATAAACAGGAAAAGATCTTCTTCATTGCGCTGGATAATTTGTTGAGGAACCACGATGGCTTTTTCGTTCACATAATCGGTGATCGTCAAAACACTTAGCATATTGGGCTTCATATCCTTCATTCCTGCCGGCAGTCTGAGTTCTATATTTATTGTCCTGTTATCCGGATTCACCACTTGGGAAACCGATCGTATTTTGTTTGAAAAAACGGTATCAATGGCTGGAAAATTAACTTTCACCTCATCACCTACACGAACGCTTGAAATATAAGACTCAGAAATAGCTGCCTTCACTTTAAGGGCACTCAACTGCACTACGCGGATAGTACCAAACATGGCAGATTCGCCCACCTTCATATTTACTTCATCAACCGTTCCGTTGATAGGAGAGATCATTTTGGTTAGCTTCAACTGTTCCTGCAAGGCAGCCATTTGTTTTTCAAGTGATTCCTTGGTTGACTTGGCCTGAAGATATTGTACTTCACTTCCTATTTCCTGGTCATATAACCTTTTCTGCTTTTCATATATGGTCTGAGTCAGATCCAGGTTGACTTTTAAAGCCGCTATGGAAGATTCAAGGATTGAAGCATCTGATTCAGCCATGAGCTGTCCTTGATAAACCCGATCTCCTTCTTTCACATAAATAGCCGTTACCAGGGTCTGGCTTTGTGCAGGAACCAGGATATTATTCTCAGATTCAACAGTACCCTGGGCATCAAAATTATGCCTGAACACACTTTCTGAGAGTGCTTTCAGTTTAACAGGCACTGTATTATGCTGATCCACCAGCTGACCTTCCCCAGCAATTTCTTCTTCAAGGTTCTTGATCTTCAAGGCCAATTCTGATTGTTGTTTTTTTAATTTCTCCAGCTGACTTACTTTGTCCGGTTGGCCACAAGATGCAAGTAATACTAAAAAAGCAATCCCAAATGCTCCTAATACTTTCATTTTCTTCGTATTTATACTGTTTTTTGAATTCATAATTATTTATTTTCTTATTGCCACGGATTCACGGAATACTTTCTGGGAATCCGTAGCATCCATATTCTATTTCCTTCATTAATACCCCATCCATTATTTATTATTCAGCAGATTGTCTAATTTATTTTTTGCTTGTAAAACCTCAACTAAGGCATTGAAATAATTCGTTTGAGCATTTAAATATTGGCTGTTGGCCTGGCTCAAATCCATACTGGACACCATACCTTCCTTATACTTAATCAAGGTTTTATCATATATTCTTTTTGCT
>JADHTG010000065.1 GCA_016776505.1 Bacteroidota bacterium
TGTAGTCGGCTTATTAAAACCCACTGCTGATTTTAATTCTTCAAAAACAAATATTTGCGAGAATGAAAATATCACTTTTTCTGATAATTCTACAGGTGATGTTGGCAGGTATGAATGGTCTTTCCCAGGTGGAAATCCTTCTTCGTCCACGCTGCATAATCCGGTTGTTAACTATCCAACTCCCGGACAGTATGATGTGAAATTAGTGGTTTATTTAGATAATTATGGGGATTCTGTTTTGAAAGCAAATTTTGTACATGTGGAAGAAATACCACAGACCCCTTTTGTAAGTTGGGATCAAATCAATTCTATACTGTCATCATCGGCAACAGCAGGAAACCATTGGTATAATGATAACGGAATTATTGCCGGAGCTACTAATCAAACCTATAAACCAACACAGTCTGGTAATTATTATGTGATTGTAACTGTGAATGGATGTGATTCTGAAAAGTCAAATACAATAGCCGTTACTTCGGGAATAGAGGATGCAATTGAAGGGCGAAAACCTTATGTTTTTCCCAATCCAAACGATGGTTATCTCTATTTGAAGACATTTTCAGAACAACTCTATCACCTTGTAGTTTATAATTCATTGGGGAAAGAGGTCTATCGCTCATCTTATTTTAGTTCTCCAGATTATTCCGAACTTATCGATCTTCGACAAATTGCGGGTGGTTTGTATGTTTTAGTCTTGAAATCTGAAGATCTTAATTATCATTTAAAATTCAATGTGATTAATAAATAGATTAAATTTCTCTTTGTATATTTTGATACTATTTTTAACTTTGATTGTTAAACTACCAAAATGGTAGTAACTTTTCTTCAAACAATTTAAATTTAATGAAATGAAAAAACTATTCTTAGGTGTAACTGTATTGTTATTCGCATCTTCATGGGTATGGATAGCATGTCAAAAAGAAACAAATTTGACAACTAATACAGTTAAAATGGATTATTTTGCAAATGAAATTGGCGGGAATACAATTGCCAATTTAATTTCTGAATGTGGAAATGCACACAATTCAGGCTTATCTTATTTACTTGGGCATATAACGGACATTGCTGAACTTTCTGATGAAGAAAGAACAAAAACATGTGCTTTTTTACTTCAGGAGCATTTTAAAAACACTATTTTTGAGTGTACAGATGAAGAAATAAGTGATCTTGCCAACTGCCTTGATCTCTCGATTGATGCAGATGTATTGAATGATCCCAATGTGGTATGGGAAAAAATACGACCCAATTTGGAAAATACCTTATCAAGTAGAGAAATAGATATGATGAATAAAGCGGATGCCATATTTGATCTTGATTTTACTGGAAAAAGCAAAGTGAATATTTGTGAAACAATTCTGTATGAAACACGAGCTTTAATAGAAGATTACAATAATACCAATTGGTCAAAGGACGAAGGTGATTTAATCGGAGGCTTTTTGACAATTATTGAAGGTTCTGCCAGATTTTGGAAGGATGATTCGTATTTAGGGCCCACTGAAAATCAAGCACCTGTTATTATTATTCCAGCTGATGCTGCAGGATATATTGCTGGTTGGGGTGCTGAAGTTTTAGATGATATACAAAAGAAAAAATTGGATGCTAGCGGTCAAAAAAGAAGAATTACAAAAGGGTTATATTGGGCTTGTATTGCAAGTGGTATCAAATATTTTAAATATTTGGGTTTATGATGAAAATCAATATGCTAACATTTTTCAAAGATTTATTCATTAATTTTTGTGTACTGTTCACAGTGATGTATTGTCTTAACTTACTCATAAAGGATGTAGGTTCGGATAAACACATATTACTGACTTCTGCTGTGCTGGCTTTGGCATTAAAATTAATTGACAAATATTTGAAATAAAATAAATCGGGCACATGTTCTAGTTCTAGCAGCAGGATCTGGTGGTTTAGCAGTACCAGTTATAGTTATTGTAATGGAACTTTTAGGCATCGGTTTTACTGCCGCTTTAAGTTCAGCTGCTGTAATCCTTGGTATTGGATAATATTCAAAAATATGAGAAAAGCTGCAATTACATTTTTAGTTCTATTTTATACTGTTTTGTTAATATCATTGGTTTTACTAACACTAATAGTTATTGAATTATATACCAATGGAGCATACTACAAAGATTTACTTGCTGGTGATTTTTATCTTTCGTTGATTATAGCTTTACTGCCAATTGCAATACAAATTTTCATCTTTGTTTATATCCAAAAGAAGAATATTAAAATTTTTAAATAATGTTGCTCAGGCGGTATAGCCATAAAAGGGTTGCTATGAAAAGCAAAATACGGGAATTTTTTAAAGACGTATTCGTCAAATTTTGTGTGCTTTTTACAATCACGTTTTGTATTAATTTACTTTTAGATGATTTTGTAACCCTTAATTTTATATTTGTTATATCTGCTGCCCTGCTTGTATGTATAAAATTAATTGACAGGTATTTGAAATAATTGAGCATTTGTAATGCTCTTATCCAAGCGAGTTAGATTAGCCCAATAATTCAACATCTAACAATCCTTTGATTCCTGCATAATCTCTTGCAGAACTGAATAAATAATCTTCAGGTTCACTAACAATCATTTCTTCAACAGGATTGTTATGGATATAATTCAATTTTTGATCGATAAATTCATCGCTGATTAGTTCTTCCGGATGATTTCCATCTTGCCAAAACTTAAAATTCTTATTTTTCTTAATATATTTTGCTGCGAATTCAAATCGATTCATTAGCCAGTCTTTTCTGCTTTCATTTACTTCAGCAATTGCTTTTACTATTTCTTTACTTGTAAATTTTTTGAAATCTCTCATAATATCGGAAAGGGTTAATTCTCCTTTACGACTAATACTCATATGTAAATGACTCGACATTAAACACCATGCATGAATTATCAATTGAACAGAGTATATTTATTCAATATCGCTAAATTCTACCAGCACCCTACTTTTTTCCTGTAATCCTATCAGTTTGCTTGCATCGCCTTTATTGATGGCTATTTCCAGTAAACCAGAGGATCCAAATAAACAAAGTGCATCCCCTTCAGCTACATCAGAATAATGAGAGGATATACTTTCTACTTTTTCTTTCCTGCTGAAATATACGATTGCTTGCTTATCTTTTCCATAACGGCTAAAATGAGAGCGACTGATATTGCTTATGGCATTTCCATAATTATCGATATAAACAATCATTCCACGGATCATATCCTGTTCAAGCAGGGGTTTCACTGCACTGATCATGTGCATTTCCGCTATTTCTGATCCCAGGCTCGTTATTTTAAAATCCTTTGCTAATTTGCATGCAGCCTGAGCTAAAATTGATTTCAGGGGAAAAACCCTGTTCTCCTTTTTATCTATTTCAAGTTTAATAATCTGATCAGCCTGACCATCTGTGATCAAGGAGATTAATCCATTGTTTTTTGCAATGAAAAAGTGCTTTTCAAATTCAACCAGTATATAATCATCATTGCTTTCTGTATTGGATTCAATATTGATGAGGTGAATGCTTTTGTCAGGGAAATTTTTATAGGCATTTTTAAGAATATAAGCCGCTTCGGCCATATTGAAAGGTTTCACCTGGTGAGTAATATCCACAAGGGTCACATCAGGAAGATAGCTGTAAATATAGCCCTTCACCACGGGGATGTAATAATCCCTTAATCCAAGATCAGTGGTTAATGTTATCAATGCCATTTGTGTGTCTGGATTATCCCTGATTCAATGCAAAAATCTACATAAATGATTGATAAAAATGGGATTTCCGGCAATAAATTTTATATAATTTAATCTGTGAATCTGTGACTAAATCATTATTTTCACCTTCCGGAAATCCGACAGAACTAAATTTATTCTATTTTTGACTCAAATTAAATAGCAAATTTTGAAGGAAATATTATTGAAAGTGGGTTTGAAAAATCCGGTTGATTTTTTTGGTGTAAATAATCAGAAATTCAAGCTTATTGAAGATCATTTTCCCATGGCCACACTGGTCAATCGCGGGGACGAAATAAAAATCATTGCTGAAGAAGAACTGGCACAGGAAATTGAAGAAAAAGTGCAGAACCTGATTAACTATGTATCCACGCATAAAGAGTTAGCAGAAGACAATATTAAATCAATCCTGGCTGGTATTATTGAAGAAATCGATGTAGAGAATGAAGATGATAATCTGATATTACACGGACGCAACAATAAAAAGATCAAAGCCCTGACAGCCACCCAATATAAATTGATTAAAGCTGTCAGGGATAATGAAATTGTGATTGCTATTGGTCCTGCCGGAACTGGTAAAACATATACCTCTGTGGCACTGGCTGTAAAAGCCCTTAAAAACAAGGAAGTCAGAAGGATAATTCTTACACGGCCTGCTGTTGAAGCTGGTGAAAACCTGGGATTTTTACCCGGTGATATGCGTGAGAAGATTGATCCTTATTTACGGCCATTGTATGATGCTTTGGATGATATGCTTCCTGCTGATAAGTTGCAGTTTTATCTCGATCGAAAAATCATTGAATTAGCGCCACTAGCATTTATGAGGGGACGAACACTTGATAGCGCTTTCGTTATTTTAGATGAAGCTCAAAATTGTTCCGATTTACAGCTCAAAATGTTCCTCACCCGGATGGGCCCTTCTGCCAAGTTTTTAGTAAACGGAGATCTGACACAGATCGATCTGCCCTTTTCGCAAAAATCAGGATTGCTAAGAGCTTCAAAAATCCTCAAACATATTAAAGGTCTGGAAGTTTTGGAGTTTAATGTACAGGATGTAACACGACATAAAATCGTTAAAGATATTATCCGGGCATATTCAAAAAAGTCGCCTGATCAAAAGAAGAATATTGATTAGTTTTGCTTTTTTCTTTCTGTGATTATTAATCAAAATTACAATTCAAAAATATGAAGTACGAAGCATTTAATGAGACGAATTTTAAATTCAAAGGACAATCTGCCTTTATGAAAGGAAAGGTAAGGGATGTATATGAAATTGGTGAAAATCATATCTTATTTGTGGTTTCAGATCGTATTTCTGCATTTGATCATGTATTGCCACGCCCCATTCCCTATAAGGGAGAAATTCTGAATTTAATTGCTGCAAAAGCGCTAAAAATGACAGAAGATATAGTTCCTAACTGGCTTGAAGAAGTGCCTGATCCGGCTGTGTCTTTTGGGAAAAAATGCAAACCTTTTCCTGTTGAAATGGTCATCAGGGGCTATCTGGTGGGACATGCCTGGCGGGAATATAATTCCGGCAAAAGAAGCATTTGTGGAATTCCCATGCCGGAAGGGATGGTGGAAAATCAAAAATTTGAAAAACCCATCCTAACCCCAACATCTAAAGCTGAAACTGGGCATGATGAGGACTTGTCAAGGCAACAAATACTGGACAGTGGACTGGTATCGGAAAAGCACTATAATCAACTTGAAGAGATTACCTACAGGCTGTTTGAACGTGGAAGTGAGACAGCTGCAAAACAAGGACTGATACTGGTTGACACCAAGTATGAATTTGGCTTGTATGAAGATGAAGTCTACCTCATTGACGAGGTTCATACACCCGACTCATCCCGTTATTTTTATTCACAGGGCTATGCCGAGAATTTTGCAAAAGGCTTAAAACAAAAACAACTCTCCAAAGAGTTTATTCGTGAATGGTTAATGGAACATGACTTCCAGGGAAGAGAAGGGGATGTAATGCCGGACATCAATGATGAGGTGGTTGAAATGGTCATGAATCGCTACATTGAACTCTATGATAAAGTGACAGGTGAAAAATTTGTGTTTTCGAACCGTAATGATCTTTTGAACAGGATAGAATCCAATGTGAACCGGGTGATTGAAAAGAAGCTATAATAAATCTTTTGTTTTTAGGTTATACTATCATGATCATGATTCCAAATTGATGAACAAATTCCTAATTATTCTTGTTGGATTGCTGTGTTCAATACACATTCAGGCTCAAACAGCTGATGCTGAATCAGGTTTTACTGAGCTGCTTGAGTCAAAAAGAGATGCTGTGGTATTCATCAAGGCATTTGGTCAGGGTGGAAACTTAATGGCTACCGGAACCGGTTTTTTCATTGAGAGCCAGGGGGTTGTTATTAGTTCTTATTCCATTATAAAATTTGCCAGTTCTGTTCTTGTATGGACCCGTGAGGGGGGCTTATATGATCTTGAGAAGGTAATTTACGTTTATGAAAATCCGGGTTTGGTGAAGTTTTCCATTAAAAATCCGGACAACCTGCTGTTTCCTGTGTTGACATTTTCTGAATCGGTTTTATATGAGCAGGATGCCGCTATGGCCTTTGGGATCAATGATAAAAACCTTCCTGAAGTGGCAGATGGTATTGCTTCCATAATCAGAATGTTTGAAGGTGTTGGCCCCGGTTTATTGCTGATGATGCCTTTGGACAAAGTCCACGATGGAGCACCTCTTCTCAACACAAAAGGGGAGCTAATTGGTGTAATCGTCTACTCTCTGGTTGAAAAATTCGAAATGAATTTCGCCATCAGCATACTGGCTATTTTAGAGCATGAAGCAGTACAGCAAAAGAAAATTCAGGAAAATCTCGAACAACAAACTGTAGCAACCAAAAAGTCCGCTACAAAAGTGAGTCCAGCCGAAATACAAAAAAGCCTGGGAACAGGCTACGACAGCCTGCTGGTGATGGAAAAGAGTATTTATGCTTTAGGTGATACCATTGTGGATGGTTGGAATGAATTTTCACGTCTGGATGCCCTCACCGATTTCATTCCCCAATTTGTGAAATCTTTGAAAATTCCAGGTTCATTTCACTATCCTTTCGACTCTTTGACATTCATGTTTATCCTGAAATCTCCGGATGAAAAATTCAGAATTTTTAGCTGGGCTTTGCGATTTGATGATGGAACTTATCGATATTATGGAGCCATTCAAATGGACAAGGAAGGAGCAGCACAATTAACGCCCCTGTTTGATTATTCAAAAAATATGTTTCTAAATGAAGCTGAAGATTCCATTTTAGGTCCTGAAACCTGGTTTGGGGCTCTTTATTATGATATCATGAAATTGAAATACAGGAAGCAGACCTATTATATTTTATTGGGATGGGATGGAAATAATCAGTTCAGTTCTAAAAAAATAATAGAAGTATTCCAATTTGACAAAAACGATCAGCTGATCATCGGGGCACCCATTTTTGAAGTGGATAGTATGATTAAATATCGCAGGATATTTGAATTTAATAATGAATACAATATGATCTTAAAATCATTTCCGGAAAAGAAGATGATTGTTTTTGATCAGTTAGTTCCTCCCCAGGAAAAACACGAGGGAAAAACATGGCTTTATATTCCTTCAGATGTATACAATTATTATCGATTCAGGAAGGGAAAAATGATCTTTCATGAAGATTTTTTTGATGATGTAAATGAAGTGAAAGCGAAAAAACTGATCGATAAAAGTTCCCCTTCATCTGAGCAATTCAATATTAACGGGGCAAGGATAGATTAGGATCAGTTGAGTGATTTTGCATAGGTTTTCAGCCTTATAAGGAAATCTTTCACCCTGCTGGCGGACACATCTACATGAGAACCATCATGAAAAACCACGTAGCCCCCTCTTCCTTTCACATATCTCTTCACATATTTTAAGTTGACCAAATGCTTGGAATGAATGCGGAAGAAATCCTTGTCAGACAGCAATTTGTCGTAATTGTTAAGGGTTTTTGAGGTGACAATTTTTTTGTCGGTTTTGAGGAAAAACAAGGTGTAATTATTATCAGATTCACATCGGATGATGTCATCAATATCGATGATGTTCAAACCCTCCATGGTAGGAAGTATAATTTTGTTCTGCTGTGATGCCAGGGAGTCTTTCATTTTGACAAGTTTCTCGTTGAATTCAGATTCATCTGTAACCTTTTTAAAACGTGAAACAGCATCCTGCAATTCATTAAAATTAATGGGTTTTAACAAGTAGTGCAGGGCAGCATATTCAAAGGCTCGTAAGGCATATTGATCATAAGCTGTGATAAATATGACCTGGAATAATTTATGTTGCACGTTTTCAAGTACTTCGAATCCATCTCCATCAGGCATGGCTATATCCAGGAAAACCAATTCAGGTAATTTTTCATCGATAAGCAGTATGCTATCCTCCACATTTTGTGCAGATCCTATGATTTCTACTTCAGGACAATATTTTTCCAGCAGCAACTGCAAAGTCAGCAGACTGTTTTTTTCATCATCTACCAGGATTGCTTTGATTTTTTCTTGTGCCATGATGTTTGTTTTAACTATGTTTTAATGCCATCAAAGTGAATATATAATTTTACTTCTGTTCCTGCTGCTTTTCCGTTATCAAGATATAGATCATTCACTTCCACCCTCATATTTGTTTGATTCAGACTATTCATCAACTCGAGACGTTCTTCAATATTTTTCATGCCTGTCGATTGGTGAGATATTCTTTTGCTGGTAATTTCAGCTGCCTTTAGCCTTCCAATTCCATCATCTTTCACCTGAACTAATAAAGTCTCATGATCATCCAATGAGATATCAATGGTTAGCTTCCCCACTGATTTTTTGGGCATCAGGCCATGCCAGATAGCATTTTCAAGATAAGGCTGAACCAGCATGGGAGGAATAAGGATGGAGGAGGGATTTATTTTTTTCTCAAGCTGAATATGATATGAGAAATGATTAGTAAACCGTAATTCTTCCAGGTCCAGGTATAAGCGTATACTTTCAATTTCTTCACTGAGCCTGATGGTGTCATACTTTGAATTTTCAAGGATCTTTCGCATCAAAGATGAAAAGTTTGACAGGTATTTTTGAGCGGTTTCACTGTCCTGTTGTAAAATAAATTGTTGGATGGAGTTGAGGGAATTGAAAATAAAATGAGGATTCATTTGTAATCGCAATGCTTTTTGCTGAATATCAGAAAATTGCTTCTGATACTGCAGCATTTGCTTTTCTGTTTTGTGCTTATCCTGAATTTGTTTCAGGCGAATGGTGATCATTTTAAAGAATATAAAAAGAATAAGCAGGAATACAGGAATACGAAAGATCCATCTTTGCCACCACAGAGCTTTTACAATGACTGTCACACTGATGGGATTTTCATTCCAAATTCCATCGCTGTTGGATCCCTTAACCTGGAATATATAGGTGCCTGGATCTACTTTGGTATATTCTGCTATTCTGCGATCCGCATCTGTTTTAATCCATTCTTTGTTGTAGTTCTTTAAGCGATATTGGTATTTATTTTTCTGGGGATTGCTGTATTCCAATGCGGAAAATTCAAATGAGAAGAAATTTTGATGATAGGTCAGCACAATGGTGTCTCCATCATTTATTTCCCGGGCTTGTTTTTCGTGGAAAATTCTGAACGAAGAAATGACTATAGGCGGGATATTATCATTCTTATTTATATTGGAAGGCTTAAAGCGGTTGAATCCGTTCATTCCCCCGAAATACATCACTCCTTCTGAATTCATGCAAGCCGCATTGTGATTAAACTCATAACTCTGGATACCATCTTCAATATCAAAGTTCACGAATACTTCTGTTTTCTTATTGAACCGACTGATGCCCCTGTTGGTGCTCATCCATAAGTTTTCAAAGTGGTCTTCAAAAATGCGGTAGACAATATTATTGGGCAGACCTTCGTCTTCAGTAAAGACTTTAAATTCACCTGTTTCCGGATTAAATTTATTTAACCCTCCGCCCATTGTAGCAATCCATTTGATACCATCCTGATCTTCGTATATGGAAAAAACACTTTTTGTACTCAGGCCTTTTTGCCCCGCTTTATATTGGATGGCATTAAAATTATCCTGTTTGGGATTATAGCTGTTCAATCCATCGTAGGTGCAAAACCATATGCAACCCGACTTATCCTCGTAAATGGAGAAGATGGTGTTATTACTCAGACTGTGAGGATCCGTCGGATCGTGCAAATAACGTTTGAACTGACCACTTGTCGGATCCAATTTATTAAGTCCATAATTTGTTCCCACCCAAATAGTTCCTGTCTGATCAATGAATACTTTCCAAACCTGGTCAGAAGAAATTGAATTTTTATCATTTGGATTATGCAAATAGCTCTTGAATGTATTGTTTTTGGGATTGTAATAATTCAATCCACCTGTAAATGTAGCTATCCAGAAATTTCCTTTATCATCTTTCACTACATCTCTTATCAGGTTGTCCGATAATGAATTTGGCTTATCCGGATCGTGCTGGATATAACTGAAAGTATTTGTTTTTAAGTCCAATAAATTAATTCCATTGTTTGTTCCTATCCATAAAACAGAGCTTTCTTCATCTTCAAATAGCGACCATACGGTGGCAGTATTAAGCCCTCCAGGTTTATTCGGTGAGTAATAAATATGCTCGAATTGATTTGCATTGGGATTTATCTTGGCCAATCCTGTCCAGGATGTACCAACCCACATGATACCGGATTTGTCTTCAAAGAGGCAGTGAATAAAGTCATTTCTGAATTCTCTTAAAATCCATTCATCCCGGTTGACAAATTGCTTTGCTGATGGATTGTAAATGCTGACTCCAGATCCATTAGTTCCAATCCATATATTTTCATCATGATCCTCTTGTATGGACGATATGGAATTCCCAGCTAAAGATTCTGCATCCAGTGGATTGGCATTGAAAAGATCAAATACTCCTGATCCAGCTTGATAGGCATATAAGCCCTGTTCAGTACCAAACCAATACATCCCATTTTTGGCCTGCAGCATGTAATTTACAGCTATTCCACTTAAATTGAACTCCCCGTCACGGAAGGACTTGAATTGTCCTTTTGATTGATCAATTACAGAAATGCCCTTGTTGGTAGCCACCCAAATCTGGTTTTCATTATCCATGTAAACCTGTTTAATAAAATTGCCAGGGAGTGAATTTGGATTGGAAGGATCATGAAAATAAACAGAAATCCGGTTTTCATCCAGGTGGAATACATTAAGACCATAATTGGTTCCAATCCATATATTGTGGTTGACATCTTCCACTATGCTTCTAATGGTGTCATTTGATAGTGAAAAATGCGGATGAGAGGTGGAAAAATAGGTGAACAACTGCGATCCTTTTTCCAGTACATTCAGGCCACCATCAGTCCCGATCCAGATTTGATTTTTGTGATCTTCACAAAGAGCATTGATCGTCTGATGACAAATCCCTTTTTCTTTATTTTTAAGATTGGGTTTGTATATTGTGAATTTATAACCATCGTATTTATTTAATCCATCCCAGGTTCCAAACCAAAGTGTTCCCTTTGTGTCTTGTAAAATACAGTTAATGTTATTTTGTGAAAGACCGGGCTCTAATTTATAATTTTCAGAACTTAACCAAACAATAGGAGTAAAATCTGCTTTTTGTGAAAGAGAATTATGAGGCCATAAATAAAAGCAGCCAAGTAGGGTGTAAAATAATAAGTGACTCCTCAACTGTCGGTTCATTGCAGCAGATCAATAATGAATATAATTCAAATATAAAGTTACAAATTATATTTCAGCTCTGGAGTATAAAACAGCCAGCGATTATTTTGAATGAGTAATCAGGTGTAAGCTATTATTAAATATGTTTGTTGATGTAATCAAGCAAGGTGTTTTTATCGGTCAGGCCGACGATTCGTTCAACAACAACTCCATCTTTAAATAATATCAGTGTCGGAATATTCATCACATTAAATCGTTGTGGTGTAGCTCTATTGTTATCGACATCCATCTTTCCAACTTTAATTTGATCCTTCATTTCCACGGCAATTTGCTCAATTATTGGAGCTTGGATCAAACA
The DNA here is from genome assembly GCA_016776505.1 of Bacteroidota bacterium. Lineage (GTDB taxonomy): Bacteria > Bacteroidota > Bacteroidia > CAILMK01 > JAAYUY01 > JABINZ01. The sequence goes on from JADHTG010000065.1 coordinate 11,798, forward strand.
GGGCCGACACCATGTAGCCCAGAAATCAACCAATGTAATACCCTTGTTTATTGTTTTATCAAAGCTTTTATCTGTGATAATCAGAATCACATCTGCAGGCACTTCACTGTTTTCATCATTTTCAGGAGATGAAGAATGCCCGGATGTAGGATAGTTTGTCTGCTTGCGCAGGTATTCCTTCGCAGCTTCTCTTTTATCAGATTCATTATTGCAGGATGTAAATAAAAGTCCAAACACTAAAGAGAGTGACAGCATGTAGATTATTTTCCTATTCATGTGTATGTCTTGAATTTTTATAAAATTAACTCATTTAAGTATCTATATGTTTGACAAATGATGTGCCAATACTTATCCAATTGAAATGGATCGGATTTAAATAACAGGGGAACAGCAGAATGAAATGACTATGGTTTTATGGATGAAGGCTCCTGTTTAAAAATTTCTTCTTCTGTCAATTCCCGGTTTTTCCTGAATCTTTTACGACTGTCGATCACATACACACTTTCAGGGTACTCCAGTATTATTTTTTCATACAGGCTTAAGGAATTTTGAATGTCATCCAGCTTTTCTTCGTAAATGAGGGCCGAATAATAAATGCACAGATCCGCCAGTAATTCCTGGGGGTATTCGGTATAAACAATTTTGTAATAAGAAAGTGCATTCCTGAAATTTCCTGTTAGTTCGGCAATCTTCCCTTTCAGGTAATAAACCTCATCTATTAAAACATGATATTTAAACTGGCTTTCCAGGCTGTCCAGGGTCATATTGGCACTATCATACTGCTGCTTATAGATAAAGAAATCCGCACGGGCATACATTTTCAGTGGAACTACATTGGAGTCAAAACCCAAAACGTCCTGGATCAACAAGGACAATCTCAATGCATCGTTAGCTATTAATTCAGAGGTGGACGCTTTCAACACATCCAGCTGGTCGTTGGCCCAATTGAAATCGCCACGGTAAAAAGAAAGTTTGGCATTTCTGAATTTTGCTTCATGACCCAGTGGATGATCCTTAAACATGCTGGCCACCTGTAAATACAGCAGGGATGATTCCCAACTATCACCCGTAAGTACAAGGTAATCAGCAAGTGCCAGTTTCATCTTTGCCTGGGAAGTTTTACTGATCCTGGGATAATCCACATATTTTGTCAGCAAAGAAATCGCTTCACCAGTTTTATGCAAATAAATGGCTTTCACTTCGGCCAGCCTGAGAATTACCTTTTCCGATATGTCCATATATCTGAAAAAGTCCCTATTCAAAAAGGAAGTATAATGTGATTCAATATCCTCTAATTGATCATTTGGAGGATCTGACAAAGAAGTAACTTTCAGGTATTTTACTTCAATCAATCCGAATTTTGAATGGAAATAGTAGGAAGTATTTGATCCTTTGTTTACGATATATTGATAAATTTCTTCAGCTACATCAAAAGCTTTATTTGAAATGCATATATCGGCCAGTGAGCTGAGTGCTGCATTGTTATTCCCACTTCGTTTATCCAGTGCTTTTTGCTGACGAAAGGCTGCCTGGAAATCTTTTTTCTGTATATAAAGCCACGAAAGCAAATTGACAAAAACAGGCTTATAATCGCTGGTTTGAACTTCTTTCAGGATTCGCTCTTTGACCACTATATAGTTTTCCTCCGTTAAAACCACATCCTGCAGTTTGTTTTGTACAGCTTGTAAAAATTGATTGTCGTTGTACAGCAAATTCACAAACTCAGCAATCATTTGATCTGTGTTCCCGGTCACATTGTATAATTCGGCTAAAGAAAAGGCGAAAGCATAGGGATCATCCAGAAGTTTTCGTCCATTTTGAAATACTTTGATCGCGTAACTTAATTCCTTTCGTTGCATAAACGCATTGGCCAGCATGGATATGCCTGACGGATTAGCATCCAGTAACTCCATGGAATTCTCATAATGTTTTTTCTTTTTTCGATCATCTCCCATAAGGGAATAAATATATCCCAGGTCCACCTCCAATACACTTTTGTCAGGGAATTTTTTGATTCGCTTTTTGATTGTTTTTTCAGCCTCTTCCAGTTGATTCATTTCTATCAGACAATGCAAATAATAAGTGTAATATGTTTCAGATGAAGGATTTTCTTTCAATAGTTCTTCAAATAATACAGATGCTTTTTCAAAATCATTATTCTGGTAATATTGAATGGCAAGAAGTCCGGTAGAGTTATCCTGGGCAAATAACAGGGAGCTAATGAAAAGGGTTGATATTAACAATATTCTATGCATCAGCGGTTTTCTATCTCAATGTTTCAAGACTTACTTCAAGTCGTTTAATAAAAGGTTTTTTCATCATTTGCGGGGCATATACAAAAGCGTCAATGAACAACATGCGGTTGTTTTTGGTATCCCGGACAGCGTATAACAGGAAGGGTCCTCCCATAAAATCTTCTTTCGTTTCCCACAGGCCTCTAATTTCAAGGGCTTCCAAACCTGCAACGGTTGTGTTTTTGATTTGTGGAGGATTGTAATCATAGGCGATGACCACATAGGATCCCGGGTTATGCCCCTGCACCAGCTGCGATGTTATTTTATCCTTCTTCATCAGGATTTGATCAGCAGCTGCATTTTTATATTCGTCCAGGGAAGTATAATAAAACAGCAGATCCATACTGTAAGCCTTGGTGTTATTCCTGAACCAGCTCAAACCATCTATCTCCAGTTTTTCCAATATCGAGTCAGAACCGGAGGGAACTATTTCCTTGATATTCACGAAGCCTTTGGGAATACTGATATCGATGTGGTGCATTTTAAGCAATCGATTGGTTGCTGTATTATTCCGGCCTTTCGCATACACCCTTCTTTTCAACCTGATTTTTTCGGTTTTATCGCATGTACGCACAAACTCATCCTGTTGTGATGTGATCAGTTCGATCATTTCTTCCATGGATGTTCCTTCAATGTAAATCACTTCCTGCGGATAAGCCCAGGCATTTTCGATCATCTGATAGTGAGCAGATGTTTTATGATCTGCTTCAATTTTTAATTCCCTTCGAGCAAAGTCATTCATTTTATCAGAAAAAGTAGTAAGGTTGATCAGCATAACACAAAGGTTGCGTTTTTGCAAATCTGAAATAGAATCCGGATGGACAAAAATAAGCCGGAAGTAACTCTCAGGCTGTGGCAAAACAGGCATCTCAAAAGCAAACAATTTGTTCAATTCGGATTTCAGATCAGGGTAAGCATATACCAGGTCACTGATGACCACAATGGAATATTCAATACCTTCAGATATGAGCTGGGCGTTTTTGGTGATTTCTTCGTCCTGGAAAACTTCCGGCTTTTCCGCTTGCTTCGGGTTGCAAGAGATCATCATTCCAAGAATGAGCAATGCAATACCCCAGTTAGGTGCCGAGGATAACAAAAAATTTTTGACTCTTTTATTTTTCATTTTAGCTGTTTTGACCGGTCAATCCACATCCAAATCCACTTCAAAATTAACATTTGAATGCTTAATAATTGAAAGGGATTCATTACTGCCACGGCATTTTCTCATTCATGGATGTTGTACAGGGGTATTGGAACAATAATTAAACCAATTGAAGGTATAAAAAAGGATAATAGCGGTCCTTTGAATAAATATGTATACCTCTGGTCAAATTCTGTTAATTTTGTTATTCCTATGCAAAGCGTATTAAACCAGGATACAATTGTTGCCATCGCAACTCCACCCGGTAAAAGTGCCCTGGGTATCATACGGGTGTCAGGAACTGAAGCTTTCCCCTTGGTCAACCGGGTTTTTTCAGGGAAAGATTTGTCGAAAGTGGACTCTCATACTATCCATCATGGATTTGTGAAAGAAGCTGAAGATCGTATTTTGGATGAAGTATTAGTCCATGTTTTTAAAGCCCCCAACACATATACTGGGGAGGATTTGGTCGAAATTTCATGTCATGGTTCCATGTATGTTTTACAGGAAGTACTGAATGTGTTACAAATGAATGGTGCCAGGCTTGCCAACCCGGGTGAATTTACCCTGCGTGCTTTTCTGAACAAAAAAATTGATTTGTCGCAGGCAGAGGCTGTGATTGATATCATTGATTCAGAAAATGAAGCAGCCCATCGGATTGCTGTCAACCAGATACGGGGTGGATTTTCTGAAAAAATAAATGAATTAAGGGATAAACTTTTAAACCTGGCATCGCTTTTTGAACTCGAACTAGACTTTGGAGAAGAAGATGTTGAATTTGCCAGCAACGATCAATTAAAGGAAATCCTTGAAGAAACAAAGACTGAAGTAAAGGGTTTAGTGGATTCCTTTAAACTGGGAAATGTAATCAAACAAGGAGTTTCAGTCGTTATAGCCGGAAGACCCAATGCCGGGAAATCCACTTTACTCAATGCCTTGTTGCAGGAAGAGCGGGCAATTACTTCTCCTATTCCCGGTACTACACGAGATTTTATTGAAGACAGCATCAGTATAGAAGGCATACAATTTCGATTTGTGGATACGGCAGGACTTACTTCCCGGACAAAAGACAGCATTGAAAAGAAGGGAATTAAACGGACACTGGAAAAAATAAAAAAAGCGGATCTGGTCATTTACCTTTTTGACATAAGTGAGTTGGATGTTTCGGAAGTGCAGGGCGACATCGACCAGCTGAAAATGAAAGTCCCATATGTAGTGGTAGCCAATAAAATGGATAAACTGAAGAAAGTGGATCCGTTTAGGGGAAGTTTCTCAAAAGTTTTTAACAACATGGTTTTCATTTCTTCCAAATTCAAGCAAAACATAGGAGAATTGAAAATTGAGCTGCTCCGGGCTTTGGATCTTGAGAAATACCGGGGTGATTTATCCATTGTAAGCAATACACGTCATTACAGCATTTTAAGTGAAATCCAGGAGTCCGTTGAAGATGTCAATCAGGCTATTGATAACGGACTTACCAAAGATTTTATAGCACTTGATATCCGAAAGATCATTTATCTCATGAATGAGATTACAGGAGAGATCACGAATGATGAGATTTTGGGGAATATCTTCGGGCGGTTTTGTATTGGGAAATGATCTTTGCAAAGATCAATAAATACAAATAATGATCTTTGCATAAGCCAAAAAAGTGTATATTTGATCTTTGATAAAGTCAATATATATGGAAAAGCTAAGAAATGATTCAATAAATATCATTAATTCAATTGACACTTCGTTTATCAGAGATTTTGCTAATACTATTGATTGGAAGGATAGGTTGATAGGTATAAAAGGAGCCAGAGGTGTTGGTAAAACCACTTTGCTACTACAATATATAAAGAGGAATCTTCCAATTTCTCAATCTCTTTATGTTAGTTTGGATAATATTTATTTTTCAAGTAATATATTAGTTGATTTGGCAGATGAATTTGTTAAAACTGGTGGAGAATACTTGATTTTAGATGAAGTTCATCGTTATTCTAATTGGTCAATTGAAATAAAGAATATTTATGACACACATAAAAACCTGAAAGTAATCTTTACAGGTTCCTCCATTCTGCATATTGATCATAGAAAAGCCGATTTAAGCCGAAGAGTTGTCTTTTATGAAATGCCTGGTTTTTCCCTTAGGGAATATGTAAATATTAAAACTGATAATGCATTTGAAGCAGTTTCATTTGAAGACATCTTAATTGATCATCAGCAATTGAGTATGAACATTACCGAAAATATAAAACCTATTGCATTATATAATGATTACAATAGAATTGGTTATTATCCATTTTTTCTTGAAAATGAAGCAACATATCATAAAAAAATAGAAGAAATTATTAATGTAGTTATGGAAATTGATATTCCTCAATCATTTGAAATATCTCTCCAGAGTATTGAAAAAATGAAAAAGCTATTGTATATAATTTCAAGTTCAACACCATTTAAACCTAATATCGTTAAGCTTAGTGAAAAAATAGGGGCTACACGTAATACTATAAAGACCT
>JADHTG010000066.1 GCA_016776505.1 Bacteroidota bacterium
AATCACTCTGCATTTTGATTCCACCGAGCCAATCTCCAGGATGTTGGATTTGATCGCATCTGACACACAAATAATAACTTTCGGCACTTCAATTAAACGCCTGTTCAGCCAAGTATCGGGGGTCCACCACCGTTCGTGAGAAATCACCGGAATCCCTGTTAACCACCCCGCAAGAATCCCGTGCTGGTTTGAACCAATCCTAGTATTTGTATGGATAATATCTATGTGCAACCTGCGAATAAACCCCATGGTCTTAACTGTCATTGGGACTAATTCTATAATTACTCGAAAAAGAACTCCAAAAAGGCTCTTAATGGATTTCCTTTGTTGGGGTTGATTTTTATTATTCCCATTACCATTATTCGTAGATGGAATAGTCCTGGTGTTCCATTTCTGATGATCTAGAAAAAATAACAGAATGTTAAGACTGTCGAACAATTGCAGATATTGGTTTTTTTGATTTAGAAGCAAAAAAGGTTCGTATTTGGTTCTGTCTAACCCATTAAGCAAGATATATAAGGATTTATGCGAACCGCCGGTGGGCCTGTTGGATTCTGAGTTTTCTAAAAACAATATTCGCTTTTTCATTCCTGTGTTACTTCAAGGGTGGTCAATACTGATTCGTAGACTTCCAGGATTTGATTGACATAGCGACGATGTTGAAATCGGTTGGCTACATGGCTCTTCCCTTTGAGACCAATTCTCTTTCTCAACTCTCTATCCTCCACTAACCGGGTTACCATATTCATCATTCCCGTAGAATCCCCGTCTTCGATGATAAATCCGGTTTCTCCGTTTATGACAGTTTCAGTCACCGCTCCGGAATCAAAGGCCACCACAGGAATACCTGCAGCCATGGCCTCGATGAACGTTCTGCCAAATGCTTCATATGCGCCTGTATGAACCATAATATCCAGCCTGGAGTATATTTCTTCCTTTTCACAAAAGCCCTTATAGAAACAGTAGGATTCCAGACCCATTTTTTTTATCTTTTCAATCAAATCATCAAAATATTTTTCAGAGCCCCCGCTAACTCTACCATAAATGTGCCATTCAAACGCCAGATCTCTCGATCTGCTGGTCATTCCCTGCACCAATTCCGGAATTAGATGCTGTCTCTTTAATTCACGTATATTCCCGACAGTGCCAATCACAATTGAATTTTTCCCCGGTTCTTTTCTTATAGTATCGAAACTATCCATTTCCAAGGCGTTATAGATAACTACGGTTTTTGAATCTGATGGATCCAAAACAAAATCCTTTTCAACTGTCCGAGAAATACAAATTACTTTATGCGACAATCTGCGAATCAATTTTCTTATATTATCTCTTGGCAGCACGAACCGATAATAGGGGGCAGACAGTATCTCCCTTACTTGCCAGATATGGGGTAGCCCCAAAAGTTTCGCGGCCAGCGCGCCTCCAACCGGGAAAATCGTGTTGGTGTGTACGATGTCGGCTCGATATCTCTTGAGCCAATAAACCAACTTTATGATACCAACCCCATATTTAGTCCATTTTTTCAAGAAATCTATTCTGGTGGGCGAGCTGCCCTTGCTCAGAGTTGGGAGCGAGGCGATTTTCCATTCAATATCTATTTCTGATAGTTTTTCTGTGAAACTGCCCGGAGATGGGCAAATCACTACAGGACGCATTACCTTCTTATTAATATTCTTTAGCAACAAATAAAGACTTGAGGATGCCCCCCCTTCTAATCCTCCTGTATTCGAGACATAGAATATGATGGTTTTCTTTTCAGGCACAATAACAATTCACAGTTTGGTGGATTTTGCCAGGGTGTGATACAAATTTTCCAGGGTTGGCAGCTGACTTTCGATAGAATAGTGTTTCTGGATATATTGCTTGCCGTTTGCTCCTAGCTGCTCACGGTAATTAGTATCGTTTAGCAAAGTTTCGATAGCACGAGCAAGTTCCTGGGTATCATTTTCTTTCACCAGCAGCCCAGTCTTTCCATGGACTACCACCTCAGGGATACCCGTGTGAAAAGTAGATACAACGGGCAGTCCGACTGCTCCGGCTTCCATCAATACCGTGGGGGTACCTTCCTGATCCCCATCTGATGCTGTGCAAGCATTCAGCACAAAAATATCAGACGCTTCTAATTCCTGACAGACAACTTTGCGGTCCACAGACCCCCAAAGCTTGATTCTCTCACTGCCAGTGCGCTGCACTTGTTCCTTGAGTGATTCTAGTAAAGGCCCGTCACCCAGAATATCCAATTTCAGATCATATCCTTTAATAATTAAGCTGTTCACTGCTGTGATCAATCCTGCAAATCCCTTTTTTTCCACTGCGCGACCCACAGAAAAAATACGAGTTGTCGGTTCATTACGAAGTATTCTGTTCCCCTGGAAGAAACCGGGATGTATCCACACATGCACTTTTGTGATCTTGTCACGGGGACACCCCAGATTGATCAGTTCTTCTCCCATCCGGTCAGATAACACGGTAACAGCATCAGCCATTTGGAATAACAGTGAATACTCTTCCACTGAATGGCTTGTCACATCCTTTCCGTAGAAAGAGATGACAAATGGAATTTCAAGAAAGAATTTCAACGGCAAATATCTCAAGCCATTATGTCCAAAATGGACATGCAGAATATCATATTTTTCTTTTAATAACGGGGTGGATAGATACAGCAGGTTTAAAAATGACCTATCATTGTTGCTTAATTCCCAGTATTCCTTAAATGCCTTTTCGGCTTTGACATAATTCTTGATTCCCTGAACCAAAATATTCAATAGATCTTTTATGGTTCTTTTTCTGTTAAAATTGTAATAGTGAGTCTTTTCCAAGATGCGATATTTCCTCACTTCCCCGTCGGTGCAGACTTCCTCCGGTTTGTTCCAGGCAAAGACGCTCACATCATATCCTTTTTCTACAAGTCCGATATACTGATCTAACCTGTATGCTTCCGTAAAAAATGGGAAATATCCCATCAAGAAAGCGATTCTTGGATTATTTTTCAATGAGGAATTAATCTTATTTACCGTTGATTTTGGATTTTCTAACATCATTTATGATAGTCAACTAATTTACTCCCGGTTTTAAATCATATAGATCCACAAACCATTTTTCAGCAACATGAAATTGCTGAATGATTCGTGCTTCCTTGAATAATCCAGAATATATTTTTTCCAATTTATTTTTATGACCATATTTTCTACTTTCCAGAAAAATATAGCGGATATTCAATTTATTAAGAATATTTTTGTTATAGACGCCAGGCATGATTGGATAGCTCTCAATCCCATTAATATCAAATACAAATGCTGAAGACCATTGCCCGGCAACCATCTGCTCGCCGCTATCTTCCAGTATTCTTTCAACTATCCGGTTGCCATCCACAATTGAAGATGTTCTTGTCTGCCACCATGAAAAAAACAGATAACCATTCTGGATAAACACTAGCACCAGAATGACAGTCAGTGCCTGTTGCAATACGTTTTTGTATTTCCTGACATGCATAACAAAAAAGAATGAAAAAGTCACCAGTATAAGCCAGAATATTATGATTTTATAGGGACTTTCAGAAACACGCGTAAGGAATTGATTTAAAAAATACATTTCGTTTAATTGGACAAGGATAAAACGCGTTAAAAGACTGACAGATAACGCTAAAAAAACAAAACCAGTCAACACTTTTATATTCAATTTGAAATGCTGCGGTAACAGATTTTCTTTATTACAGGTTACTGCATATTGAGCCCAGTAAATCAGGGGAGGCAATACACCATAATACAATCGGCCTACTGTGTAAGTTGACCACCCAATGCTGATAATCCATAGGACCATCCAAATCGCCATTAAAATAGACAGTTTTGAAGGCGGGCTGGTTTTCCTTAACCTCAAAATAAAAAATCCCAACCCCAAAAACGCTATTACTGTAAGAAACAAATTCAAATGCACAAAAACAGGGGCTTCGGTATTAGTGAAAAAATGCCAGAGAAATGCGTAGAGACCGCTTACTGTTTTTCCGCCTAATATATCACCTGCCCCTGTAATGGATAAAGAGCGTGGCCCCTCATGAAAGAAATATTTGAGAATAACTTTCAGCAAGCTCATAAAGAAAATGAAACTCAAGACAAATATGCCCGTATTTTTCAAGTATATTCTTTCTCCTAACTTATTTTTGTATGTCCAACCTGATATAAAAAGGAACACTGCTACAACGGCAGTTACCGTAATACCTGTAGCTTTTAACCAGTACAGTATGGTACATAAAAATCCTACTGAAATGAGAGATAAAACTGATCTGAAATGATGATAAACCAGATAGAAAATGATACTGGTCAATAATAAAAACAGGCTTTCATAGGTACCCACACGTGAATAGGTAAAAAAGGTCAGATTGGAAAATAATAATAATAAAAACATGTTCATCTGGCGATTCGTTAACTCTCTCCTTATTAGAAGATAAATAAATCCTACCGCAAGCAATGCCGTCAGCAGCGATAATATCCTCATCTGTGTATAACCAACCCCAAACATCCAAGCGAATGGCAGAGTCCACAGTGTGTACAAGGGTGCTTTTTTCCATGAAGCACGGAATTCATTATCAGCGTATGGCTGAGGGGTTCCGAACTCAACAATATTTTTCGTAATATTGTTTTTTAATGATTCATCAATCCATGGAGCACGAGAAGAGGAGATGAAGGATGGGAGATCATACTGAATAGTCAAAGATCCAACAATAAAGAACAGGATAGCTGAAAAAAAGAAAAAATATTTTGATTTTATATGTATTTAACTATCTCAATTGTTTTTACTGTTGACTGGAGAGTTCTTTGATGTCCTTTCTATCAAATATCTTATTTGAAACAAGATAATTAATAGAAATAACTCCCAATAATACGGAAAACCCAGTCACAAAAATTCTCATGATCAATGCGCTGGATAAGGCAACGTCCGGGGTAATGTTCAATTGAACGAGGAGAAATGCTAAAGATGCATCTTTTGCACCCAAACCCATAGGCACCATGGACAAACTTCCAAGAAGTAATGGGATTCCTTGTATGAGGAATAAGGGTAAAATAGTTACACTTTCACCCATATCATTTATCAGTAATTTAATAATCCACGCATTGATAAAAAATCCCAATAAAATCATGAATCCAGTTAATATCAGATATGAAGTTCTAATACTGGTCAGAAAGTCCTTTATTTCTTTAAACTTGTTGATAAACTTGTTAATGAGTGAAATATGAGTCCATTTTTTTACTAAGGTTAGAGTAGCAATTATCGCGGTGGTTACAACCACCAACACAAATAGCATTAATTTAAAGCTAGTCATAATAGAAAAAGCATCCATTGACAAATATAAAACAGCAATAATTCCCAGCATCATTGCGATAAAATATGAAATAAGTAGATTGACAAATACCATTGCACCGGATTTAGTATATGGTATTTTCATCATTTTTTTCATTAGATATAATTGAAGTGGGAAACCTATTTTGACCGGTGTTGCATAATTGCTCACACTCGTGCTTGTATTCAATAATATCAACGAAAAAAGTCTTGCCCGTTCATTGAATGAACGAAAAAACACAAAACTGGTCATTTGAAAATGAAAAAAGTTCAATATCCTGACTGCAAAGACAGAAAATAAAGTTGTTAAAGATATTTGCGATAATGTATTTAAATCAAAATTACGAATTAACCATACCAGGAAAATAGTGGAAATCAGAATGAAAAATATTTGAAAGAATCGTTTCAGAGCAGGATTCAACTAGCAGATTCCAATACTTTTTCATATAAATTGCAGTAGTCTTCTACTGTTTGTTTTTCGTAACGACGATACTTATTCAAAGTCTTTTTTGCATTCAAAACCAGCGAACCTAATTTTTCTGGATTATCAAGCAAGCTGTTAAGTTGAATTGCTGTATGATTTGGTTGATTTAATGGTACCAACATCGCATCGAAGTCGTGGGTAAACACTTTGGACGTATTGCCCACATCTGTCAAAACAAGGGGACAACCGACCATCATGGCTTCAGCTATTGTTGAACTCCATACATGTTCATAAGGACTCGTAGCCACGAAGATATCTGCCATATGAAAATAATTTGCCACATCCGATCTTGGGCCTACAAATATAACAAACTCTTCTAACGCATGGTCCTTAATAAAATTTTTTACCTCATTTTCCAGGGGACCAAAACCAACAATAAGCAATATCGTATCTGTTCTGCGTCGAATTAATTCTTTTAAAATCCTGAGCGCATAAATCGGGTCCTTGAATTCATCCAACCTGCCCAAAAATAATATTACTTTTTTTCCATCATACCCCAACCTAGTTTTCAGATCGGCTATTGTGGGAATCAGGTTGTTTTCATCGAGGGGATCGAAGACACAGAATGCCCCATGAGGCGTATTTTCGCGAATATACTTGAGAATATCTACACCCACTTTTTCCTGGTAACGGTTGATTGTTTCTAGAGGGCTACCATAAGTTATAGCCTTCACATTCCTTAGGAAAAACCTGTTCAGCCAACCAGGCATCAATCTCAAATCACTGCCTCTGCATGCTATGATAATCGGTTTGCGGAAAAACGGAAGAATCTTGTTTATGAGGATAGGAAAGATAGCTGTGAATGTCCATTGGCAATGAAAAATATCTGTTTGACGCCAGTTCGAAATAACTTTGGCAAAGAACGCACACAAATAGGCAGGCACTTGGAATATGTTCCAAAAAGATCTGCGAATATTGGAAAACGTATCCTCTTTACCATAAGCAAGAGTTTGGTTCTTCTGGGGCAGCCAGTATTGAAATCGAACGATAGAGAGTTTGTCCCATTTTTCGCTCAATAGATTGTCAGTGCTTGAAGGGGTGATTACTTGTATGTTCAGGTCGCCAGCTTCACTTAACGCTGTTGCCATCCTGCCTAAGAATGCTCCCCGGTAATCATCCTTAAAACGTGGAAATATCGTGGTTAAAATTGTGACATTCATAGCCGTTCGAATAATTCACGGGCAGTGGTATTCTCACCAATAACTCTCGCCGGATTCCCAGCAACAATTTCATAATCCTTTACGTCTTGAAGTACCACTGATCCCATTCCGACAATAGCCCATTTTCCAACACTCGTATAGCCGATGATTGATGAATTCGCACCGATATACGCACCCTCGCCAATACGAACACCTCCCTGAATTGAAGCAGAATTGGAAATATTCACATAATCTTCAAGAAAAGCGTTTGAACCAATGACCGAGTTATTTGAAACATAATTATAGGAACCCAAAGTTATATTAGATTGAAATTGAGCGCTTGATAGAATTAGATTCCCTAGACCCACAGAAACGGATCGAAAAAAAACAACATCGGGAGAGATGATGTTTACAAACCTGGACTTTTCGATTCCCAAATTACTTACAATAACTTTTTTTAAATGGTTTTTTTTGGGAGATGAAACCAAAGGGGATGTAAATACAGCTTTTTTATAGCTTCTCCATGTATTCATTCTTCCCATAACGGGATAACCGGCAATCTCTGCCCCTAATTTTTTCTCGTCATCATCTAAAAAACCAATGATTTTAAAGGTCACTTTCTTAGAATTGATATCCTTCACAACATCAGTAACCAAAACACCATTTTCTCCAGCACCTAATATAACCAGCTCTTGCATAAGATTTCCCTTTTTAATTGAACAACTGATTCCACTGTTCAAAAGACAAAAGTGACCAAATCAATAGTCGTCTATTTTTTATACCTGAAAAATGTTCCTTCAGTAAGGTTTGAACTGTTCCAGGTTGCATAAACTCATATATTCTGGCATTGTTATTAAAAAGAAAATCTTTTACATAATCAATGCTCTCGCCCTTGAACCAACTTGCATCCGGTGCGGAAAACCCCTGCTTTGCCCCTTGTGTGTACTCAATGGGTAGATAACGTTGCAGCGCCTGCCTGAGTAATACTTTCCCGTCATTCGTCCTGCGAACGTACTTCTCTGATTTCCAGCCAGGCTCGTTCTCATCCATTCTCTCCGCTTGGTCAATGTCATTCAGTTTAAATCGTACCGGAAGTTTCATGGCAAAATCCACCAGGTCATTATCCAAAAAAGGCACCCGGGTTTCCAAACCGTGGGCCATGGACAATTTATCCTCAACTACCAGCAGTCCATGCATAAAGGTCGTGATCTCAAAATACAGCGATCGGTTGATATAATCTTCTTTACTCTCAAGGGTATTGGTTTTTCCGTTCATCACACTTCTAAAAACATCCTTTGTCTGGTAATTCCAGATATCCGGGTATATTTCTTTTCTAAAAAAGTTGGGCTTGGTCCTATCAGGGATGAGACGCTGCCAGTACCGATAATAATTATCCATGTAGTCATCTTCGGAACGATGGCCGATGGCACGGTAATATCGCCAGGGATATCCTGCAAATAGTTCATCTCCGCCTGCTCCAGAGAGGACAACTTTCACAAACTTACTAGCCAGCCGAGAAACATAGAAATTGGGGTAAGACTGTCCAACACGCAAGTCTTCCAAATGCCAAACTAGGTTTTTCATCACCCTTTCCATGTCACCAGCTTTCAGGACAACCTCGTAATGTTCGGTTTTGAACTTATTTGATAGAAATTCAGCTTTCTGACGTTCATCAAACCCCATTTCCAATCCTGAAGCCGAAGATAAATCAAACCCGCCCGTAAACGACTTCAGACATGGAAAATGGCTGGCGGCAACACAAGTAATTGAACCCGAATCCATCCCGCCGCTGAGGTATGATCCCACCTCCACGTCACTAACAAGTTGACGTGTGACAGCTTGTTCAAATAACCGTTCCAGCTCTTCGAGATATTCTTCGCGCGTTCCGCCTGGATTATCATCTTCAAAATGGTAATCCCAGTATTTACATCGTCTTAGTTTATTGTCATTCAAAGTGATAGTTAAGCTTGTCGCTGGTGGAAGAAGTTTGATTCCATCAAAAAGAGTCAAATCGGAAAATATATTCTGGAAGGAAAAGTATTCATTTAGCGCCGGGATGGATACGCTCACACTCACCGCCGGATGCTGAAGCAGCGACTTGATTTCCGAACCAAACAAAAACAAACCATCTTTAAAATAATAATAAAGCGGTTTCACACCATAACGGTCACGGGTAAGAAAAAGTGTCTTTTTTCGGTTATCCCAAATTGCAAAAGCGAACATGCCATTGAATTTCAGAAGGCAATCCGCCCCCCACTCTTCATAAGCCTTTAAAATAACTTCAGTATCTGTTTGGGAACGGAAAGAATACCCCTTTGATTTCAGGTCTCTCCGAATGTCCTTGAAATTAAAAACTTCCCCATTATATGTAATGGTCAGGTCCCCATCGTCATTTTGCATCGGTTGCGCTCCCGCTTCAGACAGATCGATGATGGATAACCTCCGATGGCCAAATCCGACATAACCATTGACCCAGATCCCTTCCCCGTCTGGACCTCGATGCCTCACGATGTCCGTCATTTTTTGGAGTACAATATGAGAAACGGGCTTACCGTTCTGATTAAATATTCCGGTGATACCACACATTAGATGGAAAATCCTGAAATTGCCTTAAAAATATAGTTCAACTCTTCACCCGTCAGGGTAGGAAATAACGGGAAAGCAATACTACAGTGATCGGCAACCAAAGCCTTGAAAAAATCGTTGGGGTTTATGGAATATTTTTTGCGATAATATTCCAGCAAATGAACAGTGTGGGTTCCTGGACGGGTTGAAATGCCTTTTCCCTGAAGATATTCCATGAACTGGTTTCGTTTTTTATGGGTGGTTTCAATATTTGCGGTAGTAATCTTTTCAGGATTAAAAAGGCAAACGTAAGCCTGAAAGCCATGCTGATACTCTACATGGTGATAAGGACATTGCAGCCATGGAATTGTATCTAAAAACGTACGATACTTTTCTGCCAGACTGATTCTGGCTTCCAAAATTTCATCTGCCCTGTTCATTTGCGCACAGCCGATAGATGCCTGAATATCCGTCAATCGATAGTTGTACCCGGCGTAAGGAAATTCGGGCAACAGGTAGGGTTTTGAACCGTGATGCCGTTGTAAGTCGGACGTCATGGCGCCGTGATCGCGCAATGATCTCAATTTTACAGCCAGTTTGTCATCATTCGTCGTGATCATGCCTCCTTCACCGGTTGTGATGGATTTGCGAGGATGAAAACTGAAACATCCAGTATCCCCGAAATTACCCACGTGTTTTCCCTGATAGAAAGCGCCAAAACCACAGGCGGCATCTTCGATGATCAATAAATCGTGTTTTCTGGCAATTTCAATCACCGGAGCCATATCCGCTGATAACCCAAACAAATGGACGGGGATTATTGCTCTTGTCTTTTCTGTTAAAAGTTCTTCGATTTTATTCACATCAATATTGAATGTATTTAAATCAATATCACAAAACACCACCTTGGCCTGAAGATGCTCTACCACATTAGCGGTTGCAATCCACGTGAATGCAGGGACAATTATCTCATCATCTGGTTTTATTCCTAAAGCAACCAGTGAAAGCTCCAGGGCGGTCGTACAGGACGTGGTAGCAATAGAGTGTTTAGCGCCGGTGAATGCTGACCATTTTTGTTCAAACTCCTGGACATAAGGTCCCTGTACGACCCAACCGGACTCCAGAGGTTTTAAAACTGCATCCAGTTCAGCTTCGGTAAATGCTGTTTTTGCAATCGGGATGTTAAACCGAAGATTATTATCTTTTTTCATTTCGCCATCCAATCAATTTCATCAAACCATCTTCTAGTGTGTATTGATATTTAAACCCAATTTCATTCTCAGCTTTTTCAGCAGACCCAATTCTATTCTGAACAAACTGTCGTGCATCATCTGCCGAATAGGGTTTATAAGTAACAACCAAATCTGAATGTTTCAAATCCAGAATCGTGTCACATAACTTCCTGATGGAGGTTTGGACTTCTGTCCCGACGTTGTAGAATTCGTCATTTACATCGCTTTTCATCGCTAATACATTACAGCGAGCAGCATCTTCAACATAGATAAAATCATACGCTTGACTGCCGTCGCCGTTGATTGTGAGTGGTTCGTTGGCATCAATCTTATTCAGCATAATTGGAATAACGCCGCTGTATGCTGCTTGCTGATCTTGCCCCGGCCCATACACATTCATATAACGAAGGCCCACATAGCTCAGCCCATATCGGTCATGAAATGCCCGGCACATAGCCTCACCAGCGATTTTCGTCGCGCCATAGAAATTCCGATTGTTAAAGGGGTGTTCCTCCGTCATGGGAACTTCAACTGCATCCCCATAAACTGATGCGGAAGATGAACAGACCAATCTTTCCACGTTGTTTTTCACACAGACTTCCAATACGTTGAATGTCCCTTCGATGTTCACATGAAATGCGGTGCGCGGATAATCCTTGCAGTGGAGCAGCCACATCGCTGCCAGGTGAAAAACCCCATCAATTCCTTGCATTGCATCATGCAGAATGTCAACATCCCGAATATCACCGCCATGGGGATAAATAATGCACCGGGGATCTTTCAGCGCGTCTTCAATATTTTCCATTTTCCCGCGGGTAAAGTTGTCATAAATCACAACTTTTTTGACGTCAGCTTGAAGCAACTCCTTTACAACAAAACTGCCAATAAATCCAGCGCCCCCTGTCACCAAGAAGGCTTTACCCTTAATTATCATTTTTCATTCCTTAATTTCGATTGAATTCGATAGATTTCTTTCCGCAAATCATTGATTTGCATGCCGATCAGGCCAAAAGAAAACATGAATAATCCTCCAAGAACCATCAAAACCACCAAAGTTATTAACGGCCGGTCTGGATTCAAATTCCCTGAGAAGCGCAGATAGACAATATATAGTCCCAATATAACACCTACCAGGAAACTGCCGCCGCCCAATAACCCAAAAAGCAGTAATGGGCGTTCAAAAAACGAAAATGTCAAATGGCTGATAATATATTTTTTTGCCTTAAAAGAAGACTTTCGATTCGATTTCTTCCGTACTTTTTTTTCAGGCCAGGCTAATGTCGCCGGTATCTCTGATACTTTGTAGCCAAGCGCTAAAGCTTTGGACAATATTTCCAGGTGAATTTCCTTATCTTCTGAAACTAGGGGGAGCGATTGAATGCAATCACGACGGTATATCCTGGTCATCCCAGATACCGTGCTCACCTGTCCACTCACTGAAGCAGAAAGGATTTTATTTCCCCACCTGCTTAGAAAGGCACGCTGTGCTGGCACGTTTTTTAACTCCCCTCCTTTGCAATAAGGTGAAGCTACAATTAAATCATATCTGCTGTTATTAATCGCGTTATATAATTCTCTAATAATCTCGACACCCCAGTTCAAATCACTTTCAGTAGTTAACACAAATTCTCCCCTTGCGCGCTTTATTCCCTGCCGCAAAGCATAGCCTCTTCCTCGGTTGTTATTATATGTGATGATCTTGATCCTCGGGTCCATTTCAGGCAAATTCGATACATTCTCATAGGTATCATCCGTGCTGCCATCGTTGACAAAGATCAATTCCCACGAGTTGCCAAAGGACTCATCCAAAAAGGTTTTTATTGTAAACAGATTTTCGCGAATTTTCGCGCCTTCATTATAACCAGGTGTGACGATTGATAATTCAATCAACGGAATATCACCCATTTCTTTCATTAGTATTTCTCCTCCACAGCAAGTTTTAATCTTTCGATATACTTCCTTGTCAATTTCTGGTCGAAAAAATTCAATGGATATCTAAATATATTTACCAATCGTTTAAGATAAGAGGATTCAAAACTGTTTGGGTTCAATGAATACAAGAAAATAAGAGCGGTTCTAAAGTCTAGGCTTTTCAATGCTCTCATAATAATCTTTTTGATAATTTTTGTATTTGCGGTTTCCAATTCTGCGGAATACTCATTGTTAAAATATTCGTTCCATTCAATATTTTTCTTCATTTTACAGATAAGATCATTTATCTTTTCTTTATTTGACTTTAACCGATGTGCTAATCCATTTTCCGATATCCTGTATACTGCACTAACAGAATTTGTGTCGATTATGCATTTCCCTTTGTGTGCTAGAAACATACTAAGTTGAGTATCCTCTCCATAGTAAATATCAGGTAATTGATCAACTTGTTCTCTTCTTATTAATGCTCCAATCAAATTCAAGGCACCACCTAAGAAGAAGTCAGGAGGTTTTAACTCTATTATACCACTTACTTGGTTGGTAAGACAGTCTTTATTGGTTATCAAATATTTTTTAACAACATTAGTACCATAGATAGTGCAATCGGGATTCATTTCAAGAAAAGATACTTGTTTTTTTATCTTGAGTGGATCTATCCAGTAATCATCACCTGCTAAAAATGCAATATATTTTCCTTCACATTTTAACAGTGCATCATAAAAATTTGCTAACGCTCCAAGATTATTGTTTCTAAAAACAGGTTTAATCAGTTTCGGGTTTTTATGATAATATTCCTCGATAATTTTTATAGTCCCATCAGTTGAAAAATCATCTGCTATTATATATTCTTTTATTAAGTTTCCTTGTTGACTAAGTACGCTTTCTATAGCATTTTTTAATAAGTGCTGTTGATTATAAGTTATGGTTACAACTGAGACCAATGGTTTTGACATCTTAACTATTATTTAGACTCTTCACTACTTTTTGCAACTGTTCTCCAGACAAATGTGGTCCAATCGGCAAACTCAATACTTCTTCATGGATTTTTTCAGTGATAGGGAATGAAAAGTAATTCCATTCCTTAAAAGCATTTTGTTTATGTGGTGGAACAGGATAATGGATCATCGTCTGAATCCCGGCTTTTTCCAATTTTTCTTTTAGTTGGTTCCTATGTTTGCTTCTGATCACAAATTGATGAAACACATGGTTTTTACAATTTTGAATTTTTAATTCTAAATTTTGAATCGGTAAAACGATTTCTTTATTTTTTATATTTTCACAATAATATTGTGCGATATTTCTACGTTGTTGATTTTGTTCATCCAAATATTTCAGTTTGACTCGTAAAATTGCTGCCTGCAATTCATCCAAACGGGAATTTACTCCTTTCATGTTGTTACAATATTTCTCATTAGAGCCATAATTCCTAAGTGTTGCGATCACTTTTGCTAAATCGGAATCATTTGTCGTAACAGCACCGCCATCACCAAATGCTCCCAAATTCTTTCCCGGGTAAAAGCTGAAGCCCGCTGCATCTCCCAAACTACCCGCTTTATTACTATCTCTATCTATTGCTCCGTGCGCCTGGGCTGCATCTTCAATAAGTAATAAATCATTTTCTTTTGCTATTCTACGCAACTTTTTCATTTCTGCTAATTGTCCGTATAAATGCACAGCAAGAATCCCTTTTGTATTTGGAGTAATTGCTTTTTCAACTTCATCCGGGTCAATATTGTATGTTTCCAGTCCCGGTTCTACGAATACAGGTGTCAAACCTGCTTCTGTTATGGATAAAATAGAAGCGATATAGGTATTTGCTGGGACAATTATTCCATCTCCATCATTTAATTTCCCCAATTCTTTAAAGGCTCGGAATATCAGGATGAGAGCATCTAAACCCGTTCCTACACCTATACAATTCTTCGTACCGCAATATTCAGCAAATTCACTCTCAAATGCTTCCACTTCTTTTCCAAGGATATACCAACCGCTGTTTAGTACCCGTTGAATGGCTTCATCAATTTCCGGTTTTAATTCACGGTAAGTTACTCCAACATCAAGGAAAGGGATTTTTATTTCTGCCATTTTACCTGTATAAATTCATTATAATTACGAAAATAATCATTTTCATCATAAGACAAAGAAGCCAGAACCAGACAAATACCTCCCCCGGAAAAGTTTTTTAATTCCCGCCACATCATTCTTGGTACAAATAAGCCATAAGACGGTCTGTTTAAATTAAATATTTTTTCTTTTATCCCATCATTCATTACTACGTCAAAACTACCAGATGCGGCAATAATTAACTGCTGTAATTCCTTATGAGCGTGACCACCCCGTTCTGAGCCAGCGGGCACGTCATATAAATAATAAACTCTCTGGATATCAAATGGTATTTGAACACTATTGTAGATAGGTGTAATTGAACCCTTTCTTTTGGACTTAATAACCGGCAACTTGATTATTTTGCAATCTTTAATTGTTGTATTCATTTTATTAACGCAAAGGCGCTATGACGCTAAGATATAGCAATGTATTCTGTTTTAATAATTTCCACTATGTCTTTGCGTTGGCTTAATTATTTTTTCCTTTGCGACATTGCGTTGAGTTATTCATTTGCGTTACTGCTTTTTCTTAATAATTGCTTGAATTCTTTATAATCATAAATGTAATCATCCTCTTCATAAGGTCTGGATGCCAGAATTAACGCTACAGCATTTGTAGAAAAATGGCGCAACTGTCGCCAGGTCATCCCGGGCACATACAGCCCTTCATAAGAACGGTTTAAATGAAACACTTGTTCTCTGCCTGATCCATCATCAATTGCTACATCAAAACTACCTGAAAGGGCAATAATCACTTCTTCTAATTCTTTATAGGCATGCCCACCACGGACTTCACCTCCCGGTACATCGTAAATCCAATAAACTCTTTTTATTGAAAATGGAATTTCAGCTTTGTTTTGTACAAAAGAAAGATTACCTCTTTCATCTAATATTTTCGGAAAATTGATAATTTTCATTTTAAATCTAATCCATAAGTATCATAACAGACACCACTCGCACCGAAGCTCTCTTTAAATTGTACAAGTCCCTCGTTCAGATACATTCCTTTTTTTTCTGTAGAAATCCCAAAGTCAAAATATAATTTTTCTGAGAAAATATCTTTTATTAAATGATCAAATAAAAAATCAAGAGCAAATAAATTTCTCCCTTTTTCATTGGATGTTATATACTGCACGTGAGCAACAGTTGGATTTTCAAAGATGATAGTGCCAGCAATTATTTCATCATCTTTCACCACATTGAACAGCCTAATGTTATCGGGAAACCGATTTTTCAACATCTTTAATTCTGGGAGACTATGTACTGGATTTTTATTATAAGCAATTTCTAATTCAAATGATAGAATTTCATAGAAAATGTCAAATTTGTCAGTTTCTTGTGCGATTAATGAATTTTTTTTTGCTTTATTTACTCCCCATTTTCTACCCTTATTATATTTTTTATTTGATAACTTACTAAGAGTAGATGAAACTTCACGGCTCAAAAGTTTTCCATTATTTACATAAATTGCATACAAATCTTCCTGAAATGGTCCCTCTCCATAAATATACGGCATCGGTTTGTAAATGATTTTACTGAAATTATTCTTCTTAAGATAGATCAAAAGTTCCTTGAATACATTCAATGCAGTTTTTGTATTCCATCTATTGCCG
Source organism: Bacteroidota bacterium (assembly GCA_016776505.1). Classification (GTDB taxonomy): domain Bacteria; phylum Bacteroidota; class Bacteroidia; order CAILMK01; family JAAYUY01; genus JABINZ01. The sequence goes on from JADHTG010000066.1 coordinate 16,405, forward strand.
GATATCAATCCACCATAAGTTAAACCTTGGTGAGAATATAGGGTTTTGTTTTCACAGTTTGCTGGCAATAAAGAAATTACTTTATTATCTTTCTTAATAATTAATGAATAATCCTCAAAACGGTCTGAGTGGTAATCCATAAATTCTCTGTAATGTAGAAAAGAATGGTTGCTGGCCCGATTTACAAATGAGTCCCATAAATCTTCAAGTTCAGAATTATATTGCTGAATAACAATCATTTTACCAACTCTGCATAACCAAAGCCATCATAGCCATAATTGTTACCATTGTAAAACAAATAAGTTTTATTATTTATAGTTATAACACATGGATATGCCATCATTTCAGAATCCCAACCATTTTCTGATAGTTTAATTCCTATGTATTCATCATTTCGTTTCCAATTTATGCCATCGTCTGAAATTGCATAACCTAATTGATATGGCATCTCTTCAGAACTGTAACCATAAAACATAAAATATTTGTTATTTTTTTTAATAACAAATGGTCTTCCAACTCTATATTCGTTTTCTTTTGTTTTTAAGATTACATTGCCGTCTTTAGGTATTTCTTTTCCATCATTTGATTCTAGATATCTAACATCATAAACTGGTAATGTCTTATCTTTACCCTGTAAAAATTCGCTTCCACCGCCATACCAAAATTTAAACTTATTATCATCAAACATTACTGTGTGTGGAACTCTAAAAAGCATTTCTTTGTCTGTTCTTTCAAAAATAGGAACATTAGAATATCTCTTAAATGTTTCTCCATTATCTTCACTTATAGCTAATCCTGATAAAACTAAAAATCTGACTTTTTTACAAAGTTGATATCCAGCATAATACATATAAATTTTGCCATCATGTCTTATTGTTGCGGATGGCACAACTCCAAACTCATCAAATGCACCATCTTTTCCAATATCTAAAACTGGCTTCTCTGATACTTTTAAAACTTTTTCTGGATTATTT
>JADHTG010000067.1 GCA_016776505.1 Bacteroidota bacterium
GATTTGGTAATCGCGGATTATTTTTTTTAAGGTTTTTGTTATGATCCTGTTATTCAATGAAGAAAAAAACTGGTATAATTTACCAGCCGGTAAAAAGTTTATGGGCAAGCTTAGACTGGGAGTGACAGCAACTAAGTTCTCCTCGTAAAACGGGATTGATTCGAATACGGTCCTTCCAGAAATGAGGGATTTCATCCTGGATTTTATCCTCTTATCAGACATGTTTTTAACTAAATCAAAGACTGAGTAAGGATGGTTAATATAAAATACACGATTATTTTTTGAGAATTCTTTTGCAAGTGCGAGGGCAGATGATGAGATTTCAGCATCCCACTTGAATAAGGAAAATATAATGATATCGGTATTCGCTTGCATCAGATATTATCTTTCAAAAGAAATGCTTCATGATGATTGCATTCTTCAGCTTATATTCTTTACTACATTCGTTTTGCACGCTCCCAAATAGCAGATTGCTTTCCCCGGATTATTCTGTAAAAGCCCAAATAGGTAGCAAGATTCATGATCACTATGTAATAGGGGACAAAGAAGACCTTTAAACGAATTTTTTTATTTTCAATAATCCAGCCTGTCAGGGCCATTGAATAAAACAATAATTGCATAATTAAAAGTGCTAAATACAGTTTCTCATTAGCCTGGCTTGAATTAGTAAAAACGATCAAGACATTCAAAATCAATACCAGCAGCAGACTAATAGGTGTGATGGTCCATCTCAAAACCCGGTGTGAAATGTACTGGAAGCTCAACATCCCGAATTTAAAAATATTCAGCAGGGGCAGCAGTCTTATGATAGATTGTATGCCACCGGCAGAGATCCTCACTTTTCTTTTCATTTCTTCCTTCACACTAGCCGAAGCGCTTTCCAATGCATAGGCTTCAGGACAATAAGCTACCTGATATCCTTTCATAGCAATTCGAAGTGAAAGCATAAAGTCATCCAGTATGATATCCGTTTCCATTTGCTCGTAAAGATGTGTACGAACAGCAAACAATTCACCGGCAGCACCAACTACTGATGTCAGCTCTGAATCCAGCTTTTTAAGAAATGATTCATATTTCCAATAGATTCCTTCTCCTGCAGTGGATGCAGAGTCATATTCCTTGTTAAGTATTCTTTTTTCACCTGCCACACAGCCTACATTCGGATTGGAGAATTTGTTGATAATTTCCCTGATGGCCTGAAAAGACAGCAGGGTATTCGTGTCTGAAAAAATCACAATGGGAGTTTTTACCTCTTTCATTCCCCTATTCATGGCAGCTACCTTTCCTCCACGAGTTTCCTGGTGCAACACGCGTACTTCACTGAAATTTTCGAGTAATTCCACGGTTTTGTCATCCGAACCGTCAGTAACACATATAATCTGGATTTTGTTTTTAGGATAATCCTGTTCCAGTGTATTTTTGATTTTTTGATGAATAAAGTCCTGTTCATTGTAAGCAGGTATTAGAAAAGTTACTTCAGGTTCATACTCCTCCTTTTTTGCAACTTTGGTTTTTAGACGAACCATTCTTTTAAGTAAAACAAGCAAATAGATCAGGATTCCATAGCCTACATAAGTGTAGAAAATAAGGGCAATAAATATCCAAAGCCAAATTTCCATGCTTTACAAAAAATTTAATTCATGAGCTGATTGAAGGACCAATTCCATACTATTTTGCTTCCTGGCCAGCTCTTTTCGTAAAATAGGCTGACAAATTCTCTCCCAGGACTTTATTCCACTGCACATCATAATGCCCAAGCGGTGAGGGGATCATATCTGCTGCTGTAAACCAATCATTTATGTTTAAGTAGTCCATTAATTGAAGGGAGTCCAGTTCATGCACATATTTTTCAATATAGGGGAATTCACTCAATTCAGATTTTATGACTCCATCCTCTATCTTATTCACTGAAATAAAAATAAGCTGAATGCCTTTCTGATTCAGATCCTTAACAAAATGCTGTAATAAATCAACATAAACCAGCTCATTTTTTGTTACCCCCTGATAGGATTTTTCGGAATCATTTGCCATGGAAGAAGCCTTATTGTAAAACCTGACATATAATGCGTCTCTGACCAGGTTATATAAATTGCTTTTTTGTATGATTGATTTGGAAAGTAATTTACTAAATCTGCGCAGCCTTCTTGTTTTTTTGAAGTCTGAATCAATGAATTCAAATTTTCCATTCTCAATTTTTGTAACACAGTCGATGAGATTATCATGCGGATCGTTATTGCAAAACTGAAGAATAATATATTCCGGTTTATAGGATAATCCCAGTTCAAAAAACACCCTGATTTCCTGGGTTAAACCCCAGCCTCCCATGCCCAGGTTCACCACCTCAAATTCTGGTTTTAATTTCTCTGACATGACAGAAGCAAACTCAAAACCATCATTCACTCCAATTCCAAATGTATAAGAATCTCCTAATAACAAGATGGTGGGTTTTTGAATGGAATGCGGAGTTTGATATTTCGTTCCTCGGAAGCCCTTTTCATTTGTGCTGTAATATCTGACCACCGGGGGATTGCAGTGTTTGATTTGAATATTAGGGTAGTTTATTTTTTTATATTTTTCAGAAAATCCAATGGTAGGATAGGAATAGGATTGTGGATTAAAAATCATCAGTCCCAACTCGGCCAATATCAAAAAAAGAATGACAGAAATAAATGAAACGACCAGGATAAATTTAATTCTCTTCCCCAGCGAATACTTTACTATTTTGGGTTCTTCCTGTATTTTCATTTCTTATTTCGCTTGTAAAAAAATGGATCTATTTATAAATTGTTTTCTATTATATCATTTATTCCAGTGTGTTTAGTGTGATCCCATTTCGAGGCTGATTTCCTGAAAGTTAATAAAGATTTAAGCATAATAAAAAATACAAGAGGAATTAATAAAATGGCCTTCATTGTTTGCAGAGTATAAAATTCTTTTGGAACTGCTAAGATAATGGCAAAAAATGAAACAAAGAAACTGCTAATCCACAATAAATCTATAAAAGGAGGATTAATAAAAAGGGTTAACAGGCTGAAAATAAATGTAGTAGATAACAGCATAAGTCTGGGAGGCAGATATATTTCAATGGCCTTAATAAATCTCTTCAGATCTCTTTTGAAAAACAGAAGCTTAAATGCAAGTTTCATGTATTTATTAAAAAAATGAATTTGCGAAGCAATCCACCGCCTTCGCTGGGTACCAAAAGATCTGAGATCCTGTATTTTCTCATCCCAAAGGATGACCTCTTCCAGGTATTCGATATCTATATTGTTTTTAAGTAGAAGGAAATCCAATTCCTTGTCTTCAAATATGGATTCTATATCAGTGACGAATGATTTTAATAAATCGAACTTAAATGCTATCCCGGAACCAATTAAAAGGGTTGATAAATTCAAAACGCGCTGTCCTTTTCTGAACAGGTGGTTGTTGACTTCTTCATTTATAGCGTCCAGAATGGATATGGGGGTATTCATGTTTATTGCTTTTCTGTGAGCCTGGAACACAGAAAAAGAAGAGTTAAAAGCCTGGTTCATTTTCATCAGGAAATCCTTTTCCATCAGGTTATCTGCATCCAATATCAGGGCCACATCATAAGATTTTTCCGGAAGGAACTCAAGGCCTTTTTTAAGTGCTAAAGCTTTGCTGCTATTTTCATTTTTTATTTCCAGTATTTTAATGCCTGTTTTATGGAGATCTTCAATAGTCTGTTGTTCAAAAGAATCAGCCAGGACCAGTATATCGAAATAATCTTTAGGATAATTTTGGGTTAAGGCATCCCTGACCACTTTCAATATCACATTGTCTTCTTTATAAGCTGGAATAATGAGTATGAATTTTCGTGTTTCATCGGATTGATCAGAAATGAATTCATAATTAAACAGTCCTGCAATTGAGAACACAAGAAGCATACTGGCCGAGCCCAGTAAATAAGCGAGCAACAGGTATTGAATGATTTCCAGAATGATATAAAGCTGGTTCATAAAGTTCTGCTAATTATCGGTTTTTAAATCCTCGTTTATTTTCTCCGAAACAAGCTGGAATGCCCTTGCATTTGGATGATTTTCAAAAGGTGGATGAATTTTATATGGATCTGCATCTTCAAATAAACTGCCATAGTTCAGCAATTGAATATGCGGATTATGGATGAAGTGAATAATACTGTCAGAACTCCCGGGAAATATAAGCAAATAGAATTTACCATCTTCAAAATGATCTGTAAACACTTCGTATGATTCTTCCACAAGCGAGGCAGTAAGTTCTATATGCTGCTTCCTGGCAAGGGGAAGATCCATGTGAAAATAGCGAAGAAAATTGCTGTTGTGCAATAGAAAAAATAAATAATTCAATACAGGTCGCCCTTTGTAAAAACTACCCTTATAAGAAAGTTTGGAATCATTTAGTTTATAATATGGAGCAAAAGTGCAGAATGTGGTAAAACAACTTAAATAGCCATTGGCTCTTTTAATATGGTCATCAATGTATACATAAATGCAAATTCCCTCCTTCTCACCAATCTGATCCCAAATACCTGAATCTTGCATAAAACGCAACATTTGATTGGGACCATACCCGCTAAATCCATAATTATAGGACTTGTAACTGGAGTCCATACTGGTAAAATAGTAAGGCAATGTTTCATGATCGTTAAGACCTTCACCAAAAGTAATGGAGCCACCAAAAAATAAAACAAACTTCTTGTCAATTGTGCTTAGCGGGTTTGCCGGATTAATTCTCCTGTTGAATTCATCAAAGGTATAGCTGACATCATATATGATGGTGGTGTCTTTATGCTTCACCAATTTATTAACAGCAAATAATTCCTTTTCACTGGCTTTGTAACCCATTTGTTCATCAAAAATTGTATTATGAGTTAAAATGCCTGATTTGTTTTTACTGCTGTAATAGGTTTTTTGTATCTGACTGTCTTCCGTTTTAAGAATTGCTAATAAACCAAAAAATAAATCGATCAGAAAAACAAAAAAAAGAGTGGATAGGATAATGATACCGCTATTTCGTACTTTATCCTTTTTAGAACGAATTAAAAGCAAAGCCAGGGTGATCAGTATAGAAGTGCATTGGATCAGTATTAACCTGCTGTGAATCTTATGCTTGAGTATTAATCCATCTCCATTGCCGTGCCTGATATCGTATAAACTCTCCATTTTTAAGGCAATTAAACTTAAAATGATTACCACCACACTGGCAATAAGGAAGTATTTTATCAATCGTTTCGATGAAGACATTATCTTTAATTTCCTTGCTACCTTATTTATCGAAATGCAGCTTTCTCCTATGGTTTAGGGAGTACCCGGAAACAAATTTAAATAAAAGTTTAATTCCTATTCGAGGAAAAGGATTGGGCAGATGTTGATAATTTTCTCGTTTTATATTATAATTCAGGATTTTTATATAGTTCACTTCTATCAGGATTCCGGATATTCCATAACAGGGCATTGATATAAGATTTTGCCCGTTTGATTTCTAACCTGAACAGGAATGTCAATAAGTTTTTTGGTAATGCAATTAAAATCTGGTAACATAAACCTGCAAAATACTTCCATCCGGTGAAATGTCTTTTCAGGTAAATGATTCTGTTCCTGGCCAAATAATAGGTTTTCAGGGCACTATTCAATCCGGTGGATACAGAACCTATATGATAAACCACTGATTTGGGTTCAAAAAAAATATCATACCCCTGATTTCTTATTCTTTTCCCCAGGTCAATTTCCTCGTAGTAGAGGAAAAATAATTCGGACATTAATCCGCAATTTTTCAAAACATCCCTGCTGGTCATCATGGCTGCACCATGGGCAAATGCAATAAGGGTCCTTTCTTCATACTGCCCGCTGTCTTCTTCTCCAAAACCGATAACGGAATTCCGCAGGCTAAAAGAGGATAAATCTGTATATCCAGCGAATTGTATCGTGTTTTTATTATCATAATTCCTGATCATAGGACTGACTAGACCTGTTCTCGGATTTTCTAAGAAGCAGGCTATTAAAGGTTCAAGAAAAGTTTTGTCAACAATTGTATCATTATTCAGAAACATCATATAATCCCCTTCGGCATGCCTGATACCCAGGTTATTTCCACCTGCAAATCCGAGATTCGAATTACTTTGAATGAGTTTTGTTGATGGATAAAGTGAAGGAATGCCCGATAAATCCTCCTTTGAATCATTGTCTACCACAATAATTTCATAATTGGGGTAAGTAATAGCATGTATGGATTGCAGGAATTGAAGGGTCAGTGAAAGCTGTTTATAATTCACAGTGATGATTGATACCAGGGGACTCTTATTATCCAGTTTACTTTCCATCTTCTCCGGCTTTCAAAGCTTGTTGTTTATTTTCAATCATGTCTTGCTCAATTTGTTCACTATTGAATAAAAAGACAAGTGTTATAAAGGTGATTATCGACAGGGGAAGCTGCCCAATAACAGAATTCCCGTAACTGGCAATTAATACACCAAATAAACCGGCCACAAGGGCAATCAAAATAATTCGCAACTCTTCCGTTTTTATTTTAAAGAAAATCAGATAAAAACTTTTTGAAAGAAAATAAATGAACATGAAGATGTATAATATCAAACCTACAATTCCCTGTTCAACCCAAATCTGGACAAAAAAACTATCTGTCGGGATTTTTGCAGCAAAGGTATTAGGCGAAAATTTATTCCCAATATAGCCGGTACTGCCCACACCGACTCCGAATGGTTTATCTCTTAAATATTCCCTGTACAATTTCTGGTTACTAACCCTTACCTGAAAAGAAGGATCGTTGGGATCAAAAGCTGTTCTCAATCGATAAATAAAGAAATTTCTGTTGCCTAAATAGGTATGATTTAAAAACAAATACCCCATGATAGTGATGGTGGATATTAAAACAATATAATATATGTTTTTTCTGAGCAGCACATAAGTAAAAGCACCAAAAAACGGGATGGCAACTGCACCCCTTGTACCGGATATGATCATGCCATACAATCCGGCAGCAGCCATTAAGATGAAAAATAAGCGTTGTTTCCAGTTTTTGGTAGATGTTATCATGATCAGACCTACAACGGCAGCATGACCCTGAGCCGCACCAAACTGACCGGCATCACTGTAGAATGAAAAAACTCGTAATTTATTAAAAATCATATGAGTTATATAGCCGCCTTCATCCATCCATTTTTGTTCAAAAGGATCCAGGCCTCCATATAGTTGAATAACTCCTTTGATGGTACCTAAAATGCTAAATATCCCCCATATCACAATAATCTTTTTTAAATACTTGATGGAGGAAATCCAGCTTGAACCGAGAATAATAATAAAAATCAAATATAAACAGCATGCTCGTATTCCATAAAACCATGCAGCTGAGTGGCTTACTAAGGGATTGAAAATTTCGATTATATTATAAGCGAGCCAGATAAGTGATATTAATAACAAATCAGTTTTTACTTGTTTTATTTTCTCTTTAAATGTTTTAATATTGATAAAACTCGCGATAAAAGTCAGTAATAAAATCACGTCTATGCTCAATCCCATTTTAATGTTTGAAGGTAAATATTTCTGTATCCCCATGACCAGGTAGGACGCAATGACAAGAGTGATAAGTCCGACAGTTGGATTTTTTATAATATAAAAGAGTAAAGTAAGTATGAAAGGAAGTAAAAAGATGGCTACAGCAAGTAAAATCCCTCCAATTGAGATCAGATAGGCACAAACCACCAGGGTCGCTATAAAAGCAATCAAAAATGCAGGAGACCTGAATAACTCTTTTTTAACCTCTATGTATTTTCTTTTCATTTCAGAGCTGAAATATCATTTATCAATTTTAATCAATCCTTTTAATTTAGTAAAGGAATTGTGGATGAATTGTGAAGTTTCCAGTAAATAAGATCGTTTTTCAATGCCAATTTCCCTATCTAAATAGTAAAACCCCAGAATTAAACCAAAGAGGGAAAATACAATAGTGGTAATTGCAACCATCACCAAAGATTCAAAAATAAAAACAGCTACCACATCTCCTATGATGTTAGCCATCACCATCCACATTATTTTATAGAAATTTTTCTTCGGTTTATTCAGGCTGTCGAGGGCAATTCCTGTAAAGCGATCCAATGGAAGCATCAATCCGTAGAAGGTGAATATTTTAAATAGCATGCCCGCACCGGCATAATCTTTTCCTCCTATTAAGACCATGAAGTCGTCAGCAAAAAAAAATCCGATTGTTAATACAGGGACAATAAGCAAAGTAAGAGTGCCTGAATAGGAGTAGTATAGTTTTTTAAAATGCTGGATATTATTTTCTATGCTGTCTTTGGACAGGTTGGGAAAAAGGGTGGCAGAAAAACTCCTCAGAGGGACCTCAATCACTTCGATCATTTTTAAGGGAATCCCAAAAAGTGCCACTGCTTCCGGTCCCAAGACCGCACTTAAACCAATAATAAAAGTATCAGCGCTTCTGAGCAGGTTGGTCCCAACCATGGTTCCCATGCTGAATTTTCCGAACTGCAGTATGGTTTTAGTGGTTTTTTTACTGGCCTTATTAAGAAATTTAATTCCGTCCCATCCCAAAAAGACACAAATCATTGAACTTAAACTAACAATTATCAGCTGTCCGATGATGATTCCTTCGATGTTAAAGCGAACAAAAACAAAACAGGAAAGCAGGAATAAAACAAATAAACCCGATTCGAAGGATCTGATGAAAAGGATGAGGTCAAACCGCTGCCGGGCCTGAAGGATAGACAATGCAATGATGAGCGGCAGTTTTAGGAAAACATAAATGGGGTAGAATTTAAAGAAATAATAATATCCTGAATCCCGTATAGCATGATCAAAAAGCCTGGAAGAAATGAAAATAAGCAAGGCAAAAACAACTGCAATAACCAAATTAATCAGCCAGTTTGATCCGATAATTTTTTTTTGCTCCCCGGGTGGAGCTCCTGATAAAAACCTCACTACAGCAGTTTGTGTAAGGCCAATTCGAATCATATCCACCAGGCCGCATCCTGTAATATACAAAAGCCATGATCCGAAATTGGCTTTATCCAAATATCTCGCTAAAATGATAAAGCTAATAAAACCTAAAGCGGATGTGATAATTTGCTGGCTTAATGAGTGTACGTTTTTTTCTTTGAATATTTTATCAATCAATGCCTTCAAAATGTCGATTATTTAACATTAGGTGAAAGCAATTTTTTAATAAAAATTCTGAAAGCACTTCTTTTTTTTGGGATCTCACTAATAAAATCTTCAATAACATCCAGCTTTGTATTATTCAGTATTAAAAAAGCATCGTGCTTAAGTAAGCTTTTAAAATTCTGAAAGGCCTTGTCGTCTGCATCACTCCAACTTTTTCGGGCATGAAAAACCAAATAAGTAGCATCCAGTTTTTTTACGATCTCAATGGGGTAGCTGTTGTAAATCAAGGAGGGAAATTCAATAAAAATATAACGATATGCTTTTAGCGAACTTATTGCCGGACATAATTCTTGCACATCTTTTAATTCTGAATATTTCAGGTTCGGAATGTAGGAATAATTGTCTGCATCCAAATGTTCTTCAGCAGGGGTGTCATTGCTGTGATTAATATATAGTGTTTTATCCCCGCTTTCCCTGATCCTGCGAATAAGTTCGTTTGAAATCCGGGTCTTTCCCTCGGTATCACGGGTACTGACCATGGCAATTAGAATAGGACGATCTGAAATCTTCGAGGTTGTTAATTTCAAATGTTGAATTATTTGTTCAGATAATTTGTTTATGATGAAAGGATAATCAATCCTTCTAAATCGTTTTGGAATAATGGGAATTGCACTTGCTGTTTGCAATGAAGTAAATGTCATGGCTTGCTCAGGATTATGAATGCTTTTATCCAGCAATTCATTTACATACAGTATGATAAAGCAAAATATAAAGCCTATCAAAGCAGCTGCAGCCATCAAAAATTTTCTTTTTTGAGAATTTGGACTTAAAGGGTAATAGGGAAATCCAACAGGTTTAATGTTGGACGAAAGTTCAATGTTCTGTTGTTTTAATTTACTCAGGTTCAAGCTGTGTAACAAGGAGAGGTATTCCTGCTCGGACACATTGATTTCTCTTTCAATTCGTTTGAGTTTTGCTCCCAGGGGTGCAAATGTAACATAGGCTCTTTCAACTTCTGCTTTTCTATCAGCATATGCGTTGAGCCTGGCTTTACTTTCTTCGTAGGCTATAACGCTTTCAAGCCATTGAGTTAATATTTTTTCAATTGGTATCCCTTCAATCGAATTGCTCTGCGCATATTCTATATCTACCACTTTGCGAATTTCCTCTTTCAGCTTATTTGCTTTTCGTTTAAGCCTGACTATTTCATTCAAGGTAATCTCGTCCGGGCTTTGCTCTGTTTCCAAATAGGTGTATTTTTCTGTAATACCGGCTAATTCTTCTGTTTTCTTAAGAATTTCTTCGCGGTTAATCACAATTTCTGAGTGCGATGCCAGCTTGTCTTCCAATTTCTTATAAGCGGCCAGTGATGCTGCCAGTTCCATTTTTTCATCCTGGTAATCACCATCCAGGTCTTCTTTCTTGGCAGCCATGTATTTGGTCTGCTCATAGTAATTGATAATATTATTGTCTTTATTGAATTTTAGCAATTCATCTTCTGCTTTTTGTAGTCTGTCATTTGCCTTTTGAACCTGCTCCTCGAAATATTTGACCACCTTATCAGATTGATTTTCCTTGATCAGCTTGTAATTATTAATAAAGATATTGCTTAGTAAAATCAGGGTATACTGGGCTATTCCCGGATCATCTGCTTTATAAGATATTTCAATTATATCGCTGTCTTCGAGTCTTGCAACAGATATTTTCTGCAAGGCATATATACTATAGTGTTTAAACTTATAATTTAATATTCCATAAATAAAATTGGTGTCGTTTCGTTCTTTGTACTCATAAAAGTTTTTCAGGGTTTCTTCCAGTTCATAGCTGCTTTCAAATTCTTCGTTGATTCTTTTTTCAAGTGATGACTGACCTACATCCTCCCTGACAATGGATTCATTCCCAGAATTAGATGCGTCTATTTGAGTATCTTCGAGATAAGGGGGGCTGTTTTCTGTCTCCTTTATGTCATTTTTTTTGCCTACCACCAGATTGATACCTGCTGGTATTTGCCTTTCTTGCAAAGAATTCCAAATAATCAGGTTTTTAACAGAGGTGTTGAATTTTAAGGCGATTGATTCCAAATCATCCTTATTCTCCACTATATAATAAATATTTTCATCATCCTGGTATTGTTGTTCTAAATCAGGCTGTTCATTCGTATCATCGGGCAGACTGATCAGCAGTTTATCGCCAGCCCTGATCAAATTATCATTCAAATTATTGATGCGCATTAATGTGATCAGGGGTATGCCATATCTTCTTGAAATCGAATACAATGTTTCATCAGGCTGAACATAGTGATAGATTCTTTTTTTTGAATTATCTGAAGATGATTTCTTTTTTTCTGTTGGAGGTTTTACCTTGACTTCTTTCTTTTTTTCATCCCGGGGCTCTATTGTTTCCTTTTTTTTCCTCACTAGCAGTTGCATCACATCATCCGGAACAATTTCCATCAACTCATCATAATTTTCCTGGCTTATATATTTAGGATCAGCTTTGTCGAGTAGTAAATGTTTTGCCAGTAATCGGAGGGAGACCTCCTCCAATGTTTCACGGGACGATATGATATTCATTAAATTGTCCAGTGCCATGTTGGTCGCATAAAAATCGGATGCACTACCAGCTCCTTCCAGGTTCATCCCTGACCCGATCCCTGTGTAAATGGTTGTTTTGGATTCGTATGTTTTTGGAATGTTGGATAGAAATAAAAATACAGCAAGTGCCATGATTAAGGCTGAACCGATAAGCAATAACATATTGCGGTACAATAACCTGACAAGCTGAATGATATTCATTATTCTTAGCTGTTTAAAATTGAAACTTAAATCCAACGAGCTCCTGAAGAATCATCAATGAATTTGTTAATTCAGACAGGGCTTTTTCATAATCCACAATGGAATTATTATAAAATTCTGTCATTCGTGCATATTCCTCCACCTTGATCTGTCCATTGGTGAATTCTTTTTTAATCAGCTGCATTTGCACTTCAGTGGACTGTTTGTTTTTATTGTGAATACTGACCAGTCGGTGATTCAAAAGCACCCGGTAATACTGGTTGATCACCAGCTGCCTTATTTCAAGGATTTTTTGTTCTTTAACATAATCAGCTTGTTCCAGTTCGAGTGTGGCAATCTGAACTTCAGTTTTTCTGTTCAATGCGTCATACAATGGCAATCTGATATTAATTCCGGTGCCATACCTGGTTTCAACCTGGTTATTAATGGTTGTAGCTCCTGTATTGGGATCCGTTGCAAGATAATCATAAGTCCCATAAATGACATCCCCGGATAATCCTAAATTTTTTGTCCAGTTATTTCTAACAGTCCTGATTTTGAACTGATTCCTAATTATTTCTGCATTTTGAAATTTGATATATGGGGAATGGATTATGGCAGAATCTATCAATACATGAAGAGGTGGCATGCCATTGATTATTGAAATAACATCATCATCTGCATCGATTTCAGCCGTTTCCTGGGCCATGAGAGGCCAACTCGATCCTAACAAGAGCAGGGCGAGAATAAAAGTGGTTCTTTTGAATAGCATACTTAAAGATTTTTTTTCTGAAACATTGCGGGGATTGTTTTCAAAATAATCATCATGTCCCCCAAAAAGCTATTGTTACGGGCATAGTAATTATCCAGCTCTTTCCTGTCTTTCAAATCCATATCTTTATTATGATAATTTATTTGCCACAATCCGGTGATTCCGGCAGGACTTAGAAATCGCTCAGACCATTGGTCGGAGGTGAGCAATTCTGCTTCGTACAAGGGGAGGGGTCTGTTACCCACGATGGACATATCTCCTTTTAACACATTGATGAATTGTGGAAGCTCATCGATACTGCTTTTACGGATAAACCGCCCAATTCGTGTAACACGGGGATCATTATCCAGTTTCATGAAAGTAGCATTAATTTTGGATTCTCTCTTTGCCAAATATAAGTTTTCACAGATCTTTTCACCACGTATATACAGTACAGACGAACAAGGTGACCCTAATTGTTCGCATTTTTCACAATTTTCTTCCGCTGCATCCTTATGATAGATATTCAGATGTTCCAAATCATTGAGTTCTATATCCGCATTCTGACGCATCGATCGAAATTTATAAAAATCAAAGATACGATATCCGGTGCCTACTCTCTTTGAAATATAATACACAGGACCTTTTGACTCCAGTTTTATTAAAAGTGCAACCAGCGCTAATATGGGAGTGAGCGCAATAAGGACCAGAATCGAGAATAGAATATCAAAAAGGCGCTTGCTTAGTTTCATTTTAAAAGCAGGCGTTATGGGAACCGGTTGAACACCATTCACTGCCAATTCCTTGTATCTTTTTAAAAAACTAATACGAGTATGTAGGTTTTTAGCCTTGAAAGGTGTTACATATAAGTCGTCTACTTTATTTTCCAAAGCCTTTTCACGCATGCCATTGGCTTGATTGTGCGTAATCAGGATGAAAGGAGTTTTTCTGAAATGGGAGCTTTTCTTTGTGTATTTGTATAAATCGAGTCCTCTCAATCCCGGCAGGTAGGATTCGCAGACAATAGCATCTAGTTTACGTGTTGTTTCAGCACTTTCATTCAGCCAGTCAATGGCAAGAAATACATTTTCAGCATAGGAAAAATCAAATAAATCGGGAGATTTACTTAAATTATGTACCACTACCTGGGCAGTCCCTACATATAAAATTCTTAATTTTTCCTTTTTTGCTTTATAAATGTTCATTACACATCTAATTCTTCTCCAAGAATTAATTGAATCAATACTAACAATTCTTCAGGATTAAAAGGTTTGGTTATGAAATTTTGTACTTTCAATCTATAAAATTTAATCCTGGTTTCACTTTCTTCTTCTCCAGATAACATCAGCAGTGGGATATTTCTGTATAAACCACTTGCACGGATATTTGTTACAAATTCATGACCATTCATGTTGGGCATTTGAATATCGCAAATAATTAAATCCGGTATATTTCCCTCCTGTATCCAAATCAGAGCCTCTAAACCATCAGCTTTTGTTTCTACCTCATAGTATTTGCTGAGGAATATACTTAATAGCTTGCGTATAGTAACTTCATCATCAATAGCAAGAATTTTCTTTTTCATAAACTCTTTGATTTAAGGTATTTTTCCCATTTCCAAGCTGATCGTGTCATTTCGGGAAGATTGATGCTCGTTTTCCACCCTAAATCTTTTAAAGCTTTCGAAGAATCAGCAAAAACCACGCTAACATCTCCTTTTCTTCTGGGTCCTAGCTCGTAATTCACTTTTACACCATTTACCTCTTCAAAAGTATGTATGACTTCAAAAACGCTGTATCCTTTTTCGGATCCTAAATTAAAAATGGAGAAATTGCTTTTATTATTTTTATTCCAAAGAAATTCAAGAGCTTTCACATGGGCCAGGGCAAGATCTGTTACATGAAAATAATCCCGTATTGCGCTACCATCAGCAGTATCGTAATCATTGCCATGAACCATCATTTGATCCCTTTTTCCAATGCAAGTTTGTGTGATAACGGGCATCAGACTTTCTGGTTTTTGCAACGGAAGTTCTCCTAACAGTCCGCTTTCATGCGCTCCGACCGGGTTAAAATACCTGAGAGAAACAGCATTCATCCCAGATAAATTGAAATTATCCTGGATTATTTCTTCACTGATTTGTTTCGTATTTCCATAGGGTGATTCTGCTTTTTTAATCGGAAACTCTTCAGTAATGGGGACTCTGTCAGGCTCACCATACACCGTACAGGAGGAAGAAAAAATCAGGTTGTCTATTTGATGGTTTTGCATATTATCAAGCAAATGGATCAGGGACACTAAATTATTATGATAATACAGGTTTGGTATTTGAACTGATTCACCCACTGATTTAAGAGCTGCAAAGTGAATTACTCCATCAAATTGATGGTTCTGTTTGAAAAATGAATCCATCTGACGATCGTCACGCATGTCAATCTTATGAAAATCAACTTTCTTTTTCGAGATTTCTTCAATTTGATTGACTATCCAGTCAAATGAGTTACTAAGATTATCCATTATGACAACTTCAAAATCCTGCTTTAATAACTCAATGGCAGTATGAGAACCTATATAGCCGGTTCCTCCGGTAACAAGAATCCTTTTCTTTTTATTCATTCTAAATTATTCCCCTCAAAGCAAAAAAATCGAAGCAAAGATATAACAATAATGGCTTTTTTCAGCCTGAAAAAGCTGAAAAACAAAATTTTTATTTATCATTTTTCAATACCGCAATGCTACTTAATTAAGCTAAATAAAGGGATATCAAATGCTTTTTAATTCACTGTGGAAACAAAACTTGCAATTCGTATTGCAAATTTTATACATTTGCATTTGTACATATTCGATGATGTGTAATCCATTGAAATTCATTTTAGTCAATTAATTATATAAACGGGGTGCTGGTCTATCATACTCGACATAAATAAAAAACTGATTAATTCAACAACATAGTAAAATCAAGCCATTTTAAATAGAAATTTATGTGCGGAATCGTTGCTATAATTAATAAAGTAGCAGGAACTCCATCTTTGGAAATCCTGAGACAAATGGCTGATACAATTTCCTATCGTGGTCCGGATGATGAAGGACATTTTATTGAAGATAAAATAGGATTCTATCATAAACGTCTTTCAATTATCGACATTGAAAGCGGCAAGCAACCTATGAGTTTTGGCGATTTAACCATCGTTTTTAACGGTGAAATCTACAACTACATAGAATTGAGGGACAATCTCAAACGAAAGGGACATAAATTTCAAACTGCCTCTGATACGGAAGTCATTTTAAGAATGTATGAAGAATATGGCCTGGATGCAATCAATAAATTAAATGGGATGTTTGCCTTTTTAATTTATAATAAAAGAAAAAACAGCCTGGTTGCTGCGAGAGATCATTTCGGAATCAAACCATTGTATTTTTATAATGATGATCAGAAGATCGTTTTTGGTTCAGAAATTAAAGCTATTCTCGCCCACCCTGATATAAAAGCAGAAGAAAACGACTCTGCCTTAAATGAATACCTGACTTTCCAGTTTATATTAGGCAACGATACCTTATTTAAAAATATTTACAAATTGAATCCGGGTCACTTTTGTGAAATTATACTGGATACTTTTGAAATAATTGAAACTAAGTACTGGGAACCTGATTTTACAATTGATGAATTTCATACCCCCAAATATTTTAAGAATGAAATCCAGCATTTGATCTATGAAACCGTCTATATGCAAATGAGGAGTGATGTGCCCATCGGAACCTATTTGAGTGGCGGCTTTGATTCCAGTTTGGTAACCACTTTAGTCGCGGGTTTCTCTCACCAGCCGATTTCTACTTTTTCCGGCGCATTTAAGGATGGGCCTGAATATGATGAAATGATTTATTCAAGGGAAATAGCCAAATCTATTAAGGCGAATAAGCATGAGATCTATCCAACAGCAGAGGATTTTATTAAATATATGCCCAAATTAATCTATCACCTGGATGAACCTGTAGCAGGTCCTGGATTGTTCCCGCAATATATGGTTTCCAAGCTGGCATCAGAACATGCAACTGTTATTTTAGGAGGCCAGGGCGGGGATGAGATTTTTGGAGGCTATGCAAGATATCTGGTAGCTTATTTAGAACAGGCACTCAAAGGAAGTATTCAGGAAATTACAGATGAGGGCGAACATATTGTATCCTTAAAAAAAATCCTTCCTAACCTGCCTTTTATCAAAGACTACCTGCCCATGATCAAAAATTTCTGGAGTGAGGGTGCTTTTGAAGCCATGGACAGACGCTATTTTCATTTAATTGACAGGATGCATGGGAATAAATCATTATACACTCCCGATTTTGCATCTACCTACAATTATGACCAGTTATTTGAAAAATTCAGCTATATATTCAACAACCCGAATACAAAGAGTTATTACAATAAAATGACTCATTTTGACTTGTTCGGAAGCTTACCCGCTTTACTACAGGTGGAAGACAGGGTGAGTATGGCCGTGTCTATTGAATCACGTGTGCCACTGCTGGATAAGAGGATCATAGATTTAGTAGCCAGTATTCCTCCTGCAATGAAGTTTGAAGGAGGAGAATTGAAATATTTCCTGAAAGAATCAGTTGGGCATGTCCTGCC
>JADHTG010000068.1 GCA_016776505.1 Bacteroidota bacterium
TTATGAGGTTTTCCCTATACTGCCTTGTGTTTATTTCGAATTATCCCGATAGTCCTTCCTGCCTGACCGGCAAGGCAGGCATAAACACTAGTTGCCTATGAAAAACCTCATTAAAGCTGCAATAATTTATTATCCCGAATTCAGGTTATAAGGAATAGGCATTAACAATATTGAACAATAGTCTGGTAGTTAGAATAATCAAAAAAACCTATTTTGATTTCAAACTCGAATAAACCATCCTCTATTTTCAATCATCCATTGCCATTGTACAATGATAATCCCCAATTATTTTCTTTATTTTGCCGACTGTCATTTAATTTATTATTTTAATATATATCACTGGATTTCAGCAATATACTGTATAGGCGAATCCATTTATTAACAGCCTTTCAGTCCTTCCGAATACCACAGGATGAAATTGTTATTTTATCTTTGTCGGACAAATTGGAATGCTTGATACAATCCTGCTAAATACACTTTAGTTATTTCAAACCCAAATGATTCAAAAGATTCGAAAGAAAACAATTTTCGTCATTTTATATAATATTGCGTTTGTAGTGCTCTTTTTTCTGCTCGCTGAATTGCTGTTCGGACTGCTATTAAATAATCCGCAAAGCATCCCCAAAAAACTTCTCCCCCTTTTCCGAGAATATTATTTGTACAGCGATCGGAAGGTGATCCAGGCAATTCCTGAATTCTCAAGATATGATACGGCTTTGTTCTATACTTTAAAACCGGGCCGATTTATTTTTTCCAACAGGGAGTATGAAGTGGGATTTCATGTGAATCAGCTGGGTGTAAGGGATGATGAACAATCATTGAATAAGCCTAAAATCGCTGTTTTGGGAGATTCCTATGCCATGGGTTGGGGAGTCGGGCAAAAGAAAACCTTTACTGAAATTCTTGAAAGCAGAATACAAACTCCTATTCTCAATTTAGGTGTATCTTCTTATGGTACGGTCAGGGAATTCGGAATACTCCAAAGAATATTTACTGACAGCCTTCAATACGTAATAATTCAATATTCCTATAACGATTACAGGGAAAATCTGTCCTATGTGAATAACAATAACAAATTATTGACATCTTCTGAGCAAGCCTATGAAGAAATGTGTTTGGCACATCAAAGAAATCAAAGATATTACTTTTTTAAAAGAAGCATTTTATTCCCAAAATATATTGTCAGCTTATTCCGGAATAAATATGGAATTAAAAACAAGGAAGAGAACAGAAGAGAAATGGATGAATACGATGCATTTCTGAGTGTTATTTCAGATGTTGACTTTTTACCTGAAAAAACACGTTTTATTGTTTTCAACATAGATTACCGGAATTCAGACAAAACTTTTATACAAGAAGTAAAAAAAAGAATCAATTATTTCCCGGCTTTAAAAGAAAGAATGATTTTTATTGATCTGTCTGCTTCACTGAGTCCTGATAAATTTTTTGTTTTAGATGATCATATGACTGAATCCGGGCATAAAATTGTCGCAGATAGAATTGAGAAACATTTAGTTTTGACTGTATTTTGAATTAAATTTGAATTATATTCTTGCTGGCTTTGATGCCATCATTATACGTTAATCTACCTGAAAACAAATGCAAAATAGTATTTATTATGAGTGTAAATAAATCAAAAGGATTTTTCACCACGGGCTTTACAAATAAACAATGCACTGATGCAGGCATGGCAGCCGTTTTAATTCTTTTATTAATTGCTTTCTTCAGTAAAAACATACTGTACTTTAAAATAGCCATTCCTGTATTAATCCTTAACATGATCTTTCCCATGTTGTTTTATCCTTTTGCCTGGTTGTGGTTCGGACTTTCAAATTTTCTCGGAAGCATCGTTTCAAAAGTGATATTGACCGTAGTTTACATTGTTTTTGTATTCCCGGTTGGCTTAATTCAAAAACTTGCGCGAAAGGATAAGCTTAAATTAGCTAAATTCAAACAAAATTCTGAATCCGCTATGATAGCGAGAGACTATTTATTTACACGAAAAGATATTGAAAACCCTTATTAAAATACGATATTAATCAAATGGAATTTTTTAAAGATTTGTGGAGTTTTTTAAAAACTCGTAAAAAGTTTTGGTTATTGCCCCTGATCATCATTCTCCTTTTATTTGGGGTATTAATAGTTTTAACTTCAGGTTCAGCAATTGCACCTTTCATTTATACATTATTCTAAATAATTCATCCATGTCAACAATTATTTTAGGACTTTCGGCCTATTATCACGATAGCGCCGCTGCACTGATTATTGATGGAGAAATCATAGCTGCAGCTCACGAAGAACGGTTCACACGTATCAAACACGACCCTTCATTTCCTCACCATGCAATTGCTTATGTGATTTCTGAAGCGGGAATAAGCTATAACGACATCAGTGTCATTTCATTCTATGATAAACCTTTTATCAAATTTGAAAGATTACTGGAAACTTACCATGCCTTTGTTCCCAAAGGCTTAATGAGTTTTTTATCGGCTATCCCGGTTTGGATAAAGGAGAAGCTGTTTTTCAAACGAATGCTGAAAGACGAATTGAAGAAAATCGGCACAAAAAAAATCCCTATTTTATTTCCTGAACACCACTTATCACATGCCGCAAGCGCTTTTTACCCCTCCCCTTTTAAGGAAGCTGCCGTACTGACCATTGATGGTGTGGGCGAGTGGGCTACGACAACTATTGGATATGCAAAAGATAATGAAATCAAAATAATCCGTGAATTACACTTTCCGCATTCCCTGGGTTTATTGTATTCGGCATTTACCTATTATACCGGTTTCAGGGTGAATAGCGGTGAATACAAACTCATGGGTCTGGCCCCTTATGGAAATCCCGATTCTGAGGAAACAAAATCATTTAAAGAACTAATTCTAAATGAGCTTGCCGACCTACGCGAGGATGGATCTTTACTGCTGAATATGAAATATTTCAACTTTGCGACAGGTTTAAGAATGACCAATAATAAAAAATGGACTAAATTATTTGGTTTCCCTCCAAGGACTGAAGAAATGCCTATTTCCCAGAATTATATGAATATGGCTCTGGCTATTCAGCAGGTGACAGAAGAAATCATGATTAAGCTTGCTGAAACAGCTAAAAAGTTAACAAATTCTGAAAACCTGGTGATGGCAGGAGGAGTTGCTTTAAACAGCGTTGGCAACGGGAAATTACTCAAAACAGGCTTGTTCAAAGATATCTGGATACAACCTGCAGCCGGTGATGCAGGTGGAGCCCTGGGTGCAGCATATTTAGGCTGGTACTTATGGAAAGGGGAAAAAAGAACAAAAATAGATACACCAGATTCTATGAAAGGTGCTTTTCTGGGTCCTGAGTTTTCAGAAAAAGAAATAAAGGGAGTTATCCGTAAATACAAGGCCAGCTATAATTATTATGACAGCTTCGAAGAGCTGATAGAATTTACAGCATCTAAAATCAATGAAGGAAATGTAGTAGGCTGGTACCAGGGACGAATGGAATATGGTCCTAGAGCTCTTGGGAACAGGAGCATACTGGGGGATGCCAGAAACCCGGACATGCAGAAAAAAATGAACCTGAAGATCAAATACCGGGAAGGATTCCGGCCGTTTGCCCCGACTGTTCTCGAAGAAGATATTAACGAATATTTTGACATTAATTGTCCTTCTCCTTATATGCTTCATGTGATACCGGTTTTGGATAAAAGGCTGGTGTCCCTTCCTGAAAATTTTAATCAACTGGAGTTGTACAAGAGATTATATACACTCAGATCAGATGTTCCTGCCATTACTCATATTGATAATTCCGCACGGATCCAAAGCGTATCCCGTACTACAAACTTCAAATACTGGAGTCTGATAAACGAATTTAAAAAGCAAACGGGTTATGGTGTCATCGTCAACACCAGTTTCAATGTAAGGGGCGAACCCATCGTGTGCACTCCGGATGATGCTTTCAGGTGCTTTATGCGTACTGAAATGGATTATCTGGTTCTGGGGAATTTCATTTTCGATAAAAAAATGCAAAAAAACCTGGAGAATGACTCTAACTGGAAAGAAGAATTCAAACTGGACTAGAAACTGGATTCCTCTGCTCGTAAACATCTTTCATTATCTATGCATGGATCAAAGGGTAGCATCTTATCAACTTATTTCTGTAACTTTTAGCTGTAATGTTCAGCTGTTGAAGAAATGAAAAAGCAGTTTATTTTATCCATTGCCTTTCTAATGGTCATATCTTTTTCCAATTGCAAAAAAGAACTGGATCTTTCAACAAATGAATATTATGATGTGTCTGACTTTCTAAAGTCAAAAAACTGCCAGACCAAATGTGGGATCCAAGCGTCATGTGAAGGAAAAAAAATACGACTGCAAGGCATTATTGATGAAATAAATGTAATGCCCAGTCAGCATGTTTTTTACCTGAAAGATCATGCAAAGGATAAATTCAAAATGGAAATTAAAGTAGATTCTGTTATTAGTGAAGTCATTTTCGATTTGATTCAAAATCAACTTTCAGGCAAATACAGGATTGAAGGAATTGTAGAAGGTTTCGATAAACCCACCAACTTCACATGCGAAAGGGGATATTTTATGCATCTGATAAAGGAATCCGACTTATCAATCTATTAAACAATCACCCTAAATTCCCGGGATTATCAAAAATCACCCTTTTTAATCAAAAAATTATGCACATATTTTAAAGCAAATTTGTGAATAAAAAGCATTTCAGAGCTCTGAATCAACATTTTTAAAATTACTTTGTTTTTTATTTTTTTGAGAAACGGCAATATGGCACTCCATTGCATATTTTGCCTCCAAACACTTAATTATCAGACATTTATATGTGAAATCAATGTGCTATTTTAGAAATTAATTTATTTATTAATATAAAATTAATGTTTATTTATCATTATAAGCAAAAAAAACCATTTTTCCAAGAAATACTATGAGTTAAAATTAAAAATTAAATGTACATCTCTTTTTGCAATTGAGCGATATTTCAATACATTTGCGCAATAATTCTTAACAGCGCACATTTTTATGGATATTTTCAAAAAACTGACTGAAAGGCCCGGGCCATTAGGTCAATATTCATCCTATGCACATGGATACTTCATGTTTCCTACTTTAGACGGAGATATTTCCAACAGGATGAAATTCAGGGGAGAGGAAAAGATCGTCTGGAGTTTGAATAACTACCTGGGATTGGCAAACCACCCGGAGGTTAGGGAAGCTGATGCTAAAGGATCAACCGATTTTGGATTAGCGCGTCCCATGGGTGCCAGAATGATGTCCGGGGATTCTCCATATCATCAACAATTAGAGAATGAACTATCTGAATTTGTTCAAAAGGAAGATACTTTTTTGCTGAACTATGGTTACCAGGGCGTTATTTCTATTCTTGATTGTCTGTTAGACAGGCATGATATACTTGTGTATGATGCTGAATCTCACGCTTGTATCGTAGACGGGGCAAGATTGCACATGGGCAAACGCTTCGCTTTCAAGCACAACGATATGGACAGCCTGGAGAAGCAGCTGGAACATGCTTCCAAGCTGGTTTCCGACAATGGAGGAATATTAGTGGTTACAGAGGGAGTTTTCGGCATGTCAGGTAACCAGGGAAACCTAAAAGACATTGTTGCGTTTAAGAAAAAATATAAATTCAGGCTATTCATTGATGATGCACATGGATTTGGTGTGATGGGCCCCAAAGGAGAAGGCACTCATATGGAGCAGCAGGTGCAAAACGAAGTAGACATTTATTTTTCAACTTTTGCTAAATCCATGGCCAGCATTGGTGCGTTCGTATCAGCAAATAAGAATATCATTACTTATCTCAGGTACAATATGCGTTCCCAGATATACGCAAAATCATTGCCCCTGCCCTTGGTCATTGGTGATTTAAAACGACTTGAATTAATAAAACGCAGTACAGAGCATAAGGATAAGCTTTGGAATGTGGTAAATAAATTGCAAAGCGGACTGAAAGCCAGAGGCTTAAATATCGGGACTACGAATTCTTGCGTAACACCTGTATATCTCCAGGGAAATGTTCCTGAAGCAGCAAACCTGATTATTGACCTCAGGGAGAATTATGGAATATTTTGTTCTCTGGTGGTCTATCCTGTCATACCCAAAGGAGAGATTATGATCAGGATTGTGGCCAGTGCTAATCATACCGATGAAGATATTCAGAGAACCCTGGATGCATTTAGTGAAATTAAACAAAAATTGAATGACAAATATTACTCCAGTGAAGAAGTAATATTTCCAGATAAGTAATTTTTAATCTTTTAACTTCATAAATTTAAAATTATGAACAGATATGCTCAACTACGAGAGTTATTACTCTCACTCGAAACAGATTTTATTAAATTCTATGAAAAAAACAACAAAGCTGCCGGAACAAGAGTAAGAAAAGGAATGCAGCAGCTGAAAGTTTTGGCTCAGGACATCAGAGGTGAAGTTCAGGGTCTTAAAAATGAAGACTAATATCCTAGCTAAGTATTATCATGCTTTAGCAGTCATAAAATAAACTGCATGGGCTTTTAGCCTTGCAGTTTGTTTTTATTGGACTATATAATAAGATAAACCAACCACGCCAGGCAGCTATAAACCAGCCAGGTAGTGGTGGGCAAATACGACTTGAGTCGTATTCCTTCCTTTTTGACATATAACATCAGGACTATTTCATAAATATAGAAAGCCGCCAGGGTGGCGAAAGGAACTGCATAGATCCCAAAAAAGCGCATTAGGGCCACTCCCAGTCCCAGGTTGACTGAAAACTCAATAAAAGCGGCATACATAATAGGTTTGTTTTTCTGCATGCCCAGCAATATGGTTTGGGGAAATACCATTCTGCTTACAACCAGTAGCAGATATACATTAAATATCCTGTACGAATTCTCAAATGTTTCAGTAAACAAAAAACGATATAAAAAGGGACTTGTTAAGATAAGAAGGATAGTTAAGGGAAATAATATATGCATCAATTTTTGGCTGCTCTTTTTTAACTTTGACAAAGAATCAGCTAAGTTTCCCTTGCTGATAGCATGCGCAATGCTACCACTGAGAACCAGGCTCAATGAATTGGCAAGAATGCGGGATAATGGGAATTCCCTGGCCCCATATCGGAACAATGCAAATTCATGATCATTGGCGAATGCTTTAACCACAAAGCCATTCACATATTCCGAACTACCTCCTATTAACAAGGTCATGATAATAGGTGTTGATTTGGACAGGTAAGCTTTGATGAGATGCAGGTCAAAACCAGTTCTGCCATACTTTCTGATCATGAATAAAAGCAGGATGAACTTAAATAAAGCCAGTATCGCAATAGAATAAACTGCCGTCAGCAAATCATATCCTAAAAACAAGGGGATGCAAAATATAATGAGTTGAAGACTAAATGCAATAATGGCATATAAAACGATGGCTTTATTTTTACCATTTACCAGGTATATATATTCAATTAAAAAACTGGGTGAGTTAAATAAAATATAAGCACCATAAGCAATAAACAGGGATACATGAACAGAATCGAAAAAAAGCGCACCCAAAACAATCACAGCAAAAAAGGAAAGAACAGATAAAGCAGAAAGGGAAACAAAAGAATTGAATATAACAGATTTCTTTTCCTCTTCCTTCTTGTTATAATAATAAGGAAGAAAAGTAGTCATTAATCCTGAAACCCAAAAAAAAGTAAGTCCTGTGCCAACTAAAAGCAAGGTTTCATATTGACTGATAATATGAGTATCGCTATAAAACTGGGCAAGAAAAATAGATATTCCAAATACTACAGCCGTGCGGACCAATTGCAATATCTGAATACTTAAAACTTTTTTATCGAGTTTGTCTAATAGAAAACGTATGGCCAAAATCTAGAATTTATTCTTTTAGCGGATTCCTTAAAGCCCAAATGCTATCGTAATGATTATCAATATATTGCTCTGTGATAGTAATACTTTCATCCAATTTTTCAAGAATTTGAACTTCATTAAAAATGGGTAATCCTACTCGTTCCAGCACCTTATTTAACACAAAAATGATGGCTTCATTGCTCGTATACTTATATAAATATCTTTTCGATCGGAACTTATCAAAAAAATTACAAAATGATTTGATTAATTCCGGATCTTCCCGGTGAAACAGTTCTCCTATTTTAATAATATCCACCTGGTCCAGGTCCTTATAGAATAAATCCAGTATGTGTTCTTCATTTTTTATGATCACTCTGTCAATGACCAATTCCAACAATATATGCGATAAAAAATGCTTTCTATTTCTTTCTGTTTCAATCTGGGTTACTTTGAATAAGGATTTAATGTATTTTGTGTGCTTGGTAAAAAAATTGGATTGATGAAATAAAGCATCCAGTTCATAATGCTGGAGCACCCCTTTCAGAATCTGAATATCGTATTCAGAAATGCTGCTGAGATGATCGCTGTCAGTCACCTTCCAACCCCTCTTTTGAATGCTCATCAAATCGGGTAATATCAAACCAAAATTATAATATGGATTGCCATCTTCTCCATCCAGGTAATAATGAGAGATAAAATTCATTCAGCTGTTGTTTAAAAGCTTTTCATTTCAAAGATAAAATTAAAAATCCCATAAAATGGGTCTATTTGCTTTTTAAAATCCCCAATGGTGGATTCAAAAGGAAAACTTATTTTTGTAAAAATTTATACTATGAATTTCGTAGAGGAACTGAGATGGAGAGGCATGTTACAGGACATGATGCCTGGAACCGAGGAAGAACTCAAAAAAGAAAACACTACAGCATACATTGGTTTTGATCCTACATCGGATTCCTTGCACATTGGAAGCCTGGTGCAGATCATGATTCTGGTTCACTTTCAGCGTTGTGGACATAAACCGATCGCACTGGTTGGAGGAGCAACCGGTATGGTGGGAGATCCTTCCGGAAAATCAAAAGAAAGAAACCTGCTTTCAAAAGAAGTATTGGACCACAACCTCGCCTGCATTCAAAAACAACTGGAGAAATTTCTAAATTTCGATTGTGGATTGAATTCCGCGGAAATAGTCAATAATTACGATTGGTTTAAAGACATGAGTTTCCTGGATTTTATTCGAGATACCGGGAAGCATATCACCATCAACTACATGTTGGCAAAAGACTCTGTCAAAAACAGGCTGAATACAGGAATGTCATTCACAGAATTCTCTTATCAACTGGTGCAGGGATATGATTTTTACTGGCTGTATAAGCACAAAAATTGCAAACTTCAGCTGGGAGGCTCCGACCAATGGGGGAATATTGTTACAGGAACCGAATTAATCCGAAGGATGGAAGGAGGCGATGCATTTGCCATCACTTCTCCCCTTTTACAAAAAACTGACGGTACAAAATTCGGAAAAACTGAAGAGGGCAATGTCTGGCTTGATCCCAAATATACTTCTCCCTATAAATTCTATCAGTTTTGGCTGAATACTGCTGATGAGGATGCTAAGAATTATATAAAAATTTTCACCTTGCTACAGCAGGAAGAAATAGAAGCACTGGTTGAGGAACATGAAAAAGCTCCTCATGTCCGCCTGTTGCAGAAGAAACTTGCGGAAGAAATCACCACCATGGTACATTCACAGGAAGATTATCACAATGCCTTTGAAGCATCCCAGATTTTATTTGGTAAAGGCACATCTGAGAATCTTTCCAAACTGGATGAAAGCACTTTTTTATCCCTTTTTGAAGGTGTTCCGCAAAGCGAAATAACAAAATCAGACCTGGAAAAGGGAATTTCCCTGATCGATCTCCTCACTGAAAAAACAGGGATATTTTCATCTAATGGAGAATGCAAACGTTTTGTTCAAGGAGGTGGTCTTTCCATCAATAAAAACAAAATAAATGATGCAGCTCTTTTAATAAACAGTTCTTTTTTGTTAAAAAATAAATACCTGCTGATTCAAAAAGGAAGAAAAAACTACTTCCTGGTTTTGGCAATTTAAAATACAGTAAAAATATAAGATATGGATTTTTTGAAATATGTACTGTTTCTAATCATCATTCCGATTATGGGCTATTCCCAGGTAAATACAGATTGGGGGATCCCCTATAATAGCGAAAAAGAAGCTTTCATTTATGAAGATGTGATAATGGTTGAAGGTGCTTCCAAAGAAGAACTTTATTCCCGGTCTTTGAATTGGATAAAATCCTATTTCACCGCGGGTGCAAATAAAATCACGAACAAGAACAAGGAAAAAGGGATCATTGAGCTTAAAGACCGCCTGATATTCTATCGAATGGAAAAAAAATCAAAAGTGAAGGATGCCATCATCGATTACAATATGACTATATTTATCAAGGAGGGAAAAATTAAGTATCAAATCACTAATTTCAGGGCATTTATGGAAAGCAGGTCACCTCATATAGAACGCTGGATGGAGGCCCGTTACAGCGATCCGGAAGATGCAAAAGTCAGATTTGAAAAGCTGGATAAAGAGATTCAAAAGCTAATCGATAACCTGAAAAGCAGTATAGTAAAGGGAGAGTCACAGAAAGAGGATGACTGGTAAGCCAAGTCCAGAAGATTTGTGTATCACATAAAGAGGCTGCAGCAATGCCAGACCAGATACTACTCTGCGATCCTTTTCCATTCTATGGGATCCGGTTTCGATTCTTCTGATTCAGGCATAAAATAGGATTTCAGATAGTCCATAATTTCCTTATTTTTTAAACTAAAATAGCGGATACTTAAATTAAATCCGGAATCTGTGAATATGATTCGCTCTGAATTCGAATTTTCAATATAAAAATTTTCATTCGCATATTGATAATCGAGCTTTTGCTGCTGGATTAATTT
Organism: Bacteroidota bacterium; assembly: GCA_016776505.1. Lineage (GTDB taxonomy): Bacteria > Bacteroidota > Bacteroidia > CAILMK01 > JAAYUY01 > JABINZ01. Next base: position 10,820 of record JADHTG010000068.1, read on the forward strand.
TTGAGCTACAGAACTCACCTTTTTGGGGGAATAGGATATGAAAATATACTCACCCATGATAAATACATCATTCAGGAAGTAGAATAAAATTTTTGCTCTTCGCCCGAATATGTCTTTTCGGAAGCAATAAACCCTCAATGTGTTTTTATTTATTTCCATGATGGAATAGCCATAAACAGGCTTGTATTGCTTTAAAATCTTTTTCCTGCTGGTGAAGAAGTTTGTTCGCTGGAATTTAATTTCACCTTCAGTTTGAGCCACAGCATATTTGTCGTTCCTGTATAATATGTCAAAAATATGATGATCAGGATCGTCATGATAACAGAGATTATATGGTGTAGGGATATCCTTTTGCTGGCAATAACGATTTAACCTGCTACTGTATTTTCCATAGAAAAATTGAATAAAATAAAATCCCGGACCTTTCATCTCTTAAGGATTCTGGTATATTTAGTGTGAATAATAGATTATCAGAGAGATACAAATGTACAATTTCCTTATATATAAATCCTGATTTAAAAAAATAGCCAGGGAGTTGAAATCCCCGGCTATTCAAGATAGGCTGTTAAGCCAGTGAATGAAATGAAATGATATTTTATTGTGCAGAAATGGGTTTCAATACTTTAGTTGTATATACTTCATTTCCTGATACTAATTTCAACAGGTAATATCCTGCAGCTCCTTCCAGCTTCACTTTTTCAAATCCATCTGCATTGAATTCCTTATATACAATTTGTTTTCCCAATATATTAAACACATACAGATCTGTCCGGGAGTCAGCTGCCTGGCCCAAATCAATGATCAATTCATCCTCAGTAATAAAGGTTTTTAAATCCTTGAATCCATGATCAGCATCTTCTTCTATATTTGTCATCTCCTGGCTGGCCAGGCTGGAAGGCAGGCTAAAGTGCAACAGGAATCTATTTGTTTCATCTCCGGGATCGTATAAAAACGAATAACTCCCGTTTTTCATATCCACTATCTGATTTAGCTTTAAATCTTCCAGGTAGACTTCCAGATCGGTATCAAATCCTTCAATTCCGGATATAGATAAATCCTTACTACCGGCAGCCCCGGATTCCAAATACAAGGGAATGCTTTGATCTTTAATGATTTCATGCTGGGAATTAATAGACAGATCGATATCATCTGATGATTTGGTATAAATAATCGTCCTGGAAGGATTGCTTTCCTTCATTTTTAGTGCATCATACTCACCATCAAATAAATCGCTTGCATTTTCAGTAAAATAGACCACTGTTTCGTCTGAAAACTCAGTATCTTTTAATTTTAAACTCAAGGAGTTTTTATTCTCGTATTCAGGGCGTATCTTAGTCCGGAAGTGTTTTCGGGCATTCACATTTAAACCCAGCGAATACGGTCCCCCACTCGAAACGGTTACAAAAAATCCCTGGGAAGCTGCAATATACCTACTCCCGCCGTTCGTACTATTTCCGTTAACATAAGTGGAAACTCCACCCTGGTTGGGATCCCATATATAAGATGCATTATCCACCGCGTTTTTAGTCCAACCGGAGGATGCTTCCCAATCAATAGCTGAAAGATATGGATTGCCCACAAAATTGTAATTATCAGAACTGATCACCAGGCTTTTGTTGTGAGATCCTGTATAAGGTTTACCAACAAAACTGACCGTTGTATTCGTCTGAAAATAGACATCGTATCCAGTTAATTTTTGCAAGGTCTCATTCGGGCCAACTGCTTGCCAGGAAACATTGTTGGTATTGTATGAATAAAGTGCAGCACCCCAAAAATTGTTAGAGCTTGTATTTTGTATGACAGGAGTAAAATAATGCCAGTTTTTCTGACTGAAAAATCTCTCAAAACTCAGAGAACCAGAACCTTTTACCTGTCCTTTCTCTATTAGCGAGCCTGTATAACCCGAGTTGTCTGCTTTTAAAACCAGGCACTCCTCTCCATTTAAGGTCAATGTTCCCTCCACAGTTAAAAACAAATCTGAAGCTACATGCAGTGAAGTACCATTGTTGATGGTAAGTGCTTTATCAGTTTTTACATCACCTTCAAGAGTTTTTATTCCTGATCCTGAGATGATCAGGTTGCCATAATTTTGAGAACTGTGGAGTTCTGCAACTGTCTGGTTTGTGCCATCATATTCAACGGTGCTGGACTGACCCATGCTGTGTGTAGTGAAATTGGCAGGAAATGTAGCTGTTCCTCCAATGATTAAAGTTTTTCCATTGGATATACTTAAGCTTCCACCTGCCGATGTACGGTTAGCTGAAAAGCCATCCAGATCGAATGTTCCACCAGAAATTATTAAGTTACCCGATATTCCTATATCACCTGCCAGTGTCTTGGTTTCGGATCCGGAAATAATCAAGTGGCCATAGTTTTGTGAACTATTGAGTGTGGCAACGCTTTGAGTTGTTCCATCGTATTCAATGGTACTGCTGGAACCAATATAATGATTAATATAATTGGATGGCAGTGTGCCTGTACCTCCAATTTTCAGGGTGCTTCCATTGGCAAGTGTCAGAGTACCTACTGGTACTGCTTTGATTTCAACAGCTATGATGGTTGCAGCCGTATTGCCTATATTTACTTTTACCTGAGTCGCATTGTCCGTTCTCCATTCTGATATTAAATTTACCCGGTTAGAGTCCGAACCTGTATTGACCTGGTGTAGCTGGGTAAAACCACTCCCTGCCGTAGGAGTGCTGATTCCATTTACGGCTACCCCATAGGTTGCATTGAGTGTGGAACCAAAAGCATTTGGCATCCAGGCTGTAACAGTGCTTGCACCTGTCGTATTGGATGTAGCTTTTTGTACCAATGCACCACTTCCATGATTCCCCGAATTATCGACATTCCCAAACTCAACTACAGACCAGTTGGCCCTCTCCTGGGTTTCAGCAAAAGTGATGGTAATTGCTCCAGAGCTCGGATTAGTCCCCATGGCACGAAACAGAACCACCCCATTATCACCTTCTCCATACCCATTGTAATCTCCTGCAACCCGGACCCAGCTAAGATTGTTGCCACTCACTGATGAAATAGCTCCCCAGCCCCTTCGTCCAACTGCAAGCAGAATAAGTTTGTTTGCTGAGGGGTTGATTGAGGAAGTAGTGTATACGGTCTTTGATTGATCTAATCCTCCGGAATGAAGAGCATTGGCATTAACTGTTCCTCCTTCTGTATGACGGTTCGCTGTATAGCTATTCAGGTCAAATGTGCCAGAAGAAATGTTCAGACTTCCCCCAATGCCGATATTCCCTGTGAGGGATTTTGTACCCGATCCTGAAATCGTGAGATTGCCATAGTTTTGCATGCTGTTTAGAGGAACAACACTCTGCGATGTGCCATTATATTCAATGGTACTGCTACAAGAAATGACATGCGTACTATAATTGGAAGGAAACGTAGATGTTCCTCCAATTTTTAAGCAGGTATTGTTTGAAAGAGTCAAAGTACCTCCTCCTGAAGCCCTGTTAGCCATATAACTTCCTAAATCAAAAGTTCCCTTGTCTAAAATCAAATTGCCAATTGGACTGATATTGCCTTTCAATGTTTTTGTTCCGGATCCTGAAATAATTAAATTTCCATAATTCAATGCTTCCACATTCTGGGAACCGCTACGGGAATAATACATATTGCTTGCCTCAGCAAACACTTTGGTTGTTCCGGGAACAGATGCGATCGTGTTGTGAAAATACGCACTCCCATTATCCAGAATCATTGAATCAACTGTAACCTGTCCGCTGGATGAGTTGGTCCAGCTTCCTCCATCTTCAATTTGAATTTTACCCTTGGATCCTACATTCCAGCTATCTGTATTGCTCAGGGTCATGCAATGTGAATTTTGTATGATCCAGGTAGCGCCTGAACAAAAATTGGATGCATCAGCGCCTTTTCCGTTGCGATAAGTATTCCAGCTGCCTGGATCATTTACCGCCAGGTTGCCCTGTGAATAATATGTGGCTTCTTCTTCTTCATGAACGGTATAAAAAGAGGAAGGTGAATTTTGATTATTATATGCTGTCTTGATCCAGCCCGCTGACCTGGCTGTATTGGAAATCCTTATTTCATCCAGTGATCCGTCCCAGTGATTTGTTGCATGCCGTTTCCCGATGTAATTATAGCCATTCAAACCTACATTGTAGCCACATACCGATCCAGAGGAATAGACTCCGTTGACATAGAATTTGAAGGTGGATCCATTGAATATCCACGCAATGTGTGACCAGGCTCCATCAGTAACTGAACCAGAAGCCGCTTGCGGAGTTCCCGCACAACCAGAGGTGGATGCCCTGACCTCGAAATGCCCGTTGTACCAAAATACCCTGTGCTGTAAACTGCCACATGCACTGGATCCCTGGATAAAAACCGCATCATAATTTGAGGGTGTACTGGGTTTAACCCAAAACTCAACAGTGGTTGCCCAAGTGGTAAAGCAGGTGTTCACCGGGCTGATGTAATCATCAATGCCATCAAAATTCTGTCCTTTACCAATCTTCCCTTCTTTTCCAGAAGCTGATACCCAATCCAATCCATAGTTGTTATTGGATGTAGCATCGTAAAAATTTCCGGATGATTCTTTCAGATGCCATACCCCTTTAAAGCCTGAATTCCAGGTGCTTGTCGTACTTTGCTGGTTAGATGCGCCGGAGTTGCCGTAATACATGTAAATAAAGGTATTTTTTGAGGAAGATAAATTCGGGATTTTTACCCAGGCAAGTAAACTTCCGCTTTGCGCTGTATAGCTCTCAATCTCATGGCTTAGTTTAGTGGTGCCGTTATCCGAGGTAAATAAGATGTCGTATCCATTTGATTTCGCCTGCGTTTTCAGGTCATTATCAGTCAGGCTGATAAGCATTGGAAAATCAACATGAGGAGCTCCGGTGGAACCTACTTTGCAGTAATCAATTTCGATCTTTTTTCTGTTTTTCCAGCTGCAATCATACCACCCCTCACTGAAATCCAGCACCTCTTCATCCGACAGGCTGTAAAAACATGTTGGATTATTTTGGTTGTTATAGCAGGTTTTTAACCAGCCAGCAGAACGGGCCTTGTTGGAAACACGAATTTCGTCCAGGGATCCATCCCAATGATTAGTACAGTTTCTCCTGCCGATATAATTATAACCATTCAAACCCACATTATAGCCGCATACAGTCCCAGAAGAAGCAACTCCGTTGACATAAAATTTGAAACTGGATCCATTGAAGGTCATAGCAATGTGCGACCAGCATCCATTGCTTACTGAACCGGATGCTGCTTGTGGAGTTCCAGCAGCGCCGTAGGTGGACGCACGGACTTCAAAGTGTCCGTTATACAGCCGTGCTTTTTACAACCAGAGAGCCATCGGTGCGGGTGGTTGTTCCAGACACTGTTAGTGATTTTCCGCTAGATATATTTAATACCAGGCTTGAATTGTCTAGAATAAGATCATTGCAAACCCCAGCAACATTTACATTAATTGTGTTTGCACCATCAAGTAATACATCATCTGAGGATTCAGGGACACCATCGGGATTCCAGTTATTGGCATCTCCCCAATTAGAAGTACTTGCTCCACCGTCCCAGGTTTTCGAATGTTGAACTTCAAGTGAATAAAAAGTATTAGGTGAATTCTGGTTGTTGTAGTCGGTGAGTATCCAGTCTGCTGATCTGGCTGTGTTGGAGATGTGGACTTCATCAATATATCCATTCCAATGGCTGTTTTGACCCTGGTCATATGAACCAATGTTCAAACTTGAAGATCCTCCGTAAGTAACTCCTGTGGCAGTGCCTTTTGACACCCCATTAACAAACACCTGCGCATTGGAACCTCCTGAAAATACAAGAGCCATATGGTACCATGTGCTTACTGTAAGCTGAAAAGATCCGAAATCACTTGTGTTGCCAACCTGTGCGTGAAGGTCACCTGAAGAACTATGTCCAAAATAAGTTCTATCATTGTTCGTCCACACAGATCCAACAGCCAATCTAATGCTTGGATCGCCACTGAAGGTTGAAGCCGTCTTCACCCAAGCTGTCACCGCCCAATTCGTCACACCATTGATATCGTCAGGGATATC
>JADHTG010000012.1 GCA_016776505.1 Bacteroidota bacterium
ATGGAATGCATGACAGGTTTCACATCTAAATGCTGAAGGATAAGCTATTCCATCTGGTGAAGTGGTATCACCTCCGAGTAAAAATGCCTCTATATGACCTTCATGTGAGTGGCATGTTGCACAACTCTGGCGTCCACCGGCATAACCAGCATATGCGCCCACGGCATGTTGTGACTTTGCATACTCCTCTTCTTTTGCAGCTTTGTTTGCTAAATTGTGGCAGGTTAAACAAACGGCATTACCATCCACTCCATCAGTTCCGTCTGTACCATTGATACCGTCGGTACCTGCTGGTCCTGCAGGTCCGATAGGACCTTCACAACTCATGAAGAAAACAATTCCTGCTACCATCAGAAGGGAGAAGATACTGAAAATTACGTTGTTTTTTCTCATGTCTTTAGTTTTTGTTTATAAATTAAATTTCCATTATTGTACTGCCAACAAAGTTATTTTTTTCACAGCAAAATATATATTAAATATCTTGTCCTATAACATATTTTTTTTTGAGATATATCAATTGCATTGTGATATAACTCATTTAAAATCATGTGGAAAAAATGCAATTCTTTGGGAATCAAAGTGAAGAAAAATAATGTGTTTTATTTACATAGATAGCTATAATGATATTTGAATAGCCTAAATTCTATCAATCATAAAGATCATTTTGACAATTAAATTACTTGCAGTAATTCAGCATTTCTAAGAAATATATTTTAAGCTAAGCTTTTATGAGCTAAACTTTTCATACGCATACGACCATGGATTTGATCCTATTGCTAAAGATCATTTTCAACAGGATCAAAAAAAAAGGCTCTCCATTTGGAAAGCCTTTTTAGTTTTTAATTAAAGTGCTTATAATGAAGCAAGAGTATTTTTAAGTACTGCTACAATATAATCTGGGTTATGAACTCCTAAGCTCTTGTCTTCAGGAAGACACCATATGTAATTATAAGTTGCATTTGCAATCGAAATGTGATATGTTCCTGGTACTGGATGTCCATCATGATAAGAACCAGCTGTCTCAAGCTTTGCTTCTATCTGATCCAGTAAATCCTGAACTTCCGTTTGAATACCTTCGTGATCAAAAGATGTGATAGTAGAGTGACATTTCTTACAATTCTCAAGATTTGGCCAGAATGTATGTCCTCCAACATCAGCAGTTGCAATATTCATATGACAACCATTGCAGCTAGCAGATTTAAAATGAGGATGTGAACCTGGAGCAGGAATAGTTTCTGGTCCACTGATCTCAACTAAGCCAACTCCATAAAGTGATGCAGCTTGCGGTCCGTGATGAGGACCCCAGTGTGTACTGGTAATTCTGAAACTATCATTTGCATCAGCAGTTGGACCCACTCTACGTGGCTGATGACAAGTAACACAAGCATTTCCTGAGCCAAAATCAGCTGTAACTGAAGGCATACCTGCTGCTCTGTACATCAAAAAGTCTAATTCACCACCTCTACGTAATGAATAGTCAGGACCATCATTTTCAAAATCAAGTGTTGCATGAAAATCATGACAAGTTTCACAAGTAATTGGAGTTGGATATGCGATACCAGCAGGCGAATTTGTGGTATCACCCCCATTCCACCATGATTCTAAATGTCCTTCATGTGAATGACACATTCCACAACCCTGGCGTCCTCCAGCATAAGCTAAAGAGTGTGCACCCGATGCGTGTTGTGACTTAGCATATTGTGTTTCCTTTGCTGCTTTATTTGCTAAATTGTGGCAAGTTAAACAGACTGCGTTTCCATCTACCCCATCAGTTCCGTCTGATCCATTAATACCATCTGTACCTGCTGGTCCCTCAGGTCCGATAGGCCCGGTACAACTCATAAAGAAGACAATACTGGCTACCATCATAAGGGATAAAATACTGAAAATTAAGTTTATTTTTTTCATGTCGTTTGTTAGTTATTTAGTTATTTAAAAATCTAATTATTTATATAATTAACTATTCAAAAGTATGAATAAAACAAACCTTGTTATTACAATAACACATGATATTTGTTCAATATTTAGATGATACTTGTCAGTTCTTTATTGACAAATATCAACAAAAAGGGCTTTCTGCACACAGAAAGCCCTTTTCTAATAATTAGTATTTTTATTACTTCATCGAACCCATGTAATTAAGGATGGCCCATCTGTCTTCTATGTCTGGAATTTTCTTTTCAAAATTTGGCATTTGATCTCGTCCAATAAATCCTTTGTAGTACTTCTCACCGTCAGTCTGGGCTTTGAAATCTTTAGCCAGAAAAGACCTGATTTTTGTATCAATTCCTAAGGATTTAGGTCCGTCCCCTGCTCCTTTAACCCCATGACAGGATTTACAATGCTTGGAATACAAGGTTTTTCCAGTCGCTATGCTGGCTGCATCCACTTTTACCGGGTTCTTCATGCTTTTATACTTGGCAGGCACAACCCAGGGTTTTTGAACCAGGCTAAATGAAGCAAAAACAAAAGCACTTAAAAATAATGCGACAATAAATAATTGTTTTTTTTGATTTGAATTCTTCATATTTTTCAGATTTATAATTTTTACAAAGAGTGGCAATTTAGGATTAATTATTCATATGAAATAATTTAAATAGCTTTAACTCTTAATATATAATATAGTAACAAAAAAAAGGCCACTTTTCAGTGGCCTTAATAAATTCAGGAGATTTTTCTTTACTTGAAAGTTTCCATGTAATTGACGATTGCCCATTGATCTTCCTTATCTGGAATCTTTTTTGTAAAATTAGGCATCTCATCACGACCTATAAAGGATTTGTAATACTTTTCTCCATCTGTTTGTTTCTTGTAATCCGCACTGGCTAATGACCGGATTTTAGAATCCAGATTCATTGCTTTAGGACCATCCCCCTTTCCTTTGGTTCCGTGACAGGATTTACAAAACTTATTATAAAGTGTTTTGCCAGTTGCAATATTTGCAGTAGTTGCCTTAAGTGGGTTCTTCATGCTTTTGTACTTGGCAGGAACTTCCCAGGGTTTTTGCTGGTCGGGTGTAAATGCCACTAAAACCAAACCTACCATCAACACGGATAGAATGGCTAATGCGCTTTTTCCAAATTTAGTTTTCATAATCGTTGTTTTAAGTTGTTATCTATAAAAATACAAAAAGTATACCTGTTATTATTTACTTGTTATTTAACATTTTCTTACCTGCTTTTCCTATCAGTGACAACTGGATAATGCTATAAATGTAATGTCCCCAAACACCCGCCAACAAAATGATTAAAGTAATGATCATCCATAAAGGAGCAACGGGTGTCCAGAGTTGTCTTCCGAATGTTTCGCGTAAATGGGCATGAAACGGCACACCCCAGTTCGCATGGGAGCGGATCTCTACATTGCCATACAATTCATGTTCTGGAATAAAAGCGATCAGCCCAATCTTACCTGATGAATCACCACTGATTTTTACGGTAAACTCATATTCCAGTTCTCCTGCTTCAAGGTATTCCTCAGACACCGTTAAATTGGTGAACATCCTGGGCACCTGAATATATACATCAGCTTCTTCAACTGCAATTTTATTATCCAGGCTATCTCTTTCATAGGCTAAAAGACTGATGGTGCGAACAGAATCAATTTCATTTAAATCCATCTCCAGCACAATATCTTTAAAACTGAATTCATCTTCATAATATGCATACAAATTATTTCCTTCAAAGACAGCCCGGATTGTAAAAAAGCCATCCGGATCTTTTGGTAATTTGTAATCGTTGCTGATCACAAATTGCGCAATTCCATCCGCATCCGTAAGTACTTCTCCAAGCAATCGTTCTTCCTCTTCCCCTATGCTGTAAAATTGGATAGCTAAATCGGGTAAAAAATGAAATCCTTCGTCATCGCGAAAATAAATTTTAGCGGTGACTTCCTTCCCATAATTCATAACATTTTTGTATTCAAGTAAAATGGCTGGTTCTATCATTTCTTCCTGTGCCAGTAAATTATTACCTGGAATATTTGAAAGGAGTAAGAAGAGCGCAAAATATTTTAATAATTTTTTCATTTTCTTCATTATTTAATAAGCCAGCACTTTAATCAATTTTTTTGTCATCTTCCACCACAGAAAGAGGAATAATAGGTACCATTTTTGAACCTATTGTAAAGAACAAACACAGGGAACCGATACCACCAATAGTCAGCACCCATTCCACCCAGGTGCCCCTGTAATGCACCCAGGCATCCCTTGCATCCTGTACAGGAAGGTAGGGTGTTTCCAAAGTAGGAACAACAATCAAATAGCGGTTAATCCAAAGTGCTACTATAACCACTACAGCTGCTAGCGTGATCCACCGGATTGTTCTCAATTTTGGCAGTCCTACAACTATTAATGGGACCAGGACACCGGCATAATTGGAAAACAGGAACAGCCAGTAATATCTGTCAAACAATATACTGATTAATTGCTCATCATTCTTTTCTGATCCATACCATTTTGTCAGGTATTCACTAAAGGTAAAATAGCCAAAAAATGCACCTAAAACCAGCATAACGACACCGATATTCACAAAATGCTTTCGGGTTATTAAATCCTCGAGTTTATATATCTTCCTATAAATCCACATGATGACTATTAATACGGCTGTTCCGGAATACACGGCTGCAATAACGAAATACGGTCCAAAAATAGTGCTGTGCCAACCGGGTTGCAGGGTGACACTAAAAATCCACGCCAGCACAGAATACACAATGATAGCGATGGCTATGACCATTCCTGCCATGATATCGGTTGATCTTTCTAATCGCCTGCGCTGTTCAGGTGTATCCTTCCAATAAATGGCTAACCATCTGTATAATTTTTTTCTCCATTTGGCTACTTTTAAGTCAGGATAATCTCTCAATCTTGCAAAATCCCTGAGCAGGGCCAGGTAGAGGAATAAGAAGCAACCAATGATATCTGTTGAAATAGCGATCACATCCCATGTGATTGGAGATTGAATACGACCAAAAATAACCAGGTAATGCAATTTATCCAGTCGTCCCACACACAGCATGATGTATAATGGCCCTATTAACAGAGAAAAAATAGTAAGAAACTCAGCCATCCGAATGATAGGCTTTCGCCAGTCGGACCTGAACAAATGCAATGTACCGGATATTAAAGCACCTGCATAACTGATTCCCATGAAAAAGATAAAATTAACAATGTATATTCCCCATACCACATTATCTCTCATACCTGTTACTATATGTCCCCTGGTAATTTGAGTTATTAATGCAAATATTCCAAGCAGAACAAGTAACACACAGAATATGATCCAGGCAACACCCAGTTTACTGGTTTTTTCCAGGTCGGGTGCAAATCGTTTCAGCAGAGCAGTAGGATTATCAGCTTTCATTTTCTAATTTTTTTACAAATGGGGTATTCTTGTATCTTTCCTTTAATTCCTCGTCCAGGCTTTCATAACCTCTTTCGACAGGGAAACTTCTATCAACAGCCGGCAAATAATAAACACTGGGTCGGGTTCCAAGGTTTTCATGATAACGATATCCTGACCGGTCACTGATCAATTGTGAAAAAACCACAGTTTCTGTACCATTCGTGACCGTATCTTCATTGATATCGCCAAAATAGATGACTCCCATAGGACAACCGGAGACACATCGCGGGAGCTTGCCGTTCTTCACTTTGTCGGCACAGAAAACACATTTGCCAACTGTCCCTTCCCTTGCGGGTATATTTGTTTCGGGAGAATAGGGAATATCCTTATCTGCTTCTGCCGATTCGGGTTCATACCAATGAAATACACGTGCAGAATAAGGACATCCGGTCATACAAAATTTACATCCGATGCAGCGGTGTGTATCCACCAGCACAATTCCATCAGAGCGTTTATACGTTGCACCAACAGGGCAAACACTCACACACAATGGATTATCACAATGATAACATGGCCGGGGAAACCAGTAGGGTGCTGATTCCGCAGAATCCTGCAGCAAATACACCCTAATCCATTCCTGATCTTTGGAAATATGATGTCCTTCCTGGCAATCATCGATGCATTTTCTTGCATTTTTACACCTTGCCAGATCAATAACCATGACGAATTTTCTTCCTGGGATCCCCAGTCGGGATTCTTTTCTACCAGCTGGTTGTAAATCAGGCTTGATATCGTATTTGTCCACTTCAACAATTTGTCCGTCTTCTGACAGCAGTTTGACTTTCTGACCAGATTTAGTGGAGCCAGTTGATGTCTTGGAAAGAAGAACTGCTCCAGCTGCAGCACCCGCACTGACAGTGAGGCCGAGTTTCAGGAAGTCTCTCCTGGATTCATGTTTGTTTTTCTTCTTCTTCATATTCTTTATTAAAATTTAGTATGCCCTTTGGATGGCCAAATTCATCTACTATTCATGCCAACCAGTAATCATGCTTTTGAAAGTATTTTTCACAGAGGGTCCGATCGTGCATAAATAGATATGGATAAACATAAATATAGATAGAATAAACCCAATAGTGATATGCACCAAATCGTTGACTAACAGCCCGCTCAGGTTAAATATTTTTAATATGACAATTTCAGGAAAAAGATAAGCCCAACCCGTTAATATAACAATAGGAAGTCCAATGAACAGTGCTAATACATAAGAAAACTGTTGCAAAGGATTGAACTTCATATTCTCTGATGTGGGGAACGGTGTATCTTCATGCTTAAAAATGCCATATATATAAAACCTGCCCTGCTTGTACAATCGATTCCAGAATCCTTTATATTTTATCTTATAATGTTTCATGTTCCCCGAAACTATTCCCCCGATGATAAAAATCAGGTAACTGGCAGTTAATGTAATTCCCCCAATATTGTGTAATGTTATTGCCAGGTTGAAACCCACAATTTCCAAATCCTTGCTGGAATACTGTAAACTCAGGCCTGTAACAATAAGGAGTAGAAACATTAAAGCATTTACCATATGCCAGACTCTGATAGCTACCGGATATAAATATAATCTTGTGCTCATGGTGTTATTTTTTAGTGATTAAGCGTAAAATAAAATGCATTAGAATAGCCATTATGGACAAAATGAATATTCCCATACTCATCTTATTCAAAAAAACATTTCTATTGGCACCAATAACAAAAGACTCATTTAAAATGACTCCATTCATAAAACCCACATTCGATCTGGTTTCAATAGTGCGGAACTTATACAAACTTGCCATCAAATGAGAATTGGCAGAATGACATTCCACACAATTATGAACTGCATCTTTTTTAGGTTGAACCAAATGTGCAACCAGAATATCATTATTAACAGCTGTATGGCACTCAATGCACCTGACATTCTTAAAATGAAGTGCCTGGTTGGGTAACCAGCCATGTGTTGTCAGAATGTTGGCATTTGTGCCTTCCATGATGAGATTGTATTTCTCAATATTTGCATGGCAACTCAGGCATATTAAGTTATCGTATTCAATGATTTCCTTGATCAGCTCAACTGAACGTGCAGCTATTCTATAAGTGTGTGCATCATGACACATCCAACAATTGAAATCCTCGCTGTGTTTAGTCGAATGAATGCTGCCGAGGAATTCTTCTTCAATTTGTTCGAACTGGTATTGTGCATAGTCCTCATCATAGCCATGGCAATCGATACAGGCATATTTCTCCTCCATGCGTAAATAGACCGGGTGTGGAAACGAATCGTATTCTTCAGAATGACAGTCGGTGCATTTAAAAGAGTAATGATTAGACTGGTAATATTCATCCGGATAAATGACCCGGTCAGGACACATTTTATCCCTGACCTTTTTGTCCATTTCAGGATTAAAATAAGTATAAGTTGAGCTCTTATGACAGGCAAAGCACCTTTCATTGAATTTTTTATTTTCCTTGATCCGCTCCTCTTTTTGAGCCGATGCAGAAAAAATGACAAAAAGCATGAAGAGGGGAACCAGTCCTCTTATTGCTATTTTGAACATTTTTAGCAACTTCCTTTCCATAATTTATAGTTTTTTATTAAAGTCATCTAGAACATGCGAACTGTAATATTGAAACCAATCAATATATCACCGGCAAAGAAATCATTCTGATTGTATCCAAAATTCTTTTGGCTTAATATTTTATCAAAACTGGCGATAAATACCTGGAATGCATGTGTGCTTGTACTAATTTCCAGTCCGATCGCATAATTTGACTTTGGAAGAATGGAATAGGTTTCTTCGCTCATGGCAACAGGCAGATCATACTCAAAAATAAGAGAGTTAGAACCCCATAATTTATAGCGTCCACCTACTGAAACAGCCAGGTAATCATTTGAGTTAAATGAATCAACGGCATTGAAATGCGCATAACCGCAGGCAGCCTGCAATGATAGTTTATTGCTGAACTTCCTTCCTACAATAATCTCATGAAAATAGGATAAGCGGTTAGTGAATTTATAATTTACGCCAAAAACAGAAGTATCACGTCCATCGATAACTGCAGCGCCATAATAAGCAATAGCGACAGGAATACTTCCATCCCTTGTCTGGTTTAAAATATTGTATTTCCAATGTACATCCTGGAGTTTATTGTTTTTCTCAGTTCCGATCCCTACTGCCAGTTTATCGGTGATACCGTATTGTAAACCCACACGAATATTGGAAGGAGCATATATACCCCATAAATCAGAAGCTCCATTACCGAATTTCCCGAAGCGATGATGAATAAGCAACTCGAGTCCTCCTTTGTATGGATTCACATAAGTTGGATTATCGATCAGAAGTGTGCAGTCAAATGGCGACCGCACAGGGCGCTTGTCTTCAGTCTTTTCTTCCTGTGCATAAAGCTGAGAAGTAAAAGCGAATGAAAGTAAACACACTGCAAGTATGCTGACTATCCTTTTTGAAGTGTTTTTCATATATTTATCATTTATTTTTAATTTAACTAATTGTTTTTGGCACCGTCTTCAATCCAGGCCAGTATCAATGCCTGCTCCGACGGAGTCGACCTGCCCTCATGAGTGCCTCCTACTTCGATCAGTTTTACATATAAAACACTGCTGGCAGCATCGGCAGTATCAATCATGTTTTTTGCAAATAAGTCTGTATAGGCATTTGCTTCGGTCAGATCAACAGCGAAATGCCCTGTTCCATGGCAAGTCACACATTTATCAGTAAATATTGGGATTATTTTCAGCGAAAAGCTCACAGAATCACCAGGTGGAATGACGATTTTTAAAGGCTCAATTATTTCATACTCACATGAGGTAATTATCAGTAAGGATGAAATTCCTATGAGCAGGGCAAATAACATTTTTTTTGTTTTCATATACTTTCTTTTTATAATTATTTATTGCATATAAAAGCTGTTTAAAATTTAACAGCTGCGACAAAAGTATAAAATATTAAGTACACCATCTCACCTAAAAAAATGATATATATTTTTTTTAATCAGGATATATGTCAACCATCTTTTGATATATGTCAATTTTTATTTTGAATTAACTTAATATTTGCATATCTTGGCATCAAAATTAATAATCAAAATCATTTAGTGCAGATAATTCTATGACCCAAAATGGAGACAATTGTTCCTGCCAGGAATGCCTGCGCAAGACTTCAATATTCGAGTATTTAACTGATGAGGAACTCGTTGCTTTTAATGACAGCCGGTATCAGACCAAGTACAAAGCAGGAGAAATCATTTTTAAACAGGGAACTGCTATTACCCATATCATGTCCTTTACATCGGGATTGGCAAAGGTTTATATCGAGGGTTATAACAACAGGGATCTGATTCTTCAAATAATAAAGCCCGGGAGTCTTATTGGAGGACCGGGTGTGTTAGTGGACAATATGCATCACTTTTCAGTGTCTGCAATCACTGATTCCACAGCTTGTTTTATTGACATCAACGAGTATAAAAAATCACTGAATAATAATACTGAATTTGCAATCGCATCACTGAAGGAAATAAATTCACAGCATATTGAGAATTTCAATAAATTCATTAGTCTCACTCAAAAACAAATGCAGGGCCGGATTGCAGACGCCATTATTTATCTATCAGATGAAATTTTCAATTCCAATTCATATGATATGACGATTTCCAGGCAGGATTTAGCAGATCTTACAGCCATGTCGAAAGAAAGTGCAATTCGTATTCTCAAAGAATTCAAAGACGACAAGATCATCCAACTGAACCACAATAAAATAGAAATATTAAATGTCGATAAGCTAAGAAGGTTTAGTGAAATTGGCTGATGATGGATTTAGCTCATTTTATAATTTGCTTAAATTGTTTCCATTCGGCAGGTGAATTAATATTGAAAAACAATTTATTATTTCGCTTGATTTGCTGGCTGACATCCAAAAACTGAACTCCCTCAGCATTGCTTAAAATATCCTGGAGCGCATAGCTTTTATGTTGAATATATTCTTCCATGTAGATCATCATTTTTGATGTATAAATCGAAATCAATGGTTCGATTTTATGATCGTGAGTCGGAACCAGGGCAGTCTGTCCCACCCTCATTGATCCTTTCAGATATTCAATGAACTGGCTGTCAATGAAAGGCATATCACAGCTCAGAACTATATTGCAATCAGCATCTGAATATTTTAGGCCGGTATAAATGCCACCAAGAGGTCCGATATCCCTGACCAAATCGCTGTATACATCTAATCCGAACTGATTGTATTCTACCTTATTCGAACAGATAATCAATCTTTTCACATGAGGGTTTAAAACATCAATGGCATATTCTACCAACGCTTTACCAGCTATTTTCAATAAGCCTTTTTCCATCCCCATGCGGCTGCTTTTTCCACCACTTAGGATAATCCCGTTTAAGTACTTCATCCCAAATCATTTGCTTTCCAAATGTACATTAATTAAATTTCCCAGTTTTGAGCCAAAATTTATTGTTATACAACAAGATTTGCTATTTTTGTAAACAGAATTAAAACCTATGGATACATATACCAATAATGACATAGTAAGCTGTCACCACTGTGCCAACAAGGATGCTTCACTTTTTACTCATATCTCTAATCAGCACAAGGAAATTATTAATAATGCCAAAGTGCATTGCGATTATAAAAAAGGAGAAACTATTTTTAAGGAGGGGATGAAACCAACCGGTTTGATTTGTCTGAATGAAGGAAAAGTGAAAATATTCAAGGAAGGAATTGGAGGAAAAGAACAAATACTCAGGTTTGCAAAACCCATCCAGTTGATCGGATTCAGAGCTGTATTTTCAGATGAGAATTATATGGCTTCTGCTGTTGCCATTGAAGATTCCAGAGTATGTCATATTGAAAAAGACAAAGTTTTAGAGGTAGTTGATAAGGACAGCGAATTAGCTTTCAAAATAATACGAAGATTAGCTGATGAACTGGGGGATGCCAAAACTCGCCTGGTTAATCTAACTCAAAAACATGTGAGGGGCCGTTTGTCTGAAGCTCTTATCATTTTGCATGATACCTATGGGAGTAATTCTGTTGATGGTTATTTGGATGTGCTGATTGGAAGAAATGACCTGGCTGACCTGGCGAACATGACGACTTCAAATGCCAGCCGAACACTTTCTGCCTTTGTGGAAGAAGGATTACTCAGTACACAGGGACGCAAAATTAAAATTCTTAACATGGAGAAGATCAAGCAAATCAGTTCCTATGGCTGATCCTTATTTTCTGCCTGAATCCGGATTAATCCAGGTCTAATTTAGCTCTGCAGGGCGTACAGAAATCCTTGCCTTTCTGATCAATGTCTTCTACATAGGTGCTTGACCTCATGACGCAAACAGGAATGTGGCAGTGTATTAAACCAAAAGTATGACCCAGTTCATGTATAATAATTTTTGCAAAGCGATTAAGCAATAGTTTTTCGTCCTTTTTCATGCCGTATTGCTCATTTCTGAGCCTGTAAAGAGAAGCAATTCCCGAGTTTCCTTCCAATATGGCCTGTCCGAAAATATAGGTCAGAATGGGGATAAAAAGATCCACCCTGAATAATCCCACTTTCTTTATGGATTGCGCATAGGCCAGTGAATCAATTTCTTTTAACAAGCTATTTCCATCATATTGCCGTCTGTCGGAATAATAAAAATCACTCAGATCCATATGACTTTCTTCCAATTGAACATCCAAATGAAACTGTAATCCTACATCCCTGGCTATTTTTTCAAGAAAATCGCTATCGAAATGCCCATGAGAAATTAATAATATACTTTGCTTATCCATTAAATTGAAATAATGGTTGTAGGATCATATTATTAAAATAGCTCATCATGAAATTCCCCAATGACAACAGCATGTAATTCGATTAATTTGGCAATTGATTATTTTGACTGTTTTAAACTGTATTTTTTTATTTTGTTGTAAAGTGTCACCCTGTCTACATTTAATGCTTTAGCCGAGCGGGAAATATTCCAGTCATATTTATTCAGAATTTGCTGGATGAATTTTTTCTCCAGATCATCCAGGCTTTCAGAAGTATTACTCATGATATCTTTCTCGAGTGGAAGGTCTTTTAATCTTATTTCATTTTCATTACCCACCACGATGGCACGTTCAATCATATTTTCAAGTTCACGAACATTGCCAGGAAAATCATATTTTTCCAGTCGTTTCAAGGCAGCCTGGTGAATGGAAATGATATTCCTGCTCATGGATGTACAATATTTTTCAATGAAGTAATTTACAAGCAATGGAATATCCTCAATTCTGTCCCGTAAAGGAGGTATAGTAATATTGACAACATTCAGACGATAATACAGGTCTTCACGAAAAGTACCATTTTTCACCATCTTCAACAAATCCCTGTTTGTAGCACATATGATCCTGAAATCAGATGATATTTCCTTATTACCCCCCACCCGAACAAATGTTTTTGTTTCCAACACACGAAGCAATTCCACTTGCATTTTAGATGATATGGTAGCGATCTCATCCAAAAAAATAGTGCCTCCATCTGCCATTTCGAACCGACCTTTGCGATTAAACATAGCACCTGTAAATGCTCCTTTTTCATGTCCGAATAATTCACTTTCCAGTAAGCTTTCAGTTAAAGCACCACAATGCACGCTAACCAATGGAAAAAATTTTCTCTGGGAATTGTAATGTATCGCACGGGCAATCAGTTCTTTTCCTGTGCCACTTTCACCGGATATAATGATGGGTGAATTAGACTGGGCCACTTGCTCTACTTCTTTAAGCACTTTCATCATGGCTTCACTTGTCCCGATCAGATCTTCTACATTTTCCAGGGTGACCACTTTGTTTCTTAAAGCCTCATTTTCCGCTACAAGCGAAATCTGGTTGGCCGCATTTCTGATTAAATGAGACAGGTCGTCCGGATCAAAAGGTTTGGTTATATAATCATAAGCTCCATCTTTCAAAGCCTGAACAGCGGTTGAAACAGATGCAAATGCCGTCATGATGATCACTATCGATTCTTTATTTAACGATTTGATCCTACGGTGCATTTCCAAACCATCCATTCCTGGCATTTTGATATCAGCAAGGATGATGTCAAAATTCTTGGATTCAAGAACTGACAACGCTTGCTTGGCATTTTCTGCACAATCCACCTGGTAGCCATCTTCAATAAACCAATTGTATAATGAATCTCTTACAGATTCCTCATCATCCACAACTAAAATTGAAATATTTTCAGCCATTTTTTTGTTTTTTATTCTTTACCAAGGGTAAAATTATAGAAATAGTAGTTCTTTTGCCAAGTACAGAGTCCACATCGACACTTCCATTATGACCTTCAATAATTCCATGGACAATGGCTAATCCCAAGCCAATGCCACTTGCTTTTTGCTTGGCTGAGTAAAAAGGTTCAAACACATGTGGAATATCTTCCGGATCAATTCCTACCCCATTATCCCTTATCTCCAGTTTGATATGGCGGGCATCCGGATTACTCGTTTTCATAATAATTTCACCATTCTCCATGACCGCTTCAGAAGCGTTCAGCAAAATGGCAATACAAGCTTGTTTGATCTGGTTTTCATTGCAATGCACTAAATCTTTTTTGGCAGAAAAATCTGAAAGAAAGCTAATATTCGCAATCTTCATTTGATGTGCCATCAGAGTATATGCTTCTCCCACAATTTGATGCAAGTTTTTGTTTTCATATTTTTGAAGATCCTTTCTTGAAAATTCCAATAGGCCCTTTACTATCTCACCGCATCGTTTGGTTTCAATTTCAATCACCCGCAAATATTTTAACATGGGTTCTTTGACCGAATCATCCAGATCAAGCTTGTTTAATTGCTTATGAACCAATTTGGTATAGGTTAAAACCCCGGCTAATGGATTATTAATTTCGTGGGCAACAGAAGAGGATAATTTACCCAGAGAAGCGATTCGTTCCACATGTATTAATTCGCCCTGAATTTCTGATAGCTCTTCAGATTTCTTTTGCACCTTGTATTCAAGCTGTTGTGACCAGTTTTGCAACTCAGTCGTAGCCATTTGCAGGTTATCAAGCATTTCATTGAAAGCTGTGGAAACCAGTCTCATATCATTCAACTGGTGAGATTTAATTTCCAACCTGGTACTTTTATCTCCCCTGGATACGGCTTCACTCGCCTTTATGATAGCATTTAAAGGATTTTTGATCTTTAGCCTGGTAAAAAAGATTAAGAAAGTCACTAAGATAAGAGTGGTCAGGGTGGCTAATGCATAGGATTTGTTGAGGTTTGTATCCAGCTCCTCTAAAGGTATTCTGATCACAAAAGAACCCAATACCTCCTCCTCCTGCTTGTGTGCATGACAAGAACCGGTATAACAGGATCTTTCATTCAAAATAGGAGATTTAATTAAAAGCAGCCGTCTATGGTAATCATACTGGCTCATGCTGCACTTACTGTCAAAACTAATAATTCTGAAGGATTTTTCATTCCTGGGAAACATTTCTTCAATATTGCCGTGGCATTCCTTGCAATTTGGATTGCTGTGCCCGGTAGCTTCTTCAGAAAAGGATGAATATACCAGCCTGTCCTGCTGATCGTACATATTCACGTCCTCTATGCCTGGCATTTTGTTGATGATATTCAGCATATTTTGCAATGCTGTGTTATCGTTTTCCAGCATATACTGATACAGGGCACCTTCAACAAGCAAACAAACATTGTTCCCACTCTGCTGAATGATACTTTCCATGTATTCCTTATTGACTGTTTTGAAAATGGTACCAAATGATATGAACAGAAAAATAGCTAAAATAGCTATGATCAGCACCACCTGACCGTATATGGAGGATGTGAAGCTAAAGTATTTTTTAAACAAAGAACTCATGATGTTCTTTTAAAATAATGAGTAAATAAACCAATTCATTTTATGTTTTTTTTGTTTTTTTTATTGGTAAAAATATGGATATTGTTGTGCGTTTTCCCATTTCAGAATCCACCTCCACTTTCCCATTATGACTTTGGGCAATACCATGTACAATGGCCAAACCCAGTCCAATTCCACTTGATTTCTGCTTTGCAGAGAAAAATGGTTCGAAAACATGAGGGATATCTTCAGGTGCAATACCCACCCCATTATCAGTAATCTCGAGTTTAATGATATCCTTTTCCGGGTTAGTCGTTTTCATCCATATTTCTCCATTGTCAGACATAGCTTCAGAAGCATTCAATAAAATAGCAATGCATGCCTGTTTTATTTGATTTTCACTGCAGCTTATTAAATCCGATTTGGCAGAAAAATCAGTTCGAAAAATAATATCTGATATCTTCATTTGGTGGGCCATGAGGGTATATGTTTCTTCCAGGATTTTATGCAGGTGCTTGACTTCAAAATCATGTTGGTCTTTCCTTGAAAATTCCAGTAAGCCTTTAACGATGTCTCCACAGCGTTTTGTTTCCAATTCAATGGTTCTCAGATATTTTAACATCGAATCTTTTCCTGCATCATCCAACTGGGGTTTGCTCAATTGCTTTTGAACCAGCTTGGTATAGGTTAAAATCCCTGATAAAGGATTATTTATTTCATGGGCAACGGAAGAAGAAAGTTTACCCAGTGATGCAATTCGTTCCACATGGATTAATTCATTTTGCATTTCAGAGATCTCCACTGACTTCTGCTGCACCTTGTATTCGAGTTGTTGAGACCAATTTTGTAATTCATTTGTAGCTGATTGTAAATTGTCAAGCATTTCATTAAATGCACCTGAAACCATTCTCAGATCATATAAATGTTCAGGTTTTATCTCCAAACGGGTGCTCTTATCTCCCTTAGAAACAGCTTCACTGGCCTTGATAATGCCATTCAAAGGATTGATGATTTTCCTCCTGGTGAAAAACATTAAAAAAGCCACAAGCAAGAGGGTGGTTAAAGCAGCCAAAAGGAAAAAATCAGTCGAGGATTCTTCCACAGCTGCGTCCAGGTCATTCAACGGGATTCGAATAACAAAGGATCCAAGGACCTCCTCGCTTTTATCATGTGCATGGCAGGCACTGGTATAACAGGATTTTTCATTTAAAATGGGGGACCTGATTAAAAGCAGCCTGTGGTCATAGTCCTTCTGGCTCATCCTGCATTCGTGATCAATATTTATGATTTTGAAGGTCTTTTCTTTTCCTGGAAACATGCTATTGATATCCGAATGGCAATCCTTGCAATTGGGATTGTTGTGGCCTATGGTGTCATCGGAAAATGAGGAATGAACAAGATTGTCCTCACTATCATACATGTTGACATCTTCAATACCCGGCATGGTATTGATAACATCCAGGGTGTTTTGGAGTGCGCTCCTGTCATTTTTAAGCATGGAATAATATAAAGCACCTTCGACTATGGAACCAATATTGTTTCCGTTTTGCTTAATTACTGTGTTTAAATAGCGCTCGTTGACTGACCTGAAAATGATGCCAAATGCTAAAAATACAAAAACAGACAGTATAGTGATGGTATATACTACCTGGCCATAAATGGTGAATCTAAATTTTGCTATTTTCTTTAAAAATCTATTCAACATCCATTATTTGAAATTTGAACAACAAAATCAATTACCAGCCTGCTTAAATATTCCTCAATTTTATATCATCAGGTCTTTTTGAAAAAGTAAAGGTAATAATTTTTATTATTGTGTTATGAAAGATTGATTGCAAGTATAAACTAAAAGCAAAAGCGATTTGAACAGGACGCCACTCGCTTTTGCTTTCTTCCTAACATATGAGTTTCTTACTTTTTCTGATCAAGAAATTCCTCCTGGAAATCCTCCCAAACCTCATTGGGTAAATCTGAAAGTATGTGGTCACGCAATTCTCCCCCATCCTGTAACACGGCCATGGAGGGCTGTGATGAATACTTTCTCATCGGACCACCCATCACAAAATCCTTGAATCTGTCCAATTCCTTTTTTGACCAATTTGTTGCTTCTTCTGCGAGGTAATAGGAATTTGTTTCAGCAATCCAACTGGATGGCTTGATTTCATAAAGCCAACCCTGATCATATGGATCTTCGTTTAAGATCTCAGGTGTATCATGCAATAATGAATTCACACTGATGATTTCACCGGATATGGGTGAAAAGATCTTCAGTTTCTTGCCATTTTGGTCAATTTCAGTCAACAATTCACCTTTTCGAATTTGTTCACCTGAATTTTTCAGTTTACTGAAATTCACCTTTCCAGTGATATGCTGCAGGAAATCATCCAATCCTACTTTGGCATTACCGGAAGCTTCCAAAAAGGTCCAGGTATGTGTTTTATTGTAATATAAGCCTTGTGGAATTCTCAGAATACCGGCAGAAAGATTGCCCAGTAACTTTCGTATTTGCTTCGTTACCTGTTTGCCGGATAATTTCCAGAAAACGATCAGAACTACCAAATAACCAATGACAAACAAATATTCAATGCCTTTGGTATCGAATATGTCTATTTTGCTAAAACCTTCCATTGTCTTTTCTTTTTAATATTTTTAGTTAAAGATTTAAACTCTACATTGCTGCCAACCCATTCAGGAGATTCTGTATATACAGGCATTCTTCTGACTATCCATCTGAATACCAGAATCTGTACAAAAATGACAGCCAGACTAACTACTACTTCCATCCAGGTAGGAAAGTGAATCATGTTTTCCTGCCAATGATAGGCAAATGTGGAGATATTGAGCCTGTTCAGGATGATTCCCACAATCACCATAACAGCTGCTAATCTGACGACTAATAAATTGAGATTCCTGTACCCGTATATAAACAAAGCGCATGGAATAACTACAAAACCAATTACTTCAAGCAGGTACCAATAACCCCATGGACTGCCCAGGTACACATAGTTTTTACCGTGTATAAACACCAAAACAGTCATAGAAAAATAGACAAATAGGGTGACTGCGCAAGTTTTGGCCAGACTTAACATAATGTTTTTATGAGAGCTTTTAAACACATATGACATGATGCGTTTAAACACTCTTTGATTAATCGATTCCAGGATAATCACCAATGAAAGTCCGGCAAAAATGCTTGAAATAAAGAAGAGAATAGGTATAAACTCAGAATACCAGAGGGGATGGATCTTTGTTTTGGCCATTAAAAAGAGTGCCCCAAGACCCGATTGATGTAATGTGGAAAGTGCAATTCCAAAAATAACCACCCCTAAAGTGAGTGAAACAAAGAATTTTCTTTGCTTCTTCAAACCGATCCATTCTGTGACTGTTGGAAAAAATTCAATAAATAAGGATCCCATGTACAAAATAAAATGCCAGGCAACCAGAAATAGTACTGCACTGATGCCAAAAGAGTTTCCTATGATCGGGTTGATCACTTTCCATGGACGACCCAGGTCCAGTAAAAGCGCACCTGCATAAAATATATACGATAACAGGGCGTATAATACGGTGGCTCTTACAATGGGTCTGTATTTCTCCATGCCCAGTATATATACCATAAAAGTCACTACAAAGGCTCCCCCGGCAAATGCCACCCCTGTGATGACATTAAAATTAATCCACAATCCCCATGGAGCATCCTGGGAAGCATGAATGACAGAACCTAATCCTTTTGTAAAACGAATAAAAAGAATAATGGCTGCTGCCGATATGGTCAATGCAGATATGACATTGAACGGTGTAAAGATTTTTCCTTTTGGTTTCAATTCATGTAGGATGAATTTAAAAACCCCTGTTTGTTGTTCGCTTTTCATCTTAGTTCATTTTATCTTTTGCGATTTTATTTTTTCTTTCCATGACGGAATTATTCAGACCCAGCATAAAAGCAGGCCATAAGACCAGTACTGCAGGAACTGAATAAAGGAATGTTTTGTTGTATTCCGGATAGGCAGTTGTTCCCAGATCCGTTTTCATTCCCAATTCCTCGAAGGGAACAGATGAAAGATATAAAAGACCCGTTCCACCTACTTCATGTTCACCATATACCTCGTGGTAATACATATCAGGTTTTGCATAGATTCTTGCTTTTGCTATTTCAAGCAGATCTCTTCTCTTTCCAAATATAATGGCTTCCTGCGGGCAGGCATCTACACAGGCAGGTATACCACCATCCTTCATGACTTCATAGCACATCCGGCATTTCTGGATTTTTGGATTCGGACTGTCATATTCAAATTTGGGAACATCAAAAGGACAGGCGATCATGCACGATCTGCAACCCATGCACTTATCTTCCCTCCAAATAACCGGTCCTTCCTCCGTTTTGTACATGGCTTTGGTTAAGCAGGCAGATGCACAAGCCGGACTGTTGCAGTGATTACAAGAATTACGTATATACTGTTCACCCTTCGAAGTCTCATAACTATTCAGTACCACACGCCTCTTCTCATCTGTTTTGCGCACTAATCCCACTTCCGGAAAATCTGTGGAATAAGGTAGCTCATATTGATCTGAGCATGCATATTCACAATTTTGACAAGCCGTGCAAAGTACTGAATCATATAAAATTCCATAAAATTCTTTGTCGGATTTTTTCCCCTTAGTGGAGCCAAAGCTCTTCCCAAACGTGAGTGTAGCTCCCGTAGCCCCCAGGGTTTTTAAAAAATTTCTTCTATTAATTCCCATTATTTTTTATTTAGGTTTTTAGAAAAGTTCCTTGTTTGTAAGATAAATTGTAATTCAAATGACTGTTTTCAGAGAACATCATTCTTATTGGTTTTTTGAAATTGCTGTTTTTTTTGTAGGATTCGGACTTAAATACTGCATGAAGTATGTCATTTTAAAATGAGTACCATTTGATTTAATTTTCCATTATTTGCGAATTGTCAATAAAAAAAGTCTGAAAATCTTCCCATATTTCAGGGCCCATTTTTTCCAGGATACTGTCTTTCAGCTCTCCTCCATCCTGAAGTACTACAAGAGCATAGTCCCTGGAATCCGGATTCAAGGTTTCTGTAAGAAAATCCCTCAGTCTTGAAAACTCCTTACTAAGCCATACTTTATATTTTTCAGCCATTATTAAAAACTGCATTTCTCTTATCCAGTTGGTGGGCTCAATTCTATAAACCCAACCATCAGAATAAGGATCTTCATTGATGATGGATGAATTCTTCAGGAGTAAATCATTTTGTGCTTTAATAACTCCAGAAATAGGCGCATAAATGTTCAATTGTTTGCCATTTTGTATAATGGAAAGAATGTGTTCTCCTTTCTTTACCTTATCACCGGTGTTCTTCATTTTAACACGGGTTATAGCACCTGTGACATGCTGAAGGAAATCATCAATACCTATTTTGACTTTTCCATCTTTTTCCATGTATACCCAGGTATGTGTTTTATCATAAAGAAGTCCTTTTGGAATGGTCAAAGAGTTCAAATTGAATACAGCTGATAAAATGGATTTTGTTTCAACTACTGTCACTTTCTTATACTTTATCAGCTGGAATACAACAAGCATTATTAAAATTAAGCCAAAACTTACTGCAACTGTGATGATTAAGTTTTTTGTGTTGGTCAGAACATAGTTTTCATTCAAAGTGGCTAAATTCATGTCATTATAAATTAATTCGATATTTGCAAGTCTTTCACTTACCATAAGATCCCAATATCCGGCTGCTGCCAGCAACTGCTGCCCATCACTTAGAATCCATTTTAAGAAGGCCACTTCAATTTCATTGGTAGGTTTCTTAGCCGAGATAGAATAAATATTTCGGTATAAATTTTTTGGATATTTTCCAATCCATACTCCTCGGGTTAGTGTATTTAGGTCATCATAAATTTGTTCTGTATAATCCAGTTGACCATTTCCGTTCCGGTCGATAGGCAGTAATTTAATATGATCCACTATCCTCTGACCGGGCAGATCGATAATATCCGCCATTTTACAAAAACCAATTGCGTAGGGATCTTTTTGAATAGCAGAAAGCAAGTCCTTTTCATTTTCAAGCTGTATTCCATTAAGGACCACATTCTGACTTAATCCCAGGAAACTGGCAATTCTGGACTGAACAGCCTCATCATTGATCAGGTAGTAATGAATGGGTGCATTAAAATCCCCATTCAACAGGGCATTCCAAAATTCACCCTCCTTATTAGTGAATATTTGAGCAATGCTTTGAGCAGAAAGACCTTTTTTATTAATTTCATCCAGCAGTGGATTTTCAGAGTTTATAATAGGTACAAGAATATCTCTTCCAAGCTCCATTTTCCATAAGGGATCTGTAGAGGGATCGACATAATATTCATCAGAACTAAAGAATAAATTTTTCTTGAGAGATACATCCTCCTGGCTTAGTTCGATTTTCACATTGGGATTTAAGCGGCAGAATTCATTTGCCCATGTGGATGTAAGCTGATATAATTCCGAACTGCTATAAATATGTATGGAACCTTTAAGAGGAGGCCGGGTTTTAATTTCATTAATACTGTGTAGAAAACTACAATTTAACAGAAGTAATCCGATAAGAGGCAGGATCTTAATTTTCATAATCACTAAATTTATCTTGTTAATTAAATTTTTCAGCTTTGATCAATTTTTGGATTTCAACTAAGGTGCCAAAGCAAAATAACAACTGCAACCACTTGATTTTCTTTGTTTTACAAATACACTTGTATAAAAAATAAACAGGACGGAGTGTTGAATATTTAAACAGCCCATCCCAATTGAGAGCCTAAAGCATTGATATACAGCAGCCTTGCAACGACTGTATAATTATTCAACAGCTGTTGAAATATTCAGCATATTCGAATTTAAGCACAAAACAAAGGAGAATGAATGATCTTAAATCATTGATTATCTATATTTTACAGAGGCTTGGATTTTCTGCTAATAATCATGAATTTTGATGAAAACAAGATTTTACCGACCGGAATTAATATAAAGAGAATCCATTTTCCACAAAAATATTTTTGAGACCTGGTCAGATTTTTGGTTGAATTGTTAAGGGAATTAATGCGAAAAAAGAGGCTTATCTGAATGTCAAACAAGCTCCTTCCAATTGTAGATTTTATATCTTAAACGATGCCGGAAAATCCCATGAAAGCCAAAGCTAAAATACCTGCCACGATGAATGAAATGGGAACTCCCCGCATGCCTTTTGGAACTTCCATCAGGTCAAGATGTTCACGAATACCGGCAAAAATGATCAGTGCCAGGCCAAAACCAATGGCATTTGCAATTGCATAAACAACTCCTCCAACCAGGCTGTAATTCCCGTTGATAGTTAAAATAGCTACACCTAAAACAGCGCAATTTGTCGTGATCAGGGGCAGGAAAATTCCCAGTGCCTGGAATAATGTAGGACTGAGCTTTTTCAAAATGATCTCCACCATTTGAACCAAAGCAGCAATTACCAGGATAAAGCTGATCGTCTGAAGGAATTCAAGTCCATAAGGTTGCAATACATAATACCTAATCATATAGGTGACCAAAGTAGCCAGTGTCATCACAAACAATACTGCGCCACCCATGCCTACGGCTGTGTCAATTTTCTTGGAAACGCCAATAAACGGACATATTCCAAGAAATTGGGCAAGGACAATGTTGTTCACGAATACAGCCAGAATGATAATTGTTAAAATTTCCATCAGACTTATGATTTAGATATTCTGTTCATGATGCTTATTAAATATCCGAGCCCTATAAAAGCACCTGGCGCCAGTACAAAAACCAGCATGGTGACAGGACTCCCGCCCTCATCTATTGGATATATCGGCACGCTTAAACCAAAGAATGCACCTGATCCAAGGATCTCCCTTACGGCCCCCAGCAGTGTTAAAGCAAATGTGAATCCTATTCCCATGCCTAATCCATCAATAATTGAATTAAAAACCGTGTTCTTGGATGCAAAAGCTTCTGCCCTTCCCAAAACAACACAATTGACCACAATTAATGGAATAAATAAACCCAGTTGTTCATGCAGGGCCGGAACATAGGCATTCATAACCAAATCTACAATTGTCACAAAGGAGGCTATGATCACTATAAAAGAAGGGATCCTTACTTTATTTGGTATTTGGTTTTTGATAATGGAAACAACTAAATTCGACATGATCAGCACGAAAGCAGTTGCCAATCCCATTCCCAAACCGTTGATTGCTGATGTAGTAACACCTAAAGTAGGACATAAACCCAGCAACAATATAAATACCGGGTTTTCTTTAATAAATCCTTTTGACAATGTTTCCTTTATACTCATAATTCTTTCCCTCCCTCTATGCTTAATGCCTCAAAGGCCCTGTTTACGGCATCACAAAAAGCCCTTGAACTGATGGTAGCAGCTGTGATGGCATCCACATCTCCTCCATCTTTTTCAACACGAATGATAAAATCCCTGGGATCTTTGCCCTTGAATTGCAATGGGAATTTAGATTTTGATTCATCCATTTTGTCTCCTAAACCCGGAGTTTCAAAATGCTCCACGACAGCTGTATTATAAATTTTTCCTGTTGCATCAATGCCTAGCATGATCCAGAACTTACCGCTATAGCCCATATTTGTGTAAGACTTTACTGCTGTCCCGATAAATTCTTCTTCATTGAATGCCTTATAGAGTATAATGGTATCAGCTACCGGATCTCTTTTATAAATACTTTGAACCAGCTCTCCTTCTTCTACGAAAGTGCTTTTTTCAAGTCTGTCAAACTCCGGCAATACTTTTCTGATCG
Organism: Bacteroidota bacterium; assembly: GCA_016776505.1. GTDB lineage: Bacteria > Bacteroidota > Bacteroidia > CAILMK01 > JAAYUY01 > JABINZ01. The sequence goes on from JADHTG010000012.1 coordinate 24,017, forward strand.
CATCTGTTACTTTTCTTTCTTTGGCTTCTTTTATTTTGTCTTTGGTGAGATTATAAATACTTCCCAAAGAAAAGGCAGCAACAACCGTCACAATAAACAATGTCATGGTCATTGTTAAAAACGTTGATTCTTTTTTACTTGCCATCTGGTTTGAATAAAATAATTATCAAATTAAATGTTTATCTTTTCTCCAAAGCGTACAGGTTTAAATCCCCGATTGATCAATGGTACAAAAGCGTTCATTATTAATATGGCAAATGACACACCCTCCGGATAGGCTCCAAATACCCTGATCAAAATGGTCAGGACGCCACAACCCAATCCAAATATAATCTGGCCTTTCCCTGCCATGGGAGAAGTGACCATATCCGTTGCCATAAAGAAAACGCCAAGCATCAGTCCCCCGGTTATTAAATGAAATAAAGGATCTACATATTGTTCTGGATTAATGAGCCACAATATGCCTGAAAAAATGATCACCGAAGCAATATATGATACTGGAATATGCCAGCTTATGATTTTCCTGAACAGCATAAACAGGGCTCCAAGAAATAATGCAATTGCAGATACTTCTCCCAATGAGCCTCCCATATTCCCCATCAACAAGTCCATATATTCCGGAATTTGTGTTTTAAGAGCCGTTACTGTTTCGCCATTTGCCAAACCTTCCTTCATGATAGCCAATGGAGTAGGTCCTGTACTCGCATCAACAAGTTTTCCGCTAAACAGGGGGTTTACTACCGGCCAGGAAGTCATTTGAACCGGAAAAGAAATAAGCAAAAACACACGACCTACGAGTGCAGGATTAAATGGATTTTTACCCAATCCGCCAAAAGACATTTTCCCCATACCAATGGCAACCAGACTACCAATAATCACTATCCACCAGGGCAAATCGGATGGGACATTAAACGCAATCAGTATTCCTGTGATGATAGCAGAGCCGTCCCCAATGGTGGTCATGCCTTTGATGAGGTATTTTTGAATGAGGAATTCAAATAAAACACAAGCAGCAACTGCAATGAGCGTTACCCTCAGAGCTTCCAGTCCAAAGAAATAAATGGAAACCAGTAAAGCAGGGATCATCGCATAAATAACACCCCACATAATTTTGGGCACATTTTGATTGCCGTGCATGTGAGGAGAGGGGGAAACAGTTAATATATTACCACTCATTAGTTTTGTCTTGATCTCATTAATTTTCCAACCTGTGTTTTACCTAAACGAATATAATCCAGCAATGGTCTGTAAGATGGACATGTATACATACATGAACCACATTCAATACAATCCATGATCCTGTTTTTTTCACACCCACTATAGTCTTCATATTTCGCCAGTTGGGCAAGATAAAAAGGTTCGAGTCCCATGGGACAAACAGCAGTGCATTTTCCACATCGGATGCAATTCACAGCGCGTGATCTTTTTGCTTCTTTGGCATTCATAATCAGTATCCCGGATGTTCCTTTTACTACGGGCACTTCTAAAGAATTAAGTGCTTTGCCCATCATGGGACCACCGCTGATTACTTTACCCGTATCCTCTGGTAATCCACCTACTTTTTCAATCAATTGGGAAATGGGAGTACCTATTCTAACCTGGAAATTTGCAGATTCCATTAATGATTTTCCTGCCACCGTTACAATTCTTTCAATCAGGGGTTTGTTTTTCTGAACAGCTTCGTAGACGGCAAAGGCAGTTCCCACATTGTTTACTACAGCACCTACTTCAATGGGCAGTTTTCCACTGGGAACTTCCCTGTTGATGCATGCCTTGATTAATTGTTTTTCACCTCCCTGGGGATATTGTACCTTAAGGGCTTGTATGCTAATGCCGGGATAATCTGCAATTAGACTTGCTAAATGGTCAATTGCATCCATTTTATTGTTTTCAATGCCAATAATGGCCCTGTCAACACCTAATCCTTTCATTAATATTTGACACCCAACAAGCAACTCCTCCCCTCTTTCCAGCATTAAACGATGGTCAGAAGTGAGGTAGGGTTCACACTCCACCCCATTGATCAGTAAAACTTCAGCCACTTTTCCCTTAGGAACCATCAGCTTTACATGAGAAGGAAAGGTAGCACCTCCCAGGCCCACTATGCCCGATGATTTGATCTTTTCGATGATATCAGATTGTGTCAGCTCTCTTATATTCCTGTTTAGTTCAGTGGATCTGTCGATACCATCTGTCCAATCATCTCCTTCCACCTCAATAAGAACCGCATTTCTGCGATAGCCGGAACTATCCGGCACTCCATCCACTTTAAGCACTTTTCCTGAAACGGAGGAATGAACCTGGGCAGAAATGAAAGCCTCACCCTTGCCAATCAACTGGCCGACTTGAACCTGATCTCCTCTCTTTACGATGGGGATGGAAGGTACACCAAGGACCTGGCCAAGAGGAATTGAAACCTGGGTAGGAATGGGCATCAGCTCAATTGCTTTTCCAGCTGAAATCTTATGTTCCGGTGGATGAATACCTCCTAATTTGAATGTTTTTAATGTCACTTTATTTCTAATTAAACCTGCTTATCAGTTTTAGCTTCTCCTTTCGACTCGCTCGAAGCATCCTTAACAGCGGTATCTGATTTTTCATCCTTTTTGGTCAAGGGATTTGCAGAATCAGGTTTTTCAGCAATTTTATCCGGTACTGTCTGCTCCTTGACAGCCGGTCTTTCTTTTCTTGGACGAAAATTCACTTCCCAAATAGTATTTGTTTCGCATTCAGGTGCACATTTTCTGCAAAGAGTACATTTATGTGGATCGATGTATGCCAGAAAATTTTCGATCTTAATCGCATCGAACTTACAGACTTTTTCACATTTGCGACAGGCTGTGCAGGTCACACTGCAATTGGCTTTTGCAGGTATTGCTTTTTCTTCATTCATACAGGCAACAAAAATTCTCCTGTCTTTTTTACCCCTGGGTCTTAGCTCTAAAATATTTCTGGGACAAGCCTTTACACAAGCTCCGCACGCATTGCAATTATCCTTCACAACAGGCAGACCGGTTTGTTCGTCCATATACATTGCATCAAAGTCACAGGCTTCCACACAATCTCCACAGCCTAAGCAACCGTAAGCACATCCTCCTTCTCCGGAAAACAAGGCATTGGCCACAAAACAGGATTTTACTCCGTCATATTGTACTTTTTGAGGTGAATGTTCACAGCTTCCATTGCATCTTAATACAGCAATTTCAGGATCTTTCAGATCTGCTTCAAGTCCCAATGCCTGTCCAATATCAGTCATCAGATCAGCTCCACCTACTGGACAATTAAAGCCTTCCATATTTTCGGCCTTAACGATTTCCTCTGCAAAATTCCTACATCCCGCAAAGCCGCATCCCCCACAATTCGCGGCAGGAAGAACCTCTTCCACCTCATCTATGCGGGGATCTTCTATGACTTTGAATTTTTGGGCAACAAAAAAGAGGATTATTGCAGCAATTACTCCTATTGCACCTAGGGATATAACAGCATAAAGGATAATTTCGTTCACTTCTTTGCCTTTAAATTATCGTTAAATAGCTTGTTATTTATATTTCTTTGGGCGCAAATATATAAACATTAGGCATTATCAGAAATTAATATAATTGATTATATCAAGTCTTAATAATAAGTAACTTAAGGAAAACTGACTAGAATAATAATGACTATAAAAGAGGAATCTTCATTATTTTATAGCGAAATACTTTTTGTAAATGATCTTTAAAAAAATAAAGTATTACGTAATAAATTGCAGCCATAGCCAAAGACAGGCCGGCAGCGATGCTTTCTTTTTGAAAGAAAGATATTCCCAGAAAAAGAGTAATAATAATGACCGCGAATGGGAACAAATATCCAAGAAATAATGCCTTATAACCCAATGTATTTTCCATTCCGATCAATACTTTTTCCCCCACTTCAAAGACTGTTTTGGGATTTCTGACTTCAATTACTTTTTCCTGAATATCTGAAAAGTTGCATGCTCCTTTTATATGGCAGCTGGCACATCCGGATTTGACGATTATTTTCACATCGACCTGTGAGGGAGAGGATTTAATTACTATTCCTTCGTGTTCAATATAGTTTTTCTGATCTGACATAAAAAACACTTTGTATTAAGATCTTTGGTGTTTTTAATATTCTCAAAGATGAGCATTTTTCAATTGATAAGATGACATCAGACAGGCCTGTTCGAATTATAAACATCAAAACGAGCAAAGACTATACTCATTGTAATATTCAGAGTTACTGCCTGACTAGCAGGCAGTATTCTGCCGTTCCATCCTGTTTTATTCGTTTTTCTGCTCAGGCTACCATAAAAGTTTGGAAGATACGAGAAAGCCGTCAGCCAGTTTTTACAATGAAGACAAACAATGTAAAAACTATATTTATTACTTGCTCAAATGCTGAAAACTTGTCGATATAGCATCCCAGTTGACAACATTCCAGAATGCGCTGATATAATCAGCTCTCCTGTTTTGATAATTCAGATAGTACGCATGTTCCCAGACATCCAGCCCCAGAATGGGTGAACCTTTGCATTCAGCGATATCCATTAAAGGATTATCCTGGTTAGGGGAAGAACAGACACTTAATTTCCCATTGTTATCCAAACACAACCATGCCCATCCTGAGCCAAAACGTGTCATTGCAGATTTACTGAATGTATCTTTAAAAGTATCAAATGATCCGAATTCTGAGTTGATCGCGTCCATTAATGAACCGGCAGGTTGTCCGCCTCCCCGTGGAGACAATATTTTCCAGAATAATGTATGATTGAAGTGTCCACCACCATTGTTGCGGACTGCTGCCGGGTATTTTGAAATATTTTTTATAATATCCTCCAGGTTTTTTTCTATGCCATCTGTTCCCTTAAGGGCATTATTTAAGTTGCTCACATAAGCAGCATGATGTTTTCCATGATGAATTTCCATGGTTCTTGCGTCAATATGCGGAGCTAATGCATCAAAGGCATAATCTAGATTTGGTAATTCAAAAGACATTTGTTTGTTTTTAATTGTACGAATTATTTATTTAGAACTATTCTTGTTTATACAAAAGCTATACCAGTTTTGTTTAACTGATTGTGAATAATTATGAAGTTTCATTTTTTCTGCAGACAAGTCAAAGCCAGCGCAATTTTCTGCTTTAACTCACTTTACAAAAAACAGGGCAGATGATTGAATAAATCTAAGAAAGAAGTAATTTAAAATATCTGATTTACAATCTACTGTTAACCATTTCCCAATTCACCAATTTCCAGAAAGCGCTGATATAATCAGGTCTCCTGTTTTGATAATCCAGGTAATAGGCATGCTCCCAGACATCACATGTAAGCAATGGTTTCAATCCATCGGTTAAAGGATTGGCTGCATTGGCAGTTTTGACAATTTCCAGTTTCCCTTCTTTGTTTAAAACCAACCAGGCCCATCCGGAAGCAAATTGAGTGGCTGCGGCATTACTGAACTTTTCTTTAAATAAATCAAAAGATCCAAATGAATCATCGATCATTTCAGCCAGTTTCCCGCTGGGTTTTCCTCCTCCCTGAGGTACAAATCCTTCCCAATAAAAGGTATGGTTCCAGACCTGGGCTGCATTATTAAATAGTCCAGCATCCGAATTCAGGATGATATATTCCAGATCCATGTTCTCAAACTCGGTTCCTGCAATTAACTTATTAAGATTATTGACATAAGCCTGATGATGTTTTCCATAATGAAAACTTATTGTTTTTGCACTGATTACAGGCTCCAGATCATCACTTCCATAAGGAAGTTTAGGTAATTCAAATGACATGATTTTAATTGTGTTTTAGATATAAAAATAAAAGAGATTAATATACTAATTATAGATGTATATATTTTATGACGTTCAAATGCTTAGCTTCCAAACAAAGCAAAAGACGGCCCTTAGAACAAATAAGCAATTTAATCATTTTTACATATTAAATAACGAGCTTTAATTTTGTAAAGTATTATTTCAACTACTAAACAGGTTAAGATAAGCTCAATATAAAAATATTAGAATAAATCAATAGGTATTCAGGAGAATCATTTCCCTGATTGCCTGCGTACAAACAGGGCAAAATCGATTTCGGATGGCAGCTCGCATGGAACAATTAAACAATGGCCTGTAAACTCCTTTTGCCAAATATCCAGCTCCTTCATATGCACCAAGTATTTCTTTTCCGAAAATATCAGATGAGGTAGGGATCGGGGTCGTAATTTCCACCATATTGGCCCATTTTTCCTTAAAATTTTGCAAAGTAGTGATATTGGGTTGCCAGGGTTCCACATCCAGGAAAATCTTTTCTTCATAAGGTATGTTTTCCACGTATTCATCAGCCAGGCCTGCAAATGAATGTCCAAATTCATGAGATAATACATAATCTGACATTTTATGGTCAGAAGTGAAAGTTGCATAATGATTGTAAATTCCTCCTCCTCCATATTCATTTGAATTGACTAAAATAACAACCTGGTCAAAAGGTACTACACAAGCTGCATCCATCACTTTCCAATAACTTTCAGTCATTAAATATCGTTCGCTTCCAAAAGTATTGAAAGAACAGTCAAAACGGGTATCTTCAAAATGCAGGAATTGGGGAAAATCGGTACCTGTGTTCTTCGACCAGGTTTCAATGGCGATTACATTAAAATCTTTCTTATTCTTTCTGTAAGGAGAATTCCTAAGCAACTTTTTGACATGAATTCTTACATCTTTCAGGTATTTCGACTTCAGTTCTTCTGTATACCCATCCGGTAGAAAAACAATATCCACTTTTTTATGGGGTTCCCCATTCTTAAGAACGTATTTATATAAAAGTTCATTTTGACTGGAGGTGATCTTATCATCCTGTGGATTGATATTGTACTCTATTAATGTTTCAAAAGAATTATCTCTTTTTCTTGATTGTATTAAAACATTTATTGCAAATTTTGGAAAGGGGAACAATATAGTTTCCTCGTATGCCTTCAGGGTATCTTTCGCTCTTTTTGTTTCCTGCCATTCTTCAAATAAAGTGGAGAATCCCCTTTGATAAATCAGTTTACCGCTTCTCAGGTCATATACCAGTACACGATAATTTCCATAATTCAGTGGATCTATCATGATGGTTTTTGAACCACCCCAGAGATCTATTTTTTGTACCTGGACTATTTCAATGGATTGCGTATCATAACCCCCGATTAAGTAGAAGTCAACCCGGCAAGCTTCATCAGTAAAAAAGGAGGAGTAAACAGGTTGTTCGCCAGCGTATGAAGTATTAAATAATATAATTAAAAGGATTACTATTAATTTGTGTTCTTTCATAAACTATGTGAAAAATAACATTCAAAAATAATTGTAAAATAGAACAAAAACCGCATGAAATTATAATTCATTGTTTTTTAACACATTAGGAAATAATTATTTGATTTATGCTGTTAGTAATATAACAGCTTTGTATATTTACAGCTTCAGAATCTGAAGAAATGGATGGATTAAAAAGGATATGAACATCAATCCTCATGACTTATAAATGTATTGATGAACCTGAGAAAAAAAATTGATAGCTTGATCAAAAATGACAATCTGGGAAAATTATTAATAGAATCTGCCAGACTTCATGGACATTATTGTCCGGGACTTGCTTTAGGAGTAATGGCAGCCCAATATGCCATGAAGCAAATTGATTCCACATCGGATGGTTTAGAAGACATGATCGCCATAACTGAAACGAATAATTGCTTTTCGGATGGAGTCCAATATGTCACAGGTTGTACTTTTGGCAATAACGCATTGGTCTTTAATGATTTTGGTAAAACAGCCTTCACTTTATGCAAGAGGGATGGCTATGGAATAAGGATATCTGTCCAGGCCAATTCTAAAGAATATATTCATAAAAAGACCAATGGATTTACAAAAAATTACAAACAGGTAGTGGAAAATCATAACAGAGATGTTAATGAAGTCACAAAATATAAAAAAAAGGGTAAGAAGGCAGCTTTCGCATTGCTGGATTTAGACTTCAGGCAAATTTTCAAAGTAGAGCAAATTAAAACAGTTATACCAGCTTATGCACCCTCTCATCAAAGTCTTATTTGTGATGTATGTGGAGAATCTGTCATGTCCACCAGGATCATTGAAAAAGCTAAAAAGAAAGTATGTAAAAGCTGCAGCTCACACTCTTATATGCAACTGAACGGGGATGGTATCCTTATAAAACACCCAGCTAAATGAATAATGAATTATTAATATTAACAGGAAGTGCTGCATCACTAGGATTTATTCACACACTTCTGGGACCAGATCACTACCTTCCATTTATCGTTATGTCGAAAGTGCGTAAATGGAAACTTTATAAAACTATACTGGTCACAACATTATGCGGAGTAGGACATGTTGGCAGTTCTATCATGGTAGGCTCTTTGGGGATAGGTTTCGGAATAGGATTAAATAAATTGATCAGGTTTGAAAGCCTAAGAGGGAGTCTTGCAGCCTGGGCATTCATGTTATTCGGATTAATCTATATGATTTGGGGAATATACAGGGCGGTAAAGAACAAAGCTCACAAACATGTACATGTGCACGATGGGGAAATTCACAATCATGAGCATGTACATAAAAATGACCACGATCATGTGCACAGAACCAATCTCACTCCCTGGATTCTTTTCCTCATTTTTGTTTTGGGGCCATGTGAACCCCTTATTCCTTTGCTGATGTTTCCTGCCGTGGAAGCCAGTACATTTGGAGTTTTTATTGTTGCATCTGTTTTTTCAATTGTAACGATTTCAACCATGCTGACACTCGTTCTTCTTATTTCAAAGGGTGTTAGTTTTATATATCTCAAAAAACTGGAAAGATATTCACATGCAATAGGCGGAGCAATTATTTTGTTATCGGGGATGGGAATTCAGTTCCTGGGATTTTGAGTACTGGTTAAACCAATAAAACAGTTTATTTACAGCTTTTTTCTTCAAGCAAATGATTCATTTTTAAAATGATATCATCCACATTCTCTTTTATCATGATTTCCTGAACCTGGTCCAGGACCCTGCTCAAATTATCTTTTGCCTGCCTGCTCAGGCTGTCACCGAAATCCCATTCATATCCTTTTATATGCAATAAATAAGTGGGTGGATTTTTATGATAAATTTGTTGACACAGATCTAAAATCAGTGAAGGAGAAACCGAATGCATACTCGTACCAATTTCCGTATCGGAATGTTTTACTTTACTGAAACAATAGTCAGCTATTTCTTCATTTGAGGCATCGACAAAAAGAACCAGTTTCTTAGTGGATATAATTTCTGCATCTTCCATATTTAACTGGAAACTATTCCTGCATTCAATGTGTTTTATCCTGTTCTTTACAATCCAGTTCTCAAAAGCTTCAATAAAAGCATAGCCCAAACCATCATCCTGGCGACCCGGATTTCCATATCCATATACCAATACATCAAGCTTTGCCAAATCAGTCAGATTTTCAATTATTAATTCATTTTTAGTTAAGATCGCCACATAGATAACTACTAAAAAATATCATCAAATATGTTTAAGAACCTTATTTAAGATGGTTTTATATTATTTCAAAAGTATAAGTTTGTATTGGATATAATTTCTTTTTGAGCAGTTTAATAATGAAAGGGCTTTACATGAAATCCAAGCGTATCCGCATAAAGGGATTGGTTCAGGGTGTAGGTTTCAGACCTTTTATTTATTTATTGGCAAACAAGCACCACATTCATGGATGGATTGAAAACAGGAATGACGGAGTTCTGGTTCTAGCTGAAGGTACTGAAAGCAATTTAAAATCCTTTATACAGAAAATTCCGATAGAAGCTCCACTTGCATCGAATATTTTTTCAATAGATATTTTTGATGAAGAATTTAAAAACCATGACAAGTTTCAAATAGTTAAAAGCAAAAGTACTTCTGCTGAAATAACAGAAATAAGCCCCGACATAGCTGTTTGTGAGCTGTGTTTAAAGGACATTAAACAGCAGGAACACCGGCTGCATTATCCATTGGTCAACTGCACTCACTGCGGCCCCCGTTTCTCAATAATCAAGGACCTGCCCTACGACAGGCATAAAACCACCATGGATGCTTTTCCTATGTGTTCTATTTGTGAGGAAGAATATACAATGATCACCAACAGGCGGTTTCATGCCCAACCTGTTGCCTGTAATACCTGCGGCCCGGCTTATTTACTGGAATATCAAAACCGGGAATTTTCAGATATCCATGATATACTGGAAATGACTTCCAATCTGATTGATGATGGTAAAATTATAGCCATAAAAGGGCAAGGGGGTTTTCACCTGGCCTGCGATGCGACTCAGGAAGAGGCAGTATCCGGCTTACGGAAACATAAGATCAGGGAAGGAAAACCTTTTGCCGTCATGATCGCAGATATTAAAAGTGTTTCAGAATATGCCTATTTAAATGGATCATCAAAAAACTTGTTAAGCTCCTGGCAGCGTCCCATTGTTTTGCTTGAATCAAAAAAGAAAACAGCAAATTCTGTTTGCAATGAATTGAAAACCATTGGTGTAATGCTTCCCTATATGCCCTTTCACTATTTGCTTTTTGAAAAATTGAAAACGAATGCCATTGTATTAACAAGTGGAAATGTCTCCAACGAACCCATTATTATTGAAAATGAAAAAGCAAAAAATAGTCTGAGTATCTATTACGATGCTCTTATTACCTATAACAGGGATATATATAACCGATCAGATGATTCTGTTGCTTTTGTAGCGAATGAAAAAAGCAGGTTGGTACGAAGATCAAGAGGCTTTGCCCCTTCACCTATCTATCAAAAAGCAAATATGGATGGTATTTTTGCGGCCGGGGCAGAGCTGGAAAACTGCTTTGCCATCGGAAAAGGAGAACAGGTTATTTTAAGCCAGCATATTGGCGATCTAAAGAATCTGGAAACCCTGGAGTTTTATGCAGAATCAATTGATCGTTATAAAAAACTTTACCGGTGGTCTCCATCCCTGGCTGTTGCCGATTTACATCCCGATTATTTATCCACTAAATATGCTAAAGAATTAAATATTTCATTTGTTCAGGTTCAGCATCATCATGCTCATATTGCATCCTGCATGGCTGAACATGGTTTGGATGAAATGATGATAGGTGTGAGCTTTGATGGGACTGGACTGGGGGATGATGGTCAATTTTGGGGAGGAGAATTCCTTGTTTGTGATTTAAATGATTATCAACGGATTACTCATTTTGATTATGTACCCATTCCCGGAGGAGACAAAGCCATTTACGAACCCTGGAGAACTGCAGTTTCTTATCTATATCAGTATTACAAGGATGATTTATTTGCTTTGGACCTGGATTTTCTAAAAAATATTCCTAGAGAAGAACTGCTATTCATAATTGATATGATAAAAACAAAAATCAACAGTCCGTTGAGTTCAAGTGCCGGAAGGTTGTTTGATGGAGTGTCAGCTTTACTTCAAATTTGTCGCAAGGCTAGTTTTCATGCAGAAGCTCCCATGCTCTTAGAGTCTATTATTGACCAAAATGAATCCGGAATTTATGCATACGATCCAGGTAAAAACATTTCATTTAAGGCTACATTCCAAGAACTAATACAAGATATTAAAAACAAAATAGCTCTTTCTAAAATAGCTGCAAAATTTCATAATACTATTATACAGCTTATTTTTGGAGCTGTTAAAAATATCAGCGAAGAATATAATTTAAACAAAGTGGTCCTGTCTGGTGGTTGTTTTCAGAATAAATATATTTTAGAAAGAGTTGAAAGAAAACTGATAGAGTATGGCTTTGATGTTTATACGCATAGTAAAATTCCTTCAAATGACGGAGGAATAGCTCTTGGACAAATAGCTATAGCAGCAAAAAAGAGAGAATTGGGTTTAATTAAGTAATTAATATATCATGTGTTTGAGTGTACCGGCAAAAGTTTTAGAGATTCATGGAGAAATGGCAAAAGTTTCATTGGGAGGAATTGAATATGAAGCCAGTCTTCAAATTGTTGAAGATATTCAGGTGGGCGATTATGTTTTGCTACATACCGGATATGCGATACAAAAGCTCAGCGAGGAGGAGGCTATGGAAACACTGAAGCTATTCGAAGAATTGAAAGAATTGAATAAACAAATAGAAGAAGAGGAAAAAGATGAAAGAGGGAGGACAGATTGAAAGTTAAAGGTTAAAAGTTCCTGACTTCGCTAAAGCTTCGTCAGGTAAAAAAAGTTGTGCCGAAGGCATCCTCTGAAGGAGACTCCTATGGACCTTTGGGAAAAGGTGTAAAACCAATTATTAATTAAACCATGAATTTATCCATCTTACCTGCCTCCAAATACGCAAGAGCAGGCAAAGTAGTTTAAGCATCAAAATGAGCATGAAATACATTGACGAATATAGAGATAAAGAGATCGTTCAGCATTTGATTCAGCGAATCCAAAGCATCTCCAGTCGTGAGATCCGATTGATGGAAGTGTGCGGAGGCCATACGATGGCGATTCAGAAATTTGGGATACCATCCTTACTCCCTAAAAACATACATCTTCTTTCAGGTCCGGGTTGCCCGGTATGTGTAACCAGCAGAGGTTATATTGATCAAGCCATTGCATACAGTAGGTTAGACGATATAATTATTGCCAGTTTTGGGGATTTAATACGTGTACCAGGTTCAAGCTCCACGCTAGAAAAGGAAAAGGCCCGTGGAGCTGATATTCGCATTGTGTATTCTTCACTGGATGCACTGGACATGGCCCGTAAAAATCTTCAGAAAAAGGTTGTTTTTTTAGGGATAGGGTTTGAAACAACTGCTCCCGGATCTGCAGCCACTATACAAACTGCCTGGAAAGAAAATCTGGAAAATTTCCTCCTATTCAGTGCTCATAAAATAATGCCACCTGCTATGGAAGCACTGATCGACGAAGGGGTAAAAATAGATGGATACATTGCACCCGGGCATGTAAGCACCATTACCGGTCATGAAATATATTTAGACTTCCCTGAAAAGTTTGGAATTGCCTGTGTCATTTCCGGATTTGAACCTGTGGATTTATTACAATCTGTTTATATGTTGGTCAGGCAAGTCGAAGCAAATGATCCAAAAGTGGAGATACAGTACAAGCGAGCTGTAAAACTGAAGGGAAACGAAAAAGCCAAAGACATTATGCATGAAGTGTTTGAATTAAGGGATGATTGGTGGCGGGGCCTGGGTGTGTTGACTGAAAGTGGACTGGCTGTAAGAGAAAAATACATGAATTTTGATTCAGAAAAAGTTTTAAATGTAACAGTTGAAAGCCTTCGGGAAGACAAAGGTTGCATTTGTGGAGAAATACTGAAAGGTCTCAAAAATCCAAAGGATTGTAAACTTTTTGCCAAAACATGCAATCCATCTGATCCTGTCGGAGCTTGCATGGTTTCATCTGAAGGAGCTTGTCATGCGTATTATAAATACAATAGAAATTTTTAGTTTAAGTCATGAATGATAGCATTTTATTAGGACATGGAAGCGGAGGAACCCTTTCTCATGATTTGATTCAGGATATATTTGTGAAGCATTTCGATAATCCCACATTAAGTCAGCAAACAGATTCTGCTATCCTGAAGCATGACGAAGGAAGCCTTTCTTTTACAACGGATTCTTTTGTTGTAGACCCGATATTTTTCCCAGGAGGTGATATTGGTAAACTGGCTGTTTGCGGAACCATTAATGATCTGGCTGTTTCTGGAGCAACACCTAAATTTCTCAGTGCTTCCTTCATCATTGAAGAAGGCTTTTCCATGAAAATGCTTGAAGAAATCGTCATCAGTATGGCCGCAGAAGCAAAAAAAGCAGGTGTCAACATAGTCACTGGTGATACCAAGGTTGTTCATCGAGGACAATGTGATAAACTATTCATAAATACCAGTGGCATTGGTTTTATTGAAGATAAAAACAAATCAATTGGAACAGCTGAAAAAATCCGGGTGGATGATAAAATCATCATCAACGGAACATTAGGAGATCATGGAATGGCGATTCTCAAAGCACGTGAATTCAATCGGTTTAAAGCCCCAATCCAATCAGATTGTGCCTGTTTAAATAAGTTAATTACAGAAGTACTTCAAATATCAGATCAAATTCATTTTATGCGAGATGCAACCCGGGGAGGGCTGGCTACGGTTTTAAGTGAACTGGTTAAAAGTCGTGCATTTGGTATCGAGTTATCGGAAAACCAGATCCCCATCAGGGACGAGGTTCGGGCTATGTGTGAGCTGATGGGTTTTGATCCTCTTTATGTGGCAAATGAGGGAATAGTCGTTATGGTAGTAGGAAAAGATGATGCTGATATAGTGCTCCAAACTATGAGAAAAAATAAATTGGCAAAAAAAGCTTCCATCATAGGAGAAATCACAGCTGATCACATGGGTAAAGCCTGGGTTAAAACTGAAATCGGGGGAAGAAGGATTATGGACATGCTTGCAGGAGAACAATTGCCCAGAATTTGCTAAAGGATCTCAGCTAAACGCTCACTTTTTACTGGTAGGATTTGTCTTAAGTTTATTGTATAATGCATTTAATGCGGATGTTAAATCCACAAATGATACATTGTGGTTTTTGCAGGCTTTCCTGGAACAAATATTTACTTTGCCCCCTATATCCAGTAAGAATTGCACCATAGGAGCTTCACAGATATCACAAGTTGTTTCAACAGACAGATTCTGCATACAATTCGGGCAATAAAAACTTATAATATCCTGGTCTTTAACTGGGATATTCACCTGGTGATCATAGCAATCATAGACGGAGCATAAGAGCATAGTTCCATTCCTGCTATTGCCCACTATATTCAAACGAATGCTTGGCTTACCATGCAGCAATTTATTTTTATCCATTAATGAATTTTTACATGCAGGACAGCAAACATTAAACGTAATTGATTTTGGCATTTTTTTTAGACTATAATTATTAATACAAAGTTAATAACTATTCTAAAAAAGAAAATGATATTAATCATTTTTGTTGATACAATTCACTGGTTGTTAACCAGATATCCTTCAAATAAATATGCGCCATTAAAGGCTGACAATCTATTCAATCAAATTATTTAGATTATAATTATCTTTAACTTTGGTATCCCAAATGTCAGCCCATGCATGAACTTTCAATTGCAATGAACATCATAGAAATCGCTGAAGAAGAAGCAAAAAAATCCGGGGCGAAAAAAATCGTAAGCATAGAACTAGCTGTAGGGAAACTTTCTGGTGTAGTATACGAAGCGCTTGACTTTGCTTTGCAGGAAGCTATTAAAAACACCATGCTTGAAAAGGCGGAGATAATGATCAATCAGCTTGAAGGAAAAGCGGTTTGTTTAAAGTGTTTACATCATTTTCAGCTAGAGAACCTGTATGAAGTATGCCCGGAATGCAAGCATCCACTTTGCAGTATAATCCAGGGAAAGGAATTAAAAATTAATTCTCTTCTAGTAGATTAGGCTGTTATGCCGGAATTAACATGCATTTATCTGAAATGGATAAATGATGAATCCAGGATTTCACCTGGTTTAGGTTTTCATCAAAGCTTTTACTGAGTTTAGGACTCAGTTTTGATCCAAAACTTAAGAAATCATCCACTTCAATAGAAATAACAAATACATTTTCAGGAATTTGATATTCCAGTTTTTTCCAAAATGTAAAACAATCCCTAAAATTCATTTCATGAATATTCTTTAGGTGAAGGGTTTCCTGGAAATCAAATAAGCTATGAATGGAAATATGTCCGGGTGGATTCATGTTTTGATTCATTCCGTCAATAAAAACAACCGTTTTATAGCCTTTTATTGAGTCCAGAGTCACCAGGCTAAACAGGGACTCGGTCTTAAAACTAAGTTTTTGAAAATAAGGATCCGCGGAAAGTTTACTGACCATTTTGACACCAATGCCTTCATCAGTATGGAAATCACTCCCCATGCCTACTATCAAAATGTTTTTCTGTTCCAATTTTATAAATTTTAATTATTGTTTTCAAATGTTGTGCTTCATTCTTTGATTGTAAAACTCGGATATTAAAGTATTGAAATCAAGCCCTAATTGAACAAATCATCTTGTCTGAGCCATTTTAGTTGTTCTTGTTTTTGATGCGAAAACCATATCCTCAATTATTTCCGCATTATTGCATCCATAGTTATCACAAAATCCAATACAATCGCAGAAGTTTGTTTCCTGGTCTAAAAAGAGTGCAACTATATCACCTCCACAGTAGCATTTTGTATACACGGGAATTTTTATATCACAGTGGGGACAAAAAAACCCAATAGAATCACCCTTTTCACAATTGGTACCTAAGAGGATACTTCTCTTATCATGAGATATTGGACTGATAGCAATAGTTCCCCAATCTGCCTGAGTTTCTATTTTCAGCACAATACCAGCAAATCCGCTAAAATTTGCCTGTGAATTGACCAGGCTGTGACCATTTGGACAATAACAATCGGTTATGACCTGAATATTGTCGCTGGTACAAATTTGTTCTTTTCTAATTTTATTGGGATATTCAATCATCCCTTTTTTATTGAAAATACTTTTCATTAATAAAAATATAGCATTTCTAAATCAATGGCTTAATGCAGAGGATTTGGATTTTATCCAATCCAAAACAGTTTGAAAAATTTGATTGTATTTTCTTTGAATTTCCTCACTCATTGAATCACTAAAAACTGAAAATTCTTTAATCACTATTGAAATTACATATATGTCATCTGGTATTTTAAATCCCAGTTTTTTCCAAAAATCCACCATATTAATAAATGATGTTTCATGTATATTGGACAAGTGTAATGTGTCTATAAAATCAGACATATGGTTTATTGAAATCTCTCCTGTACTTTTAGTTTTACTTAAAGTGGCGTCAATAATGATAATCAATTCATAACTTTCAAACTCCTTAACTAAGTCCAGATTGAATAAAAGTGCTGTTTTAAAATCACAATGATTAAGGAGGCTTTCTTGTTGAAGTTGATGAACTACTGTAGAACCAATTCCATCGTCCGTCAGTATATCACTACCCAGGCCAAAAATTAATACTTTATTCCTACTACACAATATTTATTTACGTTGAACTGTTCGCAATATTTTGCCTTCCAAATCCCTGAAGTTCACTTTCAAAGGCATTTTACCTGTTTGATAATGTGTAGCACATGAAAAACAAGGATCATATGCACGAAAAGCCATTTCGACCATATTCAGAATTCCATCATTCACTTCCACTCCTTTCTTGATCAGGTTTTGGGCTGCTTTTTTCAAAGACATACATATGGCAGCGTTGTTATTGGTTGTTCCAACTATGATATTGGCTTTAGTGACAATTCCTTTTTTATCTGTCCAGTAATGATGTGTGAGCGTTCCCCTTTGGGCTTCGACTATTCCAACACCTTCATTTGGGATATTTGTTAATGGTGTTCTTAGTTCTTTTCCTGTTATATCAGGGTCCTGTGCTAATTCGAGACAATGCTCAGCCGAATAAAGCAACTCTACCAGCCTGGCCCAATGCATGGCCAATGTGGCATGAACAGGTTTTCCACCCAGCACTTCATACATTTTCTCATATTCAGCTTGTGCCAAAGGAGTGGCCATTCCATCTGAAGCATTTAAGCGGGAAAGTGGTGTGGCATGATAAACACCTGAATCCTGTCCATCCACAAATCCCTTCCAACCAATTTTTTTCAGAAATGGAAACTTCAGATAAGTCCAGGGTTCAACATGCTCAGCAACGTAATTCATATAATCCTCAGGGCTGTATTTACAATGTTCTTCTCCTTTTGTATCCACAACCCTGACTTTTCCATCATAAAAGTTGACTTTATTGTTCTGATCCACCAAACCCATAGAATAAATGTTCAGATTATAAGGACCATTTACAATCAAATCAACATAGCCTTCATTAGCTAAAACAACATCTTCAAATATTTTCAAACTGAATTTTGCGAATTCAATAAATCCCTTTGCTTTTTCCACAATATCATCTCGCTGTTCTTCAGTTAATCCTTTTCTAACCCCACCGGGTATATTCATCACGACATGAGTTTGATGGCCTCCCAGCAGGGCTTGTATTTCTTGCGCTAACCGTCTTTGTTTGATCACTTCAGTTCCCACTTCGACACCTACTTTATTAATAACTCCTAAAATATTTCTTTCAGCAGCCGGGGCAGTAGGACCCACTACAAAATCAGCAGCAGCTAAAGCATAAAAATGAGCGATATGACTATGAACATAATGAGCCATATAAAACAATTCACGTAGCTTTTTGGCAGTTGGAGTAGGCGTGACACCATATACAGCATCCGCTGCTTTTCCAGAAGCCATGTGATGGCAACCCGGACATACACCACAGATTTTGGTTACAATCTGCGCTAATTCCTCAACTGGTCTTCCTTCGCAGAATTTTTCAAAACCTCTTAATTCGGGCACCTGGAAATAAACATTTTCCACATCTCCCTCATCTGTCATGAATATTTCAATTTTACCATGACCTTCAAGCCTAGTAATCGGATCAATCGTTATTCTCTTCATAATACTTTCCTTCTTAAAATTGAATTAGGTAAGCTGAATCTATAAAATAAACCTGCAGGATCATCAATTGTGTCAACAGTAGCATTGATCTCAGATTCATTATTTCCTTTAATGATAGTACCCACTGCCGAAAGCATTTTTGAACCTGGATCAGGAATATCATCTGGTGGACCATAGCATCCACGACAAGGAGCATTTCCCTCTATGCATCTGACATCACATCCACCTCTTGTAGCGGGACCCATACAAATCACTCCCTGTTCCAGGAAACAGCTTTCCCCATCGTCAACAATGTCAATGGGTCGTTTAAATTCTGAAATACTTTTATCCTCAGTCTGCTTTCTTTCACATTCATCACACTGGGTTTTATTCAATGCACCGATGACTGATCCTGCAGGAGGCAATTCAGCACCGGTAACAATTGCAAGAAACACTTCCACCAGGCGTTCCGTTTGAGGAGGACAACCGGGAAGGTAATAATCCACATTGACAACCTGATCCAGTGTTCTCACATCGTTATAAAATACCGGTATATCCAGTATTCCTTCTTTTACTTCAAATTCAGGAACAGGACGAATTTTATCAGGATTTATCGTTGATTCACTTTCTTCGTAAACGCGACTGAATATTTCTTCTTTTGATGAAAAATTTGCAAGCCCAGGAATACCACCCATATGGGCACAACTACCATAAGCTACCAAAACTTTGGTTTTTTTCCGAAGTAGTTTGGCCATTTCTTCATTTTCACTGTTTCGAACTGCACCATTAAAAAGAGTGAGATCGATATGACCATCAGGCATAGCTTTCACATCTTTGTACTTAATATCAAGCGCTATTGGCCAAAAAACAAGATCAGCATGCTCTAGCACTGTAAAAAGTTTTTCATGTACATCAAGGACTGAAACACAACAACCCCCGCATGCTGCTCCCCAATAAACAGCTAATTTCAATTTTGGTTTTGCTTCCGTTTTTGCCATTTGTTTAATTATTAGGATAAGGTTTCAACTATTTCTTTTACTTTACAAGGGCCAAACTCCCTGATCTCTTCTGTAAATTGATCCACAAGTTTGGCAAAATCTTTCCCTTCACTGGCACTGATCCACTTCAACTTCATCCTGTCTTTTTCAATTCCCATCTGATCAATAAACTTTTGCATGAGCTTAAATCTTCTCAGGCAATTGTAATTTCCTTCATGGTAATGACAATCACCGGGATGACAACCACAAATTAATACACCATCAGCTCCTTGTTGGAAGGCTTTCAAAACAAAGGTGGGTTCCACCCTTCCGGAACACATCACTCTGATTATGCGAATATTCGAAGCGTATTTCATCCTGGATGTCCCTGCCAGGTCAGCTCCCGTGTAAGAACACCAGTTACATAAAAACGAGACAATTTTAGGATTAAAACTCATAGTATTTTCCTCCAGTGTTTAAAAATTTTATTTCTTTTAGTTTTCTGATATTTCTTCTTGAAGAATCATCTCCATTAGTCCTTCTATCTGCGATAGTATTTGTTTATCAGTAAAATGCCTGCTACTAATAGCTCCGCATGGACAGGCAGAACCGCATGTTCCACATCCTTTACAAAGTGCTTCATTAACAACAGAGATATTTTTTTCCTCCTCATAGCTAAGGGCAGTGTAAGGACATACCTGTACACAAGTCTGACATCCGCAGCACAGTTCTTCATTGGCAAAAGCGGTTGTCACTTCGATTTCTACCTGTTTTTTATTAATGGTTCCCAGTATTCTTGCAGCTGCAGCTTTGGCCTGACATATGGAATCCGGGATATCTTTTGGTCCCTGGCAATTTCCAACAATGTATACCCCATCTGTAGTGGTGGCTACAGGGTCTAATTTGGGATGTTTTTCAATGTAGAAACTATTTCCACAAAGGCTAATACCCACTGAGTGTCCTGTTTTCTTTGCGTCTTCATGGGCTTCCATACCCACCATCAGCACTATTAAATCAGCAGGAATTTCCACTTCTTCCCCGGATAGTTTTTCATCCATTTGAATAAGCATCTCACAACCATCATTTTTACCTGCCTTAATTACCTCGGGTAATTTGTCCTGTTGGTCAAACATGAGAAAGGTAACTCCTTTTGTAGAGGTTTTTGTGTACAACTCTTCGCAACCTTTTCCAAATGAGCGCATATCAGCATATAATTCGTACACATTTGAATCCGGGATAGCTGATTTAAGCTGGTTGGCAAATTTTAATGCTGTCATACAGCAGGTGCGACTGCAATACTCATGGTAATCTTTATTCCGGCTACCCACACAATGTATGATGGCGATATTTTTTGGAACCTTTCCCTCTTTCGTTTGAATCTTTCCCTTCAAAAGCATTTTCTCAAATTCAAGGGAAGTAATTACATTCGGAAATTTACCGTAAGCATAGGCTTCAATACCCTGTGGATCGAAAGCTTTTAAACCCGTTGCAACAATAACATTTCCAAATTTCAGCTCAGTTTCTTTCTTTTTACCATTTTTTATTTGTGTACTGAAATTTCCAATGTATCCATTCACCTCTTCAACTACCTGATTATTAAAAACCTGGATATTGGGGTGCTGAACGACTTTTTCAATGATCATTTGTCTAAGCTGTTGTGCACTGTACATGAAAGGAAAGGTAAGGTCAACCTGCAACAGCTGACCACCGAGCTGGGCCTTTTTTTCAACCAGGTAAACCTGTTTTCCTGCATCAGCAATTTCAAGCGCTGCAGACATACCTGCTATTCCACCTCCCAAAATCAAGGTAGCAGGATCAATTTCAACTGTCCGCTTTTCAAGTGCTTCATGATAAGCTACCCGACTAATGGCTCCGGCAATTAATGATTTGGCTTTTTTAGTTGCCTCCTCCCTGTCAGTATGAACCCATGAAACTTGTTCCCGGATATTGGCCATTTGAAACATATAAGGATTCAGGCCTGCATTTGCCAGCGCCCTTCTGAAGGTTAGTTCATGTATCCTGGGTGAACAGGCAGCAACAACCACACGGTTCAGATTGTTTTCCTGGATATCCTGGATGATCATATCCTGACCCGGGTCTGAACACATATATTTATAAGTTTTAGACAGAACCACATTCGGCAGATCACCCAATTCTTTTGCAACCTGCTCGACATCTACCATCTTGGCGATATTGGTACCGCACCAGCAAACATATAAACCTATTCTTGTATCTTCCATCATATAAAGTTTATTCGATTATTATTTCATTAAAGCAGCTTGTTTGAGATTTGAAAAATAGATGGCAAAAGCACGATAAAGGAAATGCGTCCATTTCCCAAATGGGACTATTAATAATCCCCATTGAGCAATTACTATCAGGTGAATAAAATACACCCAGAGATTATTCTCAATAGCTCCGGCATCAACCAGAATACGAGTAATAAATGCAGTTAATCCAAGTAAAAATAACCAGACTACAAACATCCAATCGCTGGGGTGTGAAAACTTTGAAGATTCTCTTTTTTTGCTGGATCTTTTCAATACAAAATCAAAGGTAAATATAAATACAAGAGCCCCTACAATATAGCCTATCCACTTTACAGTTTCTGAATCTGTATTAAACCAATTGAAGAATACAGTTATCACAAGCAATCCCAAATAGCCTATAACTATCAATAAATGTTCTACCCAGCGGAATGTATCTCCTTCACATTTTAGGTAATTCTTTTGTGTGAATAGGTTGACAAATAAACTTAGGCTATTGCTTATATACGCAAAAACAGGTACTTTGAGTTTATTCTTCAGAATGACAAACCAAAACATTCTCAAAAGGTTTGGAAGAAGGATCAAACAGGCAACCGCATAAATCACATATTTTTCAAATTTATGTCCGAACTCCATCATGGCTTCGGCTTTGAAGTCCTTCGTGATTCCAATCACTATTATTCCAATGGCTACAACGATCATCGCGATGAGGAATGCTGGTAAAGACTTATAGAATAACCTGGCAATTCCAGTCCAATCATATTTAATGGTGAGCCATCTGCGAAATGACATCATTAGTTCACCAGGATTTGCTTCACGAGGACATGTTTCAGAACATTCTCCACAATAATAGCATAACCATGGATCCACATCAGTGACTAGTTTATTTTTAAATCCAAGCTGAACGTTGCGGATGATTCTTCGTGGAAACAGTATGTTTTCTTCTGTCAGTGAACAGACAGCTGTGCAGTTCCCACAATGAAAACAGTCCTGCCAATCTTCTTTGACGCCAAATCGATTCAGGTCTAATTTCAAATCAGGATTAACTCGGTATCTCATAATTATTTCTTCATTAATTGATTAATGCTTGTTTCAACATCAGTAAGTTTTATATCTTTAATACTTTTCTGTATTTTCCCTTTGATGATGCTTTGTAAAACCCTGGCTGCTGCTGCAGAAGCCTGTGCAACAGTATCAGGAATGTCTTTGGGTCCCTGGCATAATCCAGCAATCGAAATACCTCCTGTTGAAGTATTAACCGGGTTGCTGTTATAATTGACTTCATTGTACCATCCTTCCTTTGAAGATGGAATACCCAGCATATTTGCCAGCTCATTTGAATTTTCAGCTGCCTCAAGACCAATTGCCAGAACCACCATATCCACTTCCTGCTCAATGATTTTTTCATTCAGTATATCTTCGCTTCTCAGCTCCAGCTTTTGATCCTTTTCTTTAATGCTTGCTGTTCTACCACGGATCATATGCACATTTTCCTGTTTTATTCTTTCATAAAACTCTTCATATCCCTTTCCGAATGCCCGCATATCGATGAAATATTCAAACACATCTGCTTCCGGAATTTTTTCTTTGATCAGGTGTGCCAGTTTCAAAGAATACATGCAACACACTTTTGAACAATACTTGTTGTAATTTTCATCCCTACTCCCAATGCAATGGATCACAGCAATTTTAGAAGGTGTTCCTGAACCATCTTTAAAAATCCAATTTCCCTTTTTATCCTGGCTGCGGAAAGTGATATTTCCACCAGTGGGTCCCGAAGCATTGATCAACCTTTCAAACTCAAGTGAGGTCAGTACATTTGGAAATTTCCCGTAACCAAATCTTTCAATCCTTTTAGCATCAAAAGGTTTGAAGCCAGAGGCTACGATGATATTTCCTACTGTAATTTCAACATCTGTATCTTTTTCATCCAGATCAATACAATCCGGAACAGGACAAAGTTTCACACAAACCTTGCACTTCCCGTTTTCAAAATAGGTGCAATTTGCTTCATCAACCAGGTATTTGTTGGGTACGGCTTGTGGAAATGGAATGTAAATAGCCTTTCTCATGGCAATGCCTGCATCAAATTCACTTGGAGCAACTCTCGGACACTTCTCTGAACAAATACCGCAACCAATGCAAGTTGCCAAATTCACTTTGCGCGCCTTCTTATGGATTGTGACCTTATAATCACCCGGCACTCCGCTAATGGATTTCAACTCCGCATAGGTGATCAATTCAATGTTGGAATGCTGGCCCACATCCACCATTTTTGGTGTCAGTATGCATGCAGCACAATCCAGTGTGGGAAAGGTTTTATCAAACATGGCCATATGCCCACCGATGGTCCCTGTCTTTTCAAGAAGAAAAACTTTCTGGCCTCCGTTGGCTATCTCCAGGGATGCCTGAATTCCTGCAATTCCGCCGCCTATTACCAAAGTATCTGGATGTACATCCACTTCATCAGGAACCAGCACTTTTCTAATATCGACTCCTTTAATGGCACATAAAAGGACCACTTTTGCCATTTCAGTGCTTTGGCCATTTAAGTAGGCATGTTCAACAAATGAAGCGAGTTCAATATTTTCAGCTTTTTTACCAGCAAGGCTCATGGCACTTACGAAAAGGTTTTTAATTTCACCCGGAAAATCACCCGCAAGAATCATCTTATCAGGATTCACTTCTTTTATTTGTTCATTAATTTTTTCAGGTGATTTTAAATCCAATTCTGTTGTATTCCAAATCTTTGTAACCTGGGGTAAGCCGGATGCATAATCGTATAACTCCTTGAAATTGAAGTAGTCTGAAAACCCTTGTCCCGAATCATAAAAACAAATTCCAATTTTATCTCCCATAGAATTTAATTTTTGGTATTTCAAATTGATAATAACCTATTTTGAAAGTGTAAGAACGAATTATATAAATTGAATTGAAAGCTAGCAACAAATCCATTTGCAGATTAAATAGTTGTTTTTTTTTTGTGCTAATATTACTAAGCCCCATATTGATTTAAAATGACATCCATCAGTTAGTAATATGATAAATATCATAAAACGAAACATGTGATCCGGCAATAAATACTTTGAGGTTTTTTAGGGCAGGAATTATTCAAGCAATTCAGCTACTTCCAATAAGCCTTTTAAATCAGTGATAGTTATTGTTCTCCCTTTAACTGAAATGAGTCCTTCATTTTTTAATTCCCCCAGTACACGGATGACCGTTTCAGTTGCAGAGCCTACTGTATTGGCCAGTTCATCTCTTGTTAACCTGATTTGATAGCCTTTTTGAGCATCCTCTGTTACATACGTATTATTAATAATGATAAGAGATTCTGCAACTCTTTGTCTGACTGTTTTTAAGGCAATGGACGTCATCTTGCTCTCCGCTTCAAAAAGCATCCTGCTGAGGGAAACGAGCATATAATTTGTCATATTGGGGTATTTCATTATCAGCTCAAAAATTTTCCGGTTATTGATAAAGCAAACAATAGAATCTTCAATGGCAGCACTGGTAGCTGAATATTTAGTTCTTTCTATCATGGCCTTTATTCCGAAAAGTTGGCCTGGAGCGACAAATCTTATGATATACTCTCTTCCATCCAATCCATCTTTATAAAGCTTAACTTTTCCTTTATGCAGACAGTATACTCCATTAGGATTAGCCCCTTCGTAAAAAATAATCTGATTTTTTTTAAAAAATGTACAACTTTTTTCTATGCTTAAATCCCGCAGATCTTCATGGGATAGAATATTAAAGTAAGTTTTAAATCTTACCTCACATTCTTCACAGGTCGGTTTTGAAAATCTTGTTCTCATATATAAGAACGTGATTTGCTTTTAAATAAATATTAAATTTGAATGTATTCTATGTTTCATTCCAAAAAATCAATTTTAATATGAGACACTAATGTAGTGTAAATTTTTTATTAAAATATGACCTATATCATCTTTTAGCCACTTTTTTCAGTAAAATTGCCCTTATGGATTTAAGTGAATTTGCCTAAATTGCGAGGCAAATCTTCATTCAAAACAGCTTGTACTGAATTTAAGTCAGTACCATATGCAGATTAAATCAGAAGGATGATTCAATATGAATATTCCTAAAATTAAGATTAAAATGATTTTTAATCTTTATCGGGGAATAGCAATATTAAACTAGATCATTATGCCTGAAAAAATTACATCCAAAAACCTGATGCACAATGCCATTTGGCTTGTTAAATTACGTTGGATCGCCATCACATGTCTTTTTTTCTCCATATTATTTGCAATCTGGGTTCTTGATTTAAATGTAAATGTCCAATACCTTTTAATTACGGTTTTTTGCATGATAGGCTTGAATATCATTTATCACCTGATATTGGGATATCTTTCCGAAATAGAAGAAGCTGTAGAAAAACCCAATTTCGGCAGAGGTTTTCTCAACTTCCAGATATCTATAGATTTTATCATACTAACATTTGTCCTGAACAATTCCGGAGGTATTGAAAATCCATTCATTGTATTCTATGTTTTACACATTGTCATTGGTAGTATTCTCCTTCCCCGCAAGGATAGTCTTATGCAAACAACCTTCGTTGTTTTGTTGTTTATTTCACTCGTGTTTTTAGAAACCATCGGTGTTCTTCCGCATTATAGTCTGAATTCACATATCTCAGAATTAATATCTACTGATAAGGCGTATCTTTTAGCTGCCATCCTCATCTTTATCGCTACTTCTTACCTGGTCGTTTATGTGACCAGTACGATTTCCAAAAAATTACATGATCAGCAAAAAGCGCTGGCTGCTGCCAACAGGGAGTTACTTAAAAAAGATCAGATCAAGAATGAATATGTATTGCGCGTTTCACATGATATAAAAAATCACCTGGCTGCCATTAAAAGCAATCTCGAAATCTTAAATCAAAGACTTTTTGGGGAAATAAGTACAGAATACAATAAATATATTAAAAATTCTTACTCCAGAACAAGTAAACTGATTGATTTTGTAAACGATTTGCTCCACTTAACTCGTATGAAGCTAAAGGATCATTTTGAAAAGGATGAATTTCATCTTGAAGAATTAATTAAGCGCACCTACAAATCATATAAATACCAGGCTGAATCAAAACATATTGAGGTGACTATCATCGTTGAGGAAGAAGTGGAGCTTTTCTATGGCAATTCTTTTGTATTGGGTGGGGCATTAGCTAACCTCATCCAGAATTCTGTCAATTATACGCCTGAACAGGGTACAATTAAAATTAGTGCCGGCAAAGAAGATGATCAACTGATCCTGGTAATAAAAGACAGCGGTATTGGCATTCCGAAAGAAGATATTAAACATATTTTTGGAGAATTCTATCGAGGCAGTAATGTTAAATCCATTGTGGGAAGCGGTCTTGGGTTGTCATTTGTAAGGCAGGTTGCCGAAAATCATGGTGGAACTGTGTCCATAGATTCAGAACTTGGCAAGGGAACAATCATTCAAATGATTCTTCCTGTTATTGAAAAGGAAAGCAGGGAAAAATCAGCCTGAAATTTATGGCAACAGCACTTTAATCGTATTAATCAAATCGTCAGGGTTTACAGTTTTTTCAAGAAATACCACTTTTTTCAACGAATCTACTTCTTCAATTGCGTCCCTGAAATTGACTCCCAGACTATCGCTCATTGCTGTAAACATAATCACTGGTGTTTGATCAAAAGCAGGGATGTCCCTAATTTTATGCAGGGTATTAAAACCATCCAAGGTGGATTCCATCATAATATCAAGAATCAATAGATCTGGTTTCGTGATTTTTAGCATTTCCAACCCACTTTTACCATCTTTAGCAACTTCAATAATATATTCATGACTTTCAAGAATTGCTTTCAGTGAATCCAACAATTCAGCATCATCATCCACTATTAATATTTTCTTTTTTTCCATAAAATATCCTTATTGCATTGGTCCATTAATTGATGATCAAAACTAGCTTAGATAATTTTTACAAAATATGACTCATATCATATTTTAAGACATGTAAATGTATATTCAGTTGTTATGTCAATAAATTAACGTTTTTTCTGTAAAACATTAAGAGAAATACAATACTTTTGTTTTTTAAAATTAAAGGATAAAACATGTGTGATACCTGCGGATGTGAAGAAAATGGTGATATCAGAATTACTAAACCAGGTGAAGATCAGGTTCAACCAATTCATCACAAGCATGATGAAAATCACAAAGAGCATGATCATCCACATGATCATACACATCAGCATGTAAGTCGAAAAATTATACTTGATCAGAATATATTGTTAAAAAACGATTTGCTGGCTGAACGAAACAGGGGATTTTTTGAAGCCAAGAAAATCATGGTGTTTAATATGGTCAGTTCACCGGGTTCAGGGAAAACCAGTTTACTTGAAAAAACCATACTAAAGCTTAAGGATGAACTTGAAATGGCTGTTATTGAAGGAGATCAGCAAACAGCAAATGATGCAATGCGTATAGATAAAGCAGGAGCCAATGTGGTGCAGATCAATACAGGAAACGGATGCCACCTGGACTCGAATATGATTCATATGGCCCTGAAAAAACTCAATCCTAAAGAGGATTCCATGCTGTTTATTGAAAATGTTGGGAATTTGGTTTGCCCGTCTCTTTTTGATTTGGGTGAAAACAAAAGAGTGGTGATAATCAGTGTTACTGAAGGAGATGATAAACCCCTCAAATACCCCAATATGTTTCAAAGTTCTCATTTATGCATCATAAATAAAATAGATCTTTGCCCTTACGTTGATTTCAATATGGCCCAGGTAAAACAACATGCTCTTCAGGTCAACCCGTTAATGGAGTTCATTGAACTTTCTGTAAAAACAGGAGATGGGATAAATAATTGGTTTAACTGGATCAGGAAAGAGCGAAAATCCTGAGATCAAATCAATCTTTTTTATCTATCTGATACCTAAATATCTGTATTATTAAATTTTGTATTAATTTGCATTTTAATAATTGCTGTTAAATTATTATCAATGCACAATTAAAATGAAAAATCTTCTTCCAGAAAAAACTGTTGAACGCTTAAGCCAGTGTCGCAGGGTATTGTTGAACAAATTGGATCAGGAAAAGGAATTTATTTTTTCACACGAAATTGCCAAACTACTTCACCTGACACCAGTTCAGGTTCGCAGGGATTTTATGTTGATGGGTTATACCGGGAGCCCAAGCAAAGGCTATAACATCAAAAAATTAATTAAAGCAATTGGCTATACTATTGATCCGGATGAAAGCCAGAATGCAGCGGTCATTGGGATGGGAAACCTGGGCAAAGCTATTTCGAAATATGTTGAAGATAAACGGGAGTTTTTGAAAATTGTCGCCAATTTTGATGTGGATGAAAAAAAAATAAGCAAGAGTGTTGCAGGAATTAAATGTCATCATATAAAAGATCTATCAAAGGTTATAAGGGATTTGGACATTACTATCGCGATCATTACTGTTCCAGCTAATGATGCATACGATGTGAAGGAATTACTTGTGGGCAATGGAATAAAGGGAATATTAAACTTCACCCCTGCTCCCCTTCATGTTCCTGATCATATTTATCTGGAGGAATTTGACATCATCACCTCCCTTGAAAAAGTAGCCTATTTTGTAAAGGAAAAATAAAAATTTGTATTTTATTCACAACTTTTCTTTGGTTTTTTTTCAATTTTTTTAAGAAGCCGGGGTGACCTTTGAAGCCCAAAACAGGCTTATTTATGACCCTGCACCCACATTTCCGCATTTCACAGTTTAAACATCCTTGGAATATTATTTGCACTAATTAACAATGCTGTTGAAAAATATTTTGAAACGCATCTTATGAATTGTATATTTGCAACATATGTAAACTAACTGAATAAATGAAGAAACTTTACATTTTCATCCTATTATTTATTTTTATTAGTGCCAATTTTCAGGCAAACGCGCAAAAAAGAGGAGGAGCTATACTCTCCGCGAAGTATGATTCCATTAAAGTAATCGGATTACAAAGCGATTTTGAACTTATTTCGCACAACCTGATTTATAATAATACACCTTTAACCACTACTTATGTTTGGGTTGTTAAATCGGTTGATATGCCCACTATATGGACCATGGGTATCTGTGATAAAAATAATTGTTATTTCGGAGCGGATAGCCAGGAATTTACATTAAATGGATTGGATTCGTCTCTCTTTGATATCCATTTCTATCCTGAAAATCATGCCGGAACCGGTTGCGTAAAAGTATATGTTTATCCTAAGGGTGATTATAGCGAGGGGATTTATTTAACAGGTTGTTGTGAAGCAGGAACAAGTAGTATTTTTTCAAAGAGTTCTTTGGATTTTAACATGTATCCCAGTCCGGTAAGAAATAACCTGAATATCCAATTTTCAAGAAAAGGGACTCATGTCGTTGAAGTGTATAACATTTTAGGCAGAAGACTGATCCGTAAGGAAGTGCATAATGCCGATCGAATGAGAATCTCATTCGAAAGTCTTCAGAACGGAATGTATGTAGTTCTTTACAGGAATGAGAAAGGAAAAGTGATAACAAAAACCATTTCCAAAGAATAATGTTAAATGTACCAAAAAATTTAAAAAGGACTATGATGGGTCCTTTTTTTTATGGTTTAGGTTTATATCCAGATTCCATGAGTATCTTTTGTGCATCTTTTTCTTCAAATAATTCAATATAATTTTTGATCTTCTTGGTTTCAATATATTTTTGAACAATTTGCCAGCCCAGCCATTCACCTAACCTGGCCGGTGAATCAGAGGGAATTCCATAGGCATTTGTGAATGGACCATCATCTATATATCTTGAGATTTTTAAAGTTTGAGTTTCATAAAGCACATTGCTTAAAAGGATCTGATTCCAGATTTTACCTTCGTTTTTTTCGCACCATTTCAACTCTTCTTTACGGTATCCCACTTTTATTGAATCAGCTGTTTCCGGCAACATTAATTCCATGAAAAACAGTTTTTTACCCAGATAGATCATATTCGAGAGCAATGTGTTACCTGAGTATTCTTCTTCAGGATATATTTCTCCGAATTGTACTTTCATAATGTCAGAGCAGATATATTCCTCCCTGAACCTGTTGGATTTATACTTTGGAAATAAATCATCATAATAATGATAATCTGCTCCCAGGTAATAATCCAATGAAAACATGATGATATGCTCAAAACTAGCAGCTGCTACACCAAAATTGGAGATAATACTGTAAAATTCAGGAATTTCCTGATCAGGATAATAATAATGGATGTGTTTGTAGGCATTTTCAATATCCTCCTCAATTTTATCCAGCTTACTGAATTTAAGCTGGCAATCACTATATAATTCCTGAGTGTATTTGTCAAAAAAGAAAGTGTGAAGTCTGTCAACATAAACAGAATCCTCTATTTTACCCGCCCTGGCTAATTGCTCAACAAATACCCTGAACATGCCTGGATATTTCTCAGCTATTTCCTGTAATTGGCTTTCATAATTGATTTTATTTAACAGACATAATTCCCGATCAAATCGATTAATCTCAATTTGTAAGTCAATATGATGAAGGTTTATGTGATAATCAGATTTGGATTTGCAGCCAAAAAACATGAAACTTATAAAAAGAAAAACAATGAATTTGTTATATCTTCGTACCCTCATACCTTTCATTATTTATGTATTTCAAATAAAATGAACGAAATTATGAAAAAATTATTTTTTATAATACTGATTTCAATATGCTTCTCATCTGTCTATTCACAAAAGCTTCAATTGGGATTAAAATTGTCACCGCAATTCGGATGGCTGAAAACTGATAACCCGACCATCATGGATAACGATGGTCTTGGAATTGGCTTTTCCTATGGTTTGATAGGGAATTATTTCTTTCAGGATAATTACGGAATAAACATAGAATTGTGCCACAGCGTACTGCAATATACGTCCAGTTACAGAGACACATCCAATTCACTTCAAATAGTCAAGTGGAACCAACAATACATTGAGATTCCTGTTTCCCTAAAAATGCAAACAAATGAAATGGGTGGTTTAACCTATTATGGCAAAATTGGGATCAGCCCCATGTTCAATACCTCGGCCAAACTGAATGAGGTAAATAACAAGGAGGAAATAAACTTTTTCAATGCTTCTGTGTTGGTGGGTGCTGGTGTTCATTATGGATTGGGGGGCAATACCCTATTAATCGGAGGTTTTAGTTTCCATAATGGATTAATCCGAATGAATAAAAAGAATATGGACATTGTAAACGACCATTTGGATGGGAATGGGCTGAAAGAAGTCCAGTTAAAGCCATCCTATTTGGCGATTGATCTTGGAATATTATTCTAAATGAATTAATAGCAAATTAATGCGCATTGCTCTTGCCCAGTTAAATTTCAAAATTGGAGCATTCAAATCCAATACACAAAAGATTATTTCTGCCATAAATTCTGCAAAAGAGCAAAAAACCGAGCTGATCATTTTTCCTGAACTTGCCATTTCAGGTTATCCTCCGCAGGATTTTCTTGAATTTGACAGTTTTATTTCCCAATGCTTAAAATCACTGACCAAGATCTCAGAACACTGTGATTCTATTGCTGCAATTGTCGGAACCCCTTATTTCAATCCGAATACAGGCGGAAAAAAACTCTACAATTCGGCATGTTTCATTTATGAGAAAGAAATAAAACAGGTGATTCATAAAACATTGTTACCTGAATATGATATTTTCGATGAATGCCGGTATTTTGAGCCCAATTTCAGTTTCCAGCTTATCGACTATAAAGGATTTAAGATTGCTCTGACTATTTGTGAGGATATATGGAATATTTACACACCTTATTATGCCAGGAGCCCCATGGATGTCCTGATCAAGCAATCCCCGGATGTCATGATCAATATTGCTGCATCTCCTTTCTCCTATGCACACGATGATCAAAGAGAACTGGTTTTAAAACGAAATGTGGACCGCTACAAAATTCCACTGATTTATGTGAATCATATAGGTGCACAGACTGAAATTCTGTATGACGGATCATCCAAGGTCATCAGCAAGAATGGGAAAATATTCAACCAACTGTCCTCTTTTAAGGAAGATGTATTCACCTTAGACTTTGCTGACCTCCTCATTGATCATCAAAAAGAAAATATCAGGCAGCCTGAAAAAAACCAGCTTATTCACGATGCTTTGATCATGGGTATCAAGGACTATTTCGACAAACTCAATTTCACAAAAGCCATTATGGGTCTTTCAGGCGGCATTGATTCAGCCCTTACGCTGGTTCTTTTGCAGCGCGCATTAGGCGCTGAAAATGTGAAAGCATTTCTCCTTCCTTCCATGTATTCATCAGAGCATTCCGTTAAAGATGCTGTGGATTTAGCCGAAAAAATAAGTGTTCCCTATGATACCATAGACATTAAATCCATTTATGAAAGTTTTGATTCAAGTTTACATCCCTATTTCGAGGGAGAGGATACTGGCATTACTGAAGAAAATTTACAATCCCGAATCAGAGCGGTTCTTTTAATGGCTATGTCCAACAAATTTGGATATATTCTAATAAATACTTCAAATAAAAGCGAACTGGCTGTTGGATACGGAACCCTTTACGGGGATATGTGCGGGGGATTATCTGTACTGGGAGATCTGTACAAAACTGAAGTATATGAACTGGCTAAATTCATTAATAATAAGAAAGAAATCATTCCCTGGAATACCATAAATAAAGCTCCATCTGCTGAACTGAAACCCAATCAAAAAGATAGCGACTCATTGCCTGATTACGAAATTTTGGACAAAATCCTTATTAATTATATTGAAAAGAGGAAAGGTTTCGAGGAATTAACAACACTTGGGTTTGATCCTGTGGTAGTACGGAAAATACTTAACCTGGTGAATCATAATGAATACAAGCGTTATCAGTCGCCACCTGTTCTGAGAGTTTCAGATAAAGCTTTTGGTATAGGCCGAAGAATGCCCATAGTGGCAAAATACTCCATCTAATTTCAGGTTTCTGCATGCGGTCTGGATAGAAATAAGATCATGCATGTAAAGAAACTTATTCCTGCTTGACGCTCCAGGGTGGATTCCACAAAAAAAGTAACAATTGAAATTAATAGAAATGCCAGGAAAAGAGGTGATTCTTGCTTTGAGGCTATTTTTAAGGCCTGGAAAAGGATCATCATAAAAACTAATAATCCTATTATTCCAAGCCCTGCAAGTATTTCAAGATACTGGTTATGCGGACCTTTCCTGTTTTCTAACTCCAATATAGAATTTTCTTTCTCAAAAATCTCTCTCATCTCATGTTTCACATCACCAAAACCCACACCAATAACAGGCGATGACAAAAAGACCTTAAAACTTTTATCCCAGTATTCAATGCGCTCGGAAATAGAATAAAAATTTATATCCCCTCCATCCCGGTACGCGTGGAGGTCCTCCAGCGTTTTTTGATACCTGTTGTTCAAGACAGGAATGTACTTCACTGATGCAAATCCTACAAATAGAACAATTATCATTGCTGCAATTGTCAGGATAATTTGATTTGCTTTAAAACCATAAATAATCAACAAAATCACAAGACTGATATAAAAAGCAAATAATCCTGTTCGGGCAGCTATGGTATGGATAAAAACTATATTCAAAATGATCACGATGATATTTCCCACCTTCAGTGCCTTATTCCCAGGCCTGGCAAGATGAAGGATAATCCCGCTCAGGATCGCAAAAGCAAGGAGGAAACTATAATAGATGTGATTAATATTTGCAATTAGCGGAACTGGTTTCGCTTTGAATATCTGCTGGTTGATTTCTTCATAATTAATAAGGTAATGGATAAATGAAAGCAATCCGGCAATGAAAATAAATAAAATGAATGCATATAAAACCAGATGCCGTGAACGTTTTAAATAATACTTCGAATAAACAAAAGCCATTGGTAAAATAAGCAGGGGGAGTTTAAGTTGCAAATCTTTCCAGAATGAATTTAAGTCCTGTGTATAAAAAATGCCCAGCAAACACAATAGAAAATAGACAAGCAGGAGATTTGAGATTTTATTGGAAAATAATCTTGAGAAAACTTCACGAATGGAATAAACAAGAAAAGGCTGAACTAACAGGAAGACGAGTGAGAAGCTTAATATAAATGGAGAAAATATCAGACCAAACTGGAAAAGTATCAAGCCAGCCAGACCCATATTTTCTTTTATCAGATTTGCTTTTATCAACACTTTTCAGACTTATTCAAGAAAGTAATTCAACCTGACCCTTGTCAGCTGATCCCTGATCTTTAGTTTTTTAGCGGTATACCTGGATACTTTTATTATTTCATTCGATTGTGATCCATCATTATCCAGATGACCTACCACTTTTACATAAATTGAATTGCCATTCATGAGGTTTGTCACCTGGATGACACTTCCTATGGGTGCTTTTTTATGCAATGCCAGCGCTTTTCTTGAATTAATTGAAGCATCTTCAATATAAGTAGCGATCCCTTCCTCTATTATTTCTCCCTCTTTAGCTGTTTCTGGTTTTTCAGCTGTCCCGCTTCCGCTGATCTCATCCTCGGTCTTTACCATTAATACTTCTACTTTTTTTACTTTCTGAATAATTTTAATTTGATCTCCTTCATGTATTGCATTATCCTTCAGTTTATTCCATCTTTTCAAATCTTCTACTTCCACCTGGTAGGTTTTTGATATCCTGTAAAGCGTTTCACCTTTTTCAACGGTGTGAAAAATAGTCATCTCTTCCTTGTGTGATTTGACAATAGGAATGAGAATTTCCTGGTCCAGGCCCAGGGTTTCAATCTGGGGATTGATTGCTTCGATCTCCGAAATGCTTACATGATATCTTTTACTGATGGCATAAAGTCCCTGACCTTTATCCACTTTATGGAGGATGTATTTGATTCCGTCAACAGTTTTAATTCCGATCGAATCCTTTAATCCAAATGCAGGAAAAATTGCAATACACAAAAACCCCCACGCCAGCATGTATTTTCTATTCATTATCAATATCTTAGAATTTCAATTATTAATCAACAAATTTATATCAAAAGCAGAATCTCCTATTTTAAAATTGTCCACATTATTTTGCTGGCAGCTTATATTTGGTGAAATTTGAATTAAATAAATTTAAAATGAAAAAGAATTGTTTAATCCTTCTTGTTTTAGTTCTTTTTATTACCAACGCCTTATTTGCTACAGATAGTATTAAGAAAGATGCTGTTATTGTAAAACTTGATTTGAAACAGGAAGTGAATCCCTCCGCCAGGCGAAATACTTCAAAAGCATTTGAAATGGCCAAAAAGTACAATGCTGCTGCCATCATCATTGATATGAATACACCTGGTGGTTTACTTAATGAAGCGGATAGCATCCGGACTAAAATTATAAATTCTACCATACCTGTTTATGTTTTAATTAATCCTAATGCAGCTTCAGCAGGTGCTTTAATTTCCATTGCCTGCAATAAAATTTATATGTCTAACGGATCCACCATTGGTGCTGCGACCGTTGTCACTCAAAATGCAGAGGCTTTACCTGATAAATACCAATCCTATATGCGCGCCATGATGCGTTCTACAGCTGAATTCAGAGGCAGAAATCCGGATATTGCGGAAGCTATGGTGGATGAAAACCTGGAAGTGGAAGGAATTTCCCCTGAAGGACAGGTATTAACTCTCACCCGTTCAGAAGCTATGGAAGTTGGATTCTGCGATGGGGAAGCAGAAACAATTGATGAAGTATTAGTTGCTGAAGGCTATCAAAACTACCAGGTTAAAGAACTGCAATTCAGTGCAATTGACAAAATCATTAACTTTCTTATCAATCCCGCTATTCATGGTTTGCTCATCCTGATCATAATTGGTGGGATTTATTATGAATTACAAAGTCCGGGGATTGGATTCCCACTGGCTGCCGCTGCTATTGCTGCTATTTTATATTTTGCCCCACTTTACCTTGAAAACCTGGCTGCAAGCTGGGAGATATTGTTATTCATTGCCGGGATCATATTGATTGGACTGGAAATATTTGTGATACCTGGATTTGGCGTGGCTGGAGTAGTGGGTATTATTTTCGTGCTCTCCAGTTTGGTTCTCAGCATGATTGGAAATGTGTATTTCGATTTCACATTCTCCGGTGGTCGGGATATTGTAAAAGCTTTACTAACGGTTACCATTTCATTTATACTGGCATTGGTTCTTATATTTGCTACTGGAGGGAAAGTGATTGGGAGTCGGTTATTCCAGCGCCTGGTTTTAAAAGAAACTCTTACAAAGGGAGATTACAGGACGACAGATCATAAGGATGCCACAGCAGATTCATTGAACTTAACAGGACAAAATGCCATTACCTTTACAGAAATGCATCCCAGTGGGAAGATCTCTCTCAATAACAATATTTATGATGCCATTAGCGAAGGACAATACATTGCCAAGGGTACAAGAGTTGTTATCATTGAAGATTTAGGAAATAAATTAATTGTCAGGGAAGATAATTCAAACGATATAGCATGAAATGCTTCATCAGGATTCTAAGGTTTTATGTTCTCCTTTTCCCAGTATTAATAAGCAGCCTTCCAGCTCAGACTAATTTTTTCAGATCAGGAATTCTGGTCGGTGTGAACGGGTCCCAGATTACGGGAGATAATATGGTTGGATTTGACAAAGGAGGAGCTTTAATTGGGCCTTTTGTGGAACATGATCTGACTGAATTCTCCACTTTTCGTATGGAAATAGTATTTAGCATGAAAGGCAGTGCCGATACCAAAAGCAATCCTGATGCGAACAGAAATTGGGATTTATACCGGGTTAATTACCTGGAGGTTCCCCTTATGTATGATTGGAAAGTGTACCAGGATTTTGGCTTCACAGGAGGACTTGCAATTGGAATTAATGTAGGAGAATACTACATTGACAGGAATAATACGGCTGTTCCGTCCTTCAGCCTGGCAAAAAAACTGGAATACAGCTACTTGCTTGGTGGATTATATGAGCATAGTGAAAAAATGGAATTCTTTATCCGCTATCAAAGCAGTATCATTAATTTTTCCACAGCAGGAAACACTCCTTTTTTTCAACTTTGGCGACAAAGAAAGCCCGGTTATCTGAATGTGGTGGCCAGTTTTGGTTTAAGATATTATTTCGGGCAAAAATAAAATTTCGAAATTTTAAAATATCCTTAATTTTGTATCATGTTGTTCAAATAACCACCAATTAACTTTCAAAGTAATTAAGAATGAAAACTAAAAATTTAAGAATAAATCTAATCGTTACTGGATTAATACTCATTGGATTTGCCAGCCGTTTTTTTATAGAAATTCCCAATTTTACAGCTATTGGAGCGATTGCATTATTTAGCGGTGCCTATTTATCGAACAAAAAACTTGCTATTGTGATTCCTGTTTTGATCCTTTTTGTATCCGATCTTATTCTTGGTTTACATAAAACAATGCTTTTTGTTTACATTCCATTCCTGCTCATAATTTTCATGGGATTCTATTTGCAGAACAATAGAAAACCACTTATTATTCTCGGTGCTTCCCTTTTGGGATCCATTGTTTTTTATCTCATCTCAAATTTTGGCGTATGGGTAACAGGCATGGGATATTCCCCAGTCCTGTCGCAGGTGTATGTAGATGGAATACCATTTTTCAGGAATATGATTGCTGCTGATCTGGCTTTTAATGCCATTCTTTTTACAAGTGCTTATTATATTTTTGAAAAGACTACCGTCATTTCTGCTTTAAATGAGTAAATCCTTTCAGTTTAACGATTCTTATAAGCACAAAGGTCTTAGGCGTAAATTAGTTCAATTAAT
Organism: Bacteroidota bacterium; assembly: GCA_016776505.1. GTDB lineage: Bacteria > Bacteroidota > Bacteroidia > CAILMK01 > JAAYUY01 > JABINZ01. Next base: position 62,586 of record JADHTG010000012.1, read on the forward strand.
TAAACAAAAAGGAATTCAGGACGAAGGGGTTCTGAATGCAATTGAGGCCATTCCCCGTCATTATTTTTTGGATAGTGCATTTCATGAATTAGCTTATGAAGACCAGGCCATGCAAATCGGTTCCGGACAAACCATATCACAACCTTTTACAGTAGCTTACCAGACAGAAGTCCTGGAAATTGAAGAAGGAGATAGAGTTTTGGAAATTGGACTGGGTTCAGGTTACCAGGCATGTATACTCGTTGAGCTTGGGGCAGTGGTCTATTCAATCGAACGCATTGAACCCTTGTTTAAAAAAACACAGGAATTATTGAAAGCTCTTGGTTATCAGGTACAACTGTTTCTGGGAGATGGGACCATGGGATTAAGCGAACATGCGCCTTATGATAAGATCATTGTGACAGCTGCCGCACCAGAAATTCCAAAAACACTTGTGGATCAGATGGTTTTAGGTGGCATCATGGTGATACCTGTTGGGAGCAAAGACCACCAAACAATGTATAAAGTGGTAAAAGAAACTGAAAATGAATTCAGTAAAAAAGCACTGGATAGTTTTCGTTTCGTACCTCTCATAGGTCAAAAAGGCTGGAAAAGGTAATACAGAATTTTTTATCTCTGATGAGCCTGGAAAATAACCCCAAGTTATTATTCTTTGTTATTAACTTAGGTTTCCAATTTGCATTTTAAGTCCTAAATTTGAAAGGATACATGAATTATCAATTATGAAATTGCCAGTTGTATTTCGAATCATTTCGATCTTATTCCTCGTTTTCATACAACAATCCTTATTAATTGCTCAGGTAGATGGGGATGAAGGCTATTTAACTGCCAGTTTAAAAATAACAGATGAGAAGAAGAATCCGATCTCATCTGTTAAAATCATTTTTACAGATCTTAATACAAACCAGGTGGAATACAAATCCACTGTAAATGGGAAAGTTAAAATTAAGCTCAGGCTGGACAGGAATTATCTTATCATAGCATCAGATCCTTTATATTACACTAAAACAGTTGAGATTAGAACTGAAATTAAGAAATTGGGCTACAGAACCGCATTTTATTCGGACATCGATATTTCTCTCTTACTTAATTGTGAAAATGATCCTTCCCGCTCAAATATTCTGGGAGAGCCTGTGGGTCGTGTAATTTATGATAATTACAAGCAAAAATTTGTTTATGATACTCGCTATACGGAAACTAAAGCCAGCCTTTATATGGCAGAATATTACAAACGCTGTGAGGAAGTAGAGAAGGAAAAGGCACTCGCTTTAGCTGCTGAAAAACAAAAACTGGAACTTTTAAAGCAATCTGAACTTACTGAAAAACAACGATTAGAAGAAGAAAAACGAAAGCGCAAAGAAGCTGAAAAAAAGGCAAATGAAGAGGAGCAAACAAGAATTGCAGCTGAAAATGAAAAACAAAAACAATTAGAGAAAGAAGAAAAAGCCAGATTAAAAGCAGAAGAAGAGCAGCAAAAGAAATTAGCTGAAGAAGAGCGAATCCGTAAAGAAGCTGAAGAAACTGCCCGGATCAAAGCCGAGAATGATAAACGTATTCGTCAGGAAGCTGAAGAAGCTGCACGGATCAAAGCCGAGAATGATAAACGTATTCGGCAGGAAGCTGAAGAAGCGGCCCGGATTAAAGCCGAGAATGATAAACGTATTCGGCAGGAAGCTGAAGAAGCGGCCCGGGTCAAAGCCGAGAATGATAAACGTATTCGGCAGGAAGCTGAAGAAGCGGCCCGGATTAAAGCCGAGAATGATAAACGTATTCGGCA
>JADHTG010000069.1 GCA_016776505.1 Bacteroidota bacterium
TGGAATCAGCACAACAGGAGCAGGTGGAATGAATGTATCCTACAACATCGACAAATTCAATCGTTACTTTATCAGTTACCTGGCCAGTTCTACAAAAACTGATCTGGAAAAAAACACATCCATGGAAAATTTCCTGCAGGATGGATCCTATTTCCAGTTTCAGGAATTTCAAAAACAAGAAAAAGAGACTCCGCATAAGATCAATTTTGGAATTCGGAGAAATTTCAATAAAAAGCACAATGTTATTGTGGATGGTGATTTAGCACTGAGTGCGAATTCTGCCCTGAATCAACTAAGCAGCAAAACAATTATATATGACACCCTGATCAACCAGCTGAACAGTTATACTGAAAACAGGCAGGGGCAGGCAACAGCTTTCGCAAAAGCAGTGTATATTGCAAAACTCAACAAGGAAAAAACGCAGCTTAAAACAAATATTTCCTCACATTATGTAAAAACTGCAAGCGAACTGGCATTCCTGAATACAACCACACGCTACAACCCCTTTGATATATCTGACATTGACCAGTTCCAGGACAACGAAACGGAAAAATCGGATATTTCCATCAACCCTGCCGTGGTCCATGAACTGAAAAAACACTGGCATATGAGTGCCAATATCGATATGGGAATCAGCCAGGATAAAATATTGAGAACTCATGGGAATGCAAACGATAATATCATTTTTGATACTCTTGGCGCTGATTTTAAAGTGAACAACACTGCTGTATATCCTGCTCTTTCCTTGAAAAAGGGGAACGAAAACAAGCAGCTAAACTTCACTTTGGGTGCAGCCTGGAACCGCCTGGAAAACAACTGGCCCGGATCCATGTCGCTTAGCAACACCAGTCTTCATTTCCTGCCTGGTTTTAGTTTTGAAAACAGTTACCGGACTGGCAGAAGGATCAGCCTGCGCTATAATACAAGTGTGACAATGCCTTCTTCTCAGCAGTTATTGCCAGTGACCAACACCATCAACCCGCTTTTTTTATATAGGGGCAACATCGAGCTTGAACCGGAATACAATCACAACCTAAACTTTCACTGGGCCGTATTTGACCAGTTTTCGTTTACATCCCTCTTTAGCCGCATGGGAGCCGGATATACCCTCAATAAAATTGGAAGCTCACGAATCATCAATCCGGATTATTCGCAACTGGTAATGCCTGTAAATGTGCCTTATGCATATAACCTTTATTCCTTTGTTTATTTTTCCACGCCTCTCAGGCCCCTGGGCATCAATATCAAAATCAGGTCTCATGAAATGTGGAAGCGGGGAATTAACATTATAAATGAGGAGGAAAACATAAATACCAATACAACCCATTCCCTGAAAATCAGCCTGGAAAACAGGAATAAAAAGAAATGGGGTGTGAATCTGGGTGGTGCAATGAGCCTGACCAATTCAAAATTTTCGATAGCCGAATCCATGAATAATGTCTATTACAATACAAGTTATTTTGCAGATGCCAGATACACGCCAGGCAGTAAGTGGAATTTTAAGATTGAGGGAAATGTCGTGAACTATAATTCAAAAAGTTTTACAGAATCAATCAGCATCCCCATTTTAAATGCTTCCATAACGTATTACTTCTTGAAAGGAGAAAAAGCATCCCTGTCAGTTCGGGGATATGATTTGTTGAACAGGAGCTTGCATATCAGCCAGGTGACAGACGGAAATTTCCTGGTTCGGGAAGAAAGCAATATGATAGGACAGTACATTATGCTTCTGTTTAAAATAAAAATTGGCAAGCAGTGACAGCATACTGTGCGCAATTTTACCTTATCATGTTGTCAGCTTTATAGTTTCCGGGCAATCGATTCCAAATCAAATTTATACTGGAATAATATTTGTTAAATCAATACACTTTTTCAGCCTCCTGAAATAATGTTACCCATTGTTGAAAGTTAGTTATGAGTGAAAACAGAAACGATAAAAAAAAGTCCAGTTTTTTAAGCTTTGTTGAAAAACGCGGGAATGCACTTCCTCATCCGGCCAGTTTGTTTGGTTTGTTTGCCATCATAGTTCTAATAATTTCATTAATTGGTCATTTATTGAACTGGCATGCGCTGCATCCGGCCACTGGTGAAATAATCCGGATAGAAAATTTATTATCCAAAGAGGGATTGCACCGCATTTTACTTGAAATGGTTACCAACTATACCAGTTTTGCCCCTCTTGGAATTGTCATGGTTGCCATATTGGGTATTGGTATTGCAGAAAGCAGCGGACTGGTCAGTTCAGCAATCCGCTTATTGGTCTTCAAATCCCCGGCAAAAATCATCACTTTTGTGGTTGTGTTAGCCGGTATTTTGTCCAATATGGCATCTGACCTCGGCTATGTACTGGTGATCCCTATGGGAGCAGTGATCTTTCATTCGCTGGGAAGACACCCTATTGCGGGCATGGCGGCTGCCTTTGCCGGAGTTTCAGCAGGTTTTAGTGCGAATTTATTTATCGGACCCATTGATCCTCTTTTGGCTGGGATATCGACCGAGGCAGCAAACATCCTCGATGAAAGTTACTACGTATTGCCTACAGCCAATTATTATTTCATGTTTGTTTCCACTTTTATTCTTGCTTTTGCAGGAACATGGGTGACGGATCGTTTTGTTGAACCCCGATTAGGAAAATATACAGGAGATGTGATTCCTGATCCAATGGAGCCTTTGAGTCCAAATGAAAAAAAAGGATTGAAAAGGGTTTTAATAGTTACAGGGATCTTTATATTGCTGATAGCTATCGGATTAATTCCGGAAAACGGAATTTTAAGAGGACCGGACAATTCCATATTTAAATCGCCTGTCTTAAAAGGATTTATTGCCATCCTGTTCATTATGGCTTCTGTCATGGGAATTGTTTTTGGCGTTACAACAGGTAAATTCAAATCTGATTCAGATGTTGTAAATGGAATGGTTGACAATTTAAAATCCCTGGCTACCTTCCTGGTCCTTGTATTTTTTGCTGCACAATTTGTGGCTTACTTTAAATGGAGCAACCTGGGTTTGATCATAGCCGTTAAAGGGGCTGATTTAATTCAAACCCTGAATATGGGACTTATCCCACTGGTCATCCTTTTTACATTCCTGGCTGGCTTTATTAATATGTTTATGGGAAGCGCATCAGCGAAATGGGCTATTATTGGCCCTGTTTTTATTCCTATGTTTATGCTGTTGGGTTATTCTCCTGAACTCTCCCAGGTAGTTTTCAGAATTGGGGATAGTGTAACCAATGTCATATCCCCCATGATGAGTTTCTTTGCTTTGATCATAGTCTATTATGAAAAATACGATAAAAAGGCAGGTATCGGAACACTGATATCTACCATGCTTCCCTATTCAATCGCATTTTATATCTTCTGGACCTTTTTAATTGTCATCTGGATTGTATTTAATTTTCCACTGGGCCCTGATGCAGGATTGTTTTATCATGGAGGATAAATTCGGATACGGTCGGCCCGGGAATTGTTTTTATTGTATTCCACCCAAAAGGCAGACATGTAGCACTATGATTTCAACTCCTTCGTTTACATGACATGTTTGATCGATAGATTTCAACAATTTCCTGCCAGGTTTCCGGCTTCACCAATAATGTCCTTTGTTAATTTCAATCTCAGCTAAGCTATTATCAAACAGGACGAGCAGTTACGTATTGCACCGCTCCCAGAAAGGTGGATTTGCTTTCTACATGGAAACCGGATTCAAGTAAATAACTGGCTAAACCTCTTCTGACAAAAGGCTTGTAGTTTGGAGATTCATACATACTGGCAAAAAAGTAGAGCAGCCTTGATCCAAAACCGGAAAGATCATTATAATCAACAATGAGAATAAATCCTGTTTTGGAAATGACCCTTTTTGCTTCCTGTAATAGTTTTATGCCAATGTCGTAAGGTACGTCATGCATGGCGAATGATATGGTGGCAGCATCGTATACATGATCATTACACTGAATGTTGGTTCCATCTTCATGTTTGAATGTCAAATGCAAAGCAGGAGATTTTTTTTTATTTGCTTTTTCCAGCATTTTAATGTCCAGGTCAATGCCGGTCACATCGTGTTTGAGTCTTGCCAGGACAAGTGCATGTGCACCTGTTCCGGTTGCAATATCCAGGATTTTCAATTTCTGCAGGCCCATTTTCCGTGCCCCTGTTTTCCGGACGGAAGAAATAAAATAACTGGCAAATTCATACAACACCGGATGTTGCCCAAACCAACCCTCATTAAAATATTTTGTCATAAAATGTTTTTAAGCTGCGTAAACAACCTTAATCATTCAATTTTTTTTAATTATACCATGAAAAGTCCAGGAGTGATTTGAGAAGGAAGTGTAAGGAGGAACAAAGCTACAATTTATTTAATCATGTATATCGATTTAAGGATGCTTTAATGTGAGAAAGGAAAAAACAAATTGTACTAAAAACCGATTAGCATTTGAGAGGAATTTTATCAAATTCATTGCGTTTTGAATATTCGTGTACCTGGTGCATAAAAGCCTGGAAGCGTGTTTCAGAGGAAGTATCTTCCTGTCCGTCATAGGCGAAATTTTCCCATGGAAGTCCATCGTTATCCCTTCTGAATACATCAGAAACCGATGAGTTGAGTGTTCCAGGCATGCAGGAAAAGGGGAGAATATTAACAATTCCGGAAACATATTTTTTTGATAAGATGGACGCTGTACCCAAAGCCATGGGTGGGTCTCCATCATAATCCTGGTGGATGTAGCGGTTGCTGTGAGCCAGCATATCTTTCACTGCAATTTCATCTTCCAGTGGAAAAATGGAAGAGACGGCTCTTACTAATTGCTCTTCTATATGATGCTGAAAGAATCCCTGCATTTTTGACTTGATTAATCCCCTGGTATCCTTTTTCCATTTGCTATCGCGTGAATAGCGGTAAGTGGAATAATTCAGCCATTCCCCAAATGGCGCCATCAGGGTCTCGGCTCCCAGATTTTCTAGCCTGTCTACGATGTAGGCACTGCAAAACGGATTGTCACGCATAAATATTTCCCCTACGATGGCTACAACCGGTTTTCTTTCCTGCACTACAATTGGAATATCTTTAAATTTAATGGCAGCATCTTTCATAACCACTACCAGGTTTTTCCCTCCATGCTCCAGGGATTCAACTACACTATCGAGACACTCTTTATACACTTCATTTGCTTGCCCTTTTTTCGATTCGTAAGGTCGTTTTTGCTGCTGCATTTTTCTCAACAGATCAATGGCAATAATTCCCCGCCAGGCCATGCTTCTCCATTTTGTGGCATGTCCGGGTGCAACACTTGCATATGCATCATCATTGCTGGGCTGAATGATTTCAACATCATGATAACCCAGTTTATTAAATATGATACGCTGCAGGCGGTTGTAATGTCCAAATCGACAGGGCCCGTTATGATCAGGCATAAAAAAGGCCACTTTTTTGGGATCAATTCCCGGTTCCATCAGTTTTCTTATGAAACTTCCGGTAGTGGCAATCATCGGGAAACACTCCTGTCCATTGGTATGTTTTCGTCCTATTTCAAGATCCAGCTCATTTTGCATAGGCAATACTTCCGCCTGAATGCCAACTGATTTGCAGGCAGCGGGGAAGGCATAAATCACATCTCTTGCATAGGGAAAATATAAAGTTCTTCCCGTTAAATCAGGAGCGGGATTTTGTGTATGATCCTTGACTACCTTTGGTTTGCTATTACTCCTGAAAGCTCCTTGAAGACTGTCAACAAATGCTTCAATTCGGGTAATCATTCCTGCATCTGCACTGTGCTCATCTACTTCCAGGTGCAGATAGGGCTTGTTATTGATTTCTTTTTTAACATAATGCTGGATAAAGGTATCCGGACCGCACCTGAAATTACCCAGGTAAATGGCATTCAGGTTTTTGGTCTTTCCGACAATTCTTGCCGCAGATAATATTTTCCGTCCATTCGGCCAGTACATATTGGGATAAGTATCAAAAATGTTTTCATCCTGCCAGGGTAAAAAGTCGACCGGAATAGGTAACATATCCATACCAATAAGTTTCTCTACCAGACTTAAATTTTGCATGGGATCGCAGGTATTATAAGGTCGGCCCAGGATGACAAAACTCATTTTATCCTCAGGTAAATTGGCCATTACTTCCTTTCCGCGAACACTAAGCCTTGCCTCAAATACCTCTTGCGCAGCATCCGCAAATTTTATCGCTTTTTTGGTTTTTGCTTTTGAAATACCAAATTGCTCTTTCATAAAGTCTGTCATTTCCTGCTGAAACGCGGTATTGAAATACTTTAAATGCAATGTGGGAATTAACAGCTTATTGAGATCCTTATGCATATCTAATGCTGCTTTGACCATGAAAGGATGGGATTGTATCCAGGGGCAATTTGAATTGCTTGTTTTATTGTCAGCTTCTGCTTTGGTATTAACCACAAAAGGCAGGAATACAAAGTCCACTTTTTTCTCAAGCAAATCGTTTACATGCCCGTGAACGAGTTCAACCGGGAGGCAGGTTTCTGCCGTCATCATTTCAATGGAAGTATTGAGCATTTTTTTGTCTGAATCATCGGATAAAACCACCTCAAAACCCAGAATTTCAAAAAAGTTTCTCCAGAAAGGAAATTGCTGGTAAAATATAGACAAAGCACGGGGAATGCCTATAGTCGTTTTACCTGAGGGTTCTTTTGGAATATAGCCTTTTAACAGCATTTGTACCCGTTCTTCAAACAGGTTGGGAATATCGATACCCTTTCCCTTGCGCTCCTCGATTTCCCACATATCACAGATACCACCATAAAACAAGGGTTTTTCTCCTTCTATCTTTACACGCCTGATTTCACAATGGTTAGAACATTTTTTACAAACAAATTTGTCAGTTTTAAAGGATGCTTTGCTGATATCAAATCCTTTAAATCTCGTTTTTTTCCCGTTTTTCATTTTCTCACGGGCCAGAATAGCTGCACCAATTGCACCGGTCACATCAAAATGAGGCGGAATATGAATTTTTTTCCCTGTTATTTCTTCAAAAGCAGCAACAACAGCCTTGTTGTTTGTGACCCCTCCCTGAAAATAAATGTGATCGCCAATAGGTTTATCGCGTACCACCCTGTTGATGTAGTTTTGAACAGTACTGTAGGCAAGACCTGCTATCAGGTTCTCTTTTTTATCTCCTTTCTGCAAATAAGAGTTGAGGTCGCTCTCCATAAAGACCGTGCATCTTTCACCCAGTTTGGAAGGATGTTGTCCCTGAAATCCCAGATGCTCGAACTCCTCCTTGATATTGATATCCAGTTTTTCTGCCTGCTCTTCAAGGAATGATCCTGTTCCGGCTGCGCATACCTTATTCATCTCAAAATCGATGACTACCCCCTTTTCAATATGGATATATTTTGAGTCCTGGCCCCCGATTTCAAAAATGGTATCTACTTCCGGGTTAAAAGCAATGGTTGCTGTTGCCTGTGCAGTAATCTCATTTTGAATGGTATCGGCACCAATAAAATCCCCTGTTAAATAGCGGCCCGAGCCGGTGGATCCCGCAGCCATTACATTCACCCGATCTCCAATTTCATCACCAATTTCAGCTAATCCGCGCCTGATCGCATTGAGTGGCTTGCTGGCAGTTGGCAGGTATCTCCTGGCAATCACCTGGTTATCTTGATCAATCAATACGACATTGGTACTTAATGAACCCACATCCACTCCCAGGAATACATCTACGAGTCCTTTTTCCTTGCTAATGTCTCGTATTTCCCTGTTTAAGGTGGATAATCGTTTCGTAAGTGGCTTCAGGTTCGAATTTTTAGTCTTTTCAGCTTTTTGTAAATAATCATTAAGTTCTTCCAGGCCTTTAAAAGGAATATATCCTCCTGGATTTTTTTGGTGATACAAAACCGAACCAATGGCTCCCATGGAAGCATAATTCGCAGGTACAATTAAGTCGTCATTAGTGAGCTTAAATATTTCCCGAAATGCCCTGATCATGCCCACATTGGCAGCTACTCCACCCTGGAACATCACCGGTGTATTGATAATTTTTCCTTTTCCAAGAGTGCTTTTAAAATTCCGTGCAACAGCAAAGCACAATCCAGCTACTATGTCGTGAACCGGAGTTGCGATTTGCTGCAAATGAATCATATCACTTTTTGCAAAAACACTGCAGCGACCTGCTATTCGCGGAGGTGCTTTGGATTGTAGCGATAACTCACCAAATTCTTTGTCAATGCTTACACCAATTCGTGTGGCCTGTTGATCCAAAAAAGAACCGGTTCCGGCAGCACATAAACTGTTCATAGCAAAATCAGAAAGATAGGATTGTCCTTCTATTTCACCGTTTTGCATGAAGATAAGCTTGGAGTCTTCGCCTCCCATTTCAATCACTGTTTTTACATCAGGATAAAGCTCAGAAACGGCTGTTGACTGCGCAATTACCTCGTTGATAACAGTTCCTCCTATAAGTTCTACTGCTTTTTGTCCACCCGAACCAGTAAAGCTTATTTGTTTTAAGTTTTCTTTTGGATGATCCGTAAATATCTGAACTAAGCGATCTCTTAATACATGGAAAGGTTTTCCATAAGAATAATCATAATACTCTTTTGTAATTGAATTATCTGAACTCATTATGATGGAGTTCACTGAAACAGACCCGATATCAACGCCAATAGAGTAATTCATAAGTTGTAATAGCTAACCACCAAATTACGTAAATAATAATAAAAACAATTAAAATTTAATTAATAAAACTGAAGATGAGTGAAGAAATTTGTAGTAACAAATATAATAATTATTAGTTTATAGTAAGTATAAATATGATTGCGAATGTATTTTCCAAACTCAAGCCCTTTGCATAATATGTAAACGAATAGGTACATTACGAATACGCATATATTTATATGTATATTTGTAAATGGTTTGATGGCTAATTTTATCGCTTTGATTTCAATTCAGCTGTTTGAGAATTCTATAAATTTCTCCTGGCAAATGAGCATCTGGCAATCCTGTAATTTCAAAAAGTCGGTCGTATTTTCAATAGCAGCTATCTTCCTTATAATCTCAAATGTTTCCGGACAAATAGTTTTAAAAGGACAGCTAACAGATATAGATAATGGCCATCCTTTAGCAGGTGCTTCAGTGGTTCTGAAGGGAAGCAATATTGGTACAATGGCTGATGAAAAGGGCAAATTTGAATTACCCCTGAACCGCAAGCTTCCACTCACACTGGTTTTTTCCTATTTGGGCTATAACAGCAAAGATATAGTGGTTGAAAATGCAGATCAATTACTAAGAATCAAGCTGACTCCAAATGCATATAACCTGGAGGAAGTAACTGTAATTTCAGAGCGTCTGACCATCAAGCAAAAAGAATCCCCTTTGACCGTGGAATCCATGGACGTCATTTCGATTCAACAGACTCCTTCAGCCAATTTCTATGATGGATTAGGGCTGCTGAAAGGAGTCGACCTCACAGCAGCGAGCCTCGGTTTTAAAATAGTCAATACCAGGGGATTTAACAGCACACGTCCTGTCAGGTCGTTGCAAATTATTGATGGCGTTGACAACCAGGCTCCCGGACTGAATTTTTCTTTAGGAAATTTTCTTGGCTCTTCTGAACTGGATGTGATGAAAGTGGAAATTATTGCAGGTGCCAGTAGTGCTATGTTTGGTCCGAATGCATTCAATGGAGTGATCAGTATGCAAACCAAAAATCCATTTATACACCCGGGTCTTACGGTGATGACAAAAGTAGGAGAGCGCTATCTTTTCGAACAGGTTTTCCGTTATGCCAAAGTACTTAAGAATAAAAAAGGGGATGATAAAATGGCCTTTAAAATTAATTTTAGCTACCTCAGGGCAAATGATTGGGAGGCTACAAACTACCAGGCTACCGAACAATCCCTGGTAGGTGAAGATAATTGGGGAGGTTATGATGCCGTTAATATGTATGGAGATGAAAATATTACAACGGGTGCGAATAATTTTACGGATGATTATGGCAGAAGAAATTTCCCCGGGCTGGGTATTTACTATCGTTCGGGTTATAAAGAACGCGACCTGGTGGATTACAATACAAATAACCTGAAGTTGGGTGCAGGTCTGTATTTTAAACTAAATCCTGATGTGGAAGCAAATTATTGCTTTAATTTCGGAACAGGCACTACTGTTTACCAGGGAGATAACCGATACAGCCTGAAGGATATCAAATTTTACCAGCATAAGGCTGAAATTTCAAAGAAAGATGATTATTTCATTCGGGCCTATCACACGAGTGAAGATGCAGGCAATTCATATGATGCCGTATTTACAGCCATCCTGATGCAAAATGCGGCCAAAAACAGCAAAGTCTGGTCGAATGATTACAATTCATACTGGTCCAAAATAATACCACAGGTCAGGAAATTACCCGGTTTCCCGCCACTGGCTTTTCCCTACCAGTATGAGGCTGCAGATATGGCCATGCAGGCAAACAGCGATCAAATGCGGCAATGGCACCAGGAAGCCCGCAACTATGCCGACAGAACCGGGAATCCTCAATTTGAATCCAATCCTTATTATGAACCTGGTACAGCGCGCTTCGATTCTCTATTCAGAAAAATTACATCAAAAACAACCTTCCTGGAAGGAGGATCTATGTTTTATGATAAGTCAGCCCTAATGCATATACAGGCTGAAAAAAAATTCCAAACGTCCTTTTTGGATATCATATTAGGAGGATCCTATAGAAATTACCGCCCGGTTTCACGAGGAACAATTTTCAGCGACACCGGAGGAAGCATTCTGACCAATTATGAATATGGTTTCTATAGCTGGCTGGAAAAAAGAGTATGGAATGATAAGCTGATACTCACTGCAATTGCTCGTCTTGATAAAAACGAAAATTATAGTTTCAATGTTTCTCCAGCAGTTTCAGCAGTTTATAAATATGATGACCAAAGCATCTTTCGATTATCATTTTCATCCGCTATCAGGAATCCCACCTTGCAGGATCAATTCCTTTATTACAATGTAGGCAGAGCCATCCTGATCGGAAATATCAATGGTTTCGATTCGCTTGTCACCATTCCTTCACTCTATCATTATTTTGATTACCTGGATCACGATACACTGGAATATTTTAATGTGCCACCGGTTCGACCTGAAAGAGTTAAATCTGTTGAAATTGGGTATAAAGGGACCTTGTTTGATCGTCTTTTTATTGATGCCAGCTATTATTTCAGCATTTACAGGGATTTCCTGGGATATAAAATTGGCGCTCAGGTATTTTTTGATACAAGTACATCCATCATTAATAAAACCCAGGTTTACAGGGTATCTGCCAATTCTCCTGATCAGGTGAGGACACAGGGTTTTAGTATTGGTTTAAATTATTTCCTTGGAAAATATTATATGCTTTCTGGTAACTATTCATGGAATATGCTCGACCGGCTGGGTTCAGATGATCCCATTATTCCTGCATTCAATACGCCAGCTCATAAATTCAATATAGGATTTTCAGGACGTGATATCAGCGCAAAAATAAAACTGTTCAATAAGATCAGTAACAAAATCCCAATTGTTAATCTGAGAAATTTTGGATTCAATTTAAATTATAAATGGATACAGGGCTTTTTGTTTGAAGGTTCTCCTCAGTTTACAGGCTTTATCCCCACTTATGACTTGGTGGATGCCCAGGTTAATTATGCTGTTCCCAGAATCCACACTACTTTTAAATTAGGAGCATCCAACCTGTTGAATAAATTAAGCTTCCAGACTTATGGAGGTCCCTATATTGGAAGGATCATTTATTTTTCTATCCTTTTTGACATGGATTAAGAATTTACTGTAGCCACTCAAAGATCCATTAATCGAATAAATTGCAAATAAAAAATTTCAGGCTTCAAAAGTATTAATGAGTCTAATTAGTTGATTTTTTATTGCTGACAATGTTTAGTATATGAATATATAAATATAATAATTAGTATATTTGTGTTCTTGTTAAAAGTAAATAAAAAAGAAAGGTATGAGAAAAATGTTACATGTTTTAGGACTATTTATGCTTTGTGCAATAGCTAGTCAGTCATTAGCTCAACAGCGGTTTATGACAGAAGTATTTACAGATGTTACTGTTGAATCAAATGTCAAATATGGAGAAAATTATTCTGTATTGACGGGGGCGCCCGTGTTGCAGGATCTGGTGATGGATGTTTACACACCTACGGGTGATACAGCTCCTATGCGCCCTTTGATTATCATGACCCATGCTGGAAGTTTTTTGCCGAAAGGATTGAATCAGTTGCCATTTGGCAATAAAAATGATAGCAGCATTGTTGAAATGTGTATGCAATTTGCAAAACGTGGCTGGGTAGCTGTAGCCATGAACTATCGTTTGGGATGGAACCCGATTAGCCCGAGCCAGGAAGTGAAAGCGAATACGATTATCAATGCCGTTTATCGTGCTATGCAGGATGCTAAAACCTGTGTTCGCTATTTTAAAAAAGATGCCGCAACAGCAGATATGTATAAAGTGGATACGATGAAAATTACAGTCGGAGGTTCTAATTCTGGTGGATACGTGGCATTGGCCTATGGATCTTTGGACAAAACCTCTGAAATAAATATTTTCAAATTGCAGGACGGTAGCGGAAATCCATTCGTTAACCAGGCTATCACCGGAGGCTTTGATGGAGAAGGTGGAATGACAGGAGTGAATGTATATAATCATCCTGGTCATACGTCTGATGTTCAATTAATCCTGAGCATGGGAGGTGCAATTGGAGACACTATCTGGCAGGAAGCAGGTGAAGTTCCCATTATTGCATTTCATGGAGTGGCAGACTTCCTGACACCCTATCATACAGCAACCGTCATAGTCGCATCAACAGGTGATCCTATTATTGAAGTGAGTGGTTCTCATGATTTTTCCAGATACGCGAATACTTTGGGAAATCAGGATGTTTTTGTAAATGCCAGCTTCAGTGATGCTTACACACTCAGAGCAAAACAAATCACCTCATTTGAAGGATTATTTCCATTTGAAGGACCAGCTAACGGTTTTGAACCATGGGCCTGGTACAATCCGAATGATCCCAACATAGATACCATTACACCAGGAGCAACAGGCTATGGTTCTAAGTTAAATCCCTATGCTTCAAAGGCAAAAGCACTCACCTATATGGATAGTATTATGGGATATTTCTGTCCACGGGCAGTGGTTGCATTAGGAATTACCTTTACAGGAATAGAGGATGAAATGGATAAAACAAATCTTTCTGTTTATCCAAATCCTTCCTATTCTGGTATGACCATTAGTAATTCATTGAAACAAGATAAAATAAAAACAATCGAATTATACAACACTACCGGCCAGGTTGTTAGGAAAGTCTCGGACCTGAGTGTTTCTGAGTTTTTTCTGGAAAGAAATAATTTACCAGCAGGATTGTATTTACTGCAAGTAAGTTACGATAAATATGTGCTTTCAAATAAAGTGATATTCAAATAGTTTTTATTTAATTACAAGAAAAGGGAGAATTACATAAGTGATTCTCCCTTTTTTATTCACGGCTTTTCACAAATTTCAACTAAAAAATTTCAAATAAAGGTTAAGTTTGAAAAGGAATATTGTTAAAAACTGATAAACATCTTATGAAAAAAATCGAAAACTTCCTGGGTTTGTTTGGCTTCATTTTGTTTTTTGTGGCCATTTTTTTTAAATTCTATCATTACCCGGGAGCAGCCATCCTCCGGCTTGCAGGAACTACTTTAGGGATTATTTATTTTGCGACTTCCTTTTTTAGTAAAGATTTATATTCTTTAAAAGGAATTGAAAAGATGAATGGCATGACAGTAGCCCTGGCAATGATTTTTTTCCTGATATCCTTTTTATTCAAAACGAATCATTGGCCCGGGGGAGATATTTTACTTGAGATATCTTTGTTAACTATAGCCATTTATATGCTGTCTATCATAATTAGCATTTTTTCTGTTGACAAACTATATAATACAGCATTGATAAATCGATTTAAATTTAGCATCCTTTACTTCGCAGCTGTTTTGATTATGTTTGGAATGCGAGCTTACAGTTGATCTAATGAGATCACAGTTTTTAGGTTTTCTTCGTGATTTTTGAAAATGATTCTTCAAAAGTCTGGAGCTAATAAAGGAGCTTATATTAGTTGACTGGTATAATTTCCTTTCAAATCTGATGAGTGGATTTATAGTGAAGTTTTATTCCCCACGGTCATGCTCAAGCAAACTTTTCTTCATGCGGTTTTTCTGATCATTATTTAACTTAAAATAAGATGCTCTAAAAAAATCAGAATCATTATCCATGCTTTTATGCAGCATTAGTTTTTCAGAAATAAATAGTAATTGTTTTTCATACCTGCGGCATAAATAACAGCTCATTAAGTGAATTTTGAGATTCATCCATTCTTTAATAGATAGAGTAGAATCCTGCTGTTTTGATATCAATTTGGTTGCTTCTTTACAATTAAGCATCATTTTAGCCAGGATTCCGAGTGCTTTATATTCTTTCATGATCTAGATTTGCCAGTTTTTCTCCATACAATCCCTTAACTGCATGCGGGCTCTGTGCATGATGACCCATAAGTTAGACGCACTAATATTTAAATTCTTACAAATAATTTCACTTTCGGCATCTTCCATGTTTTTCAGTGTGAAAGCAGCTGCCCATTTTTCAGGGAGAAATGAAAGGCACCTGAATAAAACTTGGTAGAATTCTTCCGATTCCAATTTATTTATTGGAGACAAATGCCAATTTCCAGGTCCCATCCCGTCCTTCCAGTGGCCTTTAAAAGCACCTTTTGAAATGAATGATGAATCTTCAATTTCAGTTTCCAGTTCAAAATCATAATCCGGCAATTCCGGATTGTTCGCTTTTTTACGATAATAATCAATGATTTTATTCTTCAAAATGGAAACAAGCCAGGTTCGTTCATTGCTTTTTCCCTGGAATTTGTCTTTTGCCTTAAAAGCAGAATAAAATGTCTCCTGAATGATATCCTCTGCAATTTCCTGGCTATACACCCTTGTAACGGCATAGCTATACAAGAAATCTCCATACTCATCAACCCAGAGCTCAGGTTTTAGTGAATTTTTTGAATTGTCAATCATATATTCAACAGGATAAATTTTCTAAGCTTTCATATAATACAAAAATAATGCATTTAACGATTAATAGATTATTGTTATATTTGAATACTTTAATGCTGGTATCGTTATTGTACGATTACAACCATGATTCTAAGAAAAATAATGCACATAAGTTTAGCGATCCTCCTGATGATTTCATCTGTTGGTATAGTCGTTAGTGTGCATTATTGCCATGATAAACTGGCGTCCATCAGTATATTTAAGGAGTCAAAAACCTGCTGCACAAATCCAAATTGTTGCCAAAATGAAACAATTTCTATCCAATTTGACGAAGATTATGTGGTGCAGGATTTACAGTCATTAAAAAAAATTATTATTGCTCCGATCCTTTATTCATTTATTGATTTTCAGAATCAATTTTTGTGGAGAAATGAAAATTTCATTTCTTTTAATAAAATGAAGGAATCCCCCCCACTTGTGTCTGATATTACCATTCAGATTCAATGTTTTCTTATTTGATTTTAGTTTTATACATCCTTTATCTTGTTTAGTACAAGATAATCGTGGTTATAATGACCTATTTTTGTAAAACTAATCTTAAAGAGATGTTAAATAAAACCATAAAGTTTTTTCTTGAAAATAAGCTTGTAACACTTATTCTTCTGCTCATATTTATTGGCTGGGGAGTCATGACTGCTCCTTTTAATTGGGATACTGGCATTTTTCCCCGCGATCCTGTGCCTGTGGATGCTATTCCTGATATTGGTGAGAATCAACAAATTGTATATACTGAATGGGCAGGTCGCTCTCCCCAGGATATTGAGGACCAGGTGTCTTATCCGCTTACTACTTCTCTGTTGGGAATTCCGGGAGTAAAAACAATACGGTCAAATTCAATATTTGGTGTATCTAGTATTTATATCATTTTTGAAGATGATATTGAATTTTATTGGGGTCGTACACGGATTCTTGAAAAACTGAATTCTTTGCCATCAGGGACATTACCTGATGGAGTAACACCTTCGCTTGGGCCAGATGCAACAGCACTTGGACAGATTTATTGGTACACTTTAGAAGGCAGAAATAAAAATGGCAAAGCTGCAGGAGGTTGGGATCCTCAGGAACTCAGGACTATCCAGGACTTTTATATAAAATATTCAATGACATCTGCAAAAGGTGTTTCTGAAGTTGCTTCTATTGGTGGATTTGTCAAGGAATACCAGGTGGAT
>JADHTG010000070.1 GCA_016776505.1 Bacteroidota bacterium
ATTATTTTCATTTTTACTTAATTTATTACTCGAATTGCTTATTGCCTGCCAAAAATACAAAAAGAGCAAACTGATAATAAATAAAATTTCTAACAATTTGCCTAAATAATTAATAATCAATAAGTTATAGTGATAAAGAATACATATGGAATGACTTAACTTCGTTTATCCAGCTATAAAAAAAAGGCGACCCTGGAGTCGCCTTCGAAAATTATAAGCTGAATTATTACTGAACAATAAATTTGCGAGTATACACTTGTTCTCCCAATGCAAGCCTTAAAACGTAAACTCCTCTTGTCAAATTATTAAAATCTAATATGCAAGAATTTGGTCCTGATTGAACAAGGCCTTTGTCTTCCTGGTAAACTGTGTTTCCAAGAGCATCATACACTGCAATTTGTACGTTTTTATCCTGGGAAAGCAAGAAGTTTAAATGTGCGTCATTGTTCACTGGATTAGGATACATAGAAATAATTCCATTTCCCGGAGCTGGATTATTTAGTCCCAGCACCGTTCCCGTTGAATAGGCAGACTGGAATACTTCCATGGTGTTTTCATCCTGAAGCCAAACCAGGACGGTTAAATCATTAAATTCTTCAACAGAATATTCGGTATTGTGGTTGATTTGATCGTTATAACTGTTTGGCAATCTGTAATTGCCATTAAAAGTATAGGATTTGCTAATATTTACAGGAATTCCTGCAACCAATGGACTTTGACTGCTTCCATTCTGATTCGGAATCATTTTTTTCATCACCATTAAAAATTCAGTTTCTCCATTTGACTTCACATTGGCATATGTAGCTTTCTCTAAAATTGCAATATGTAGTCTCAGGTTGTTGCTGCTGTTATCAGTTAATGGGTTTAGGGTAATTTGTATGTTAACTGTATGCCAATTGATGGTATGGGTTGCAGTGATATCCAGGAAAGACGGGATAGCGTAGGCCTCATCCAGTAATTGTTGTGAAAAGCTTTGTGCATTTCCATCCCATCCACCATCAATTTCCATTCTTGGAATAGAGGTAATTGAATAATACCCTCTTCTATTAACAGCTTCAGTTGTACCATAAGGATCACCTGATCCCGGGAAATTCTGCTGATATTTAATCACCGTTCCTTTTCCGGGATTTCCATCCATGATAGCATGTAAATTTTCATTGCCCGGTCTGCATGGACCGCAAGTAGAGCTGGTAAATACTTCCAGTAAGGGTAAGCGTTGAACCGTTTCTATCGGATCATAAACAGTTGTACTGATTGTTTGCTTGTCATTTGCTGTATATTGATCTTGAACGCCATTTGGATCGCTCACACTCACTTCAATATCGTGAGCGCCCAGGGTAGGGGTCCAGGCCGTTGAGTGTGAATAATTGTAAGGTTGAAATGATGGAATATTTAAGCCGGTTAAATGTTCCACAACCGCTGTTCCGCCATCTATCGAATAGGATAAATCCAATGAATTAATGGTAACCAATCCGTTATTTGTAAAAACTCCCTTAATATTTACAGGAGTAGTCACGGGAATAAAAGATGCTAAATCAATAGACATGACGGCTAAATCAAAAGAATCAGGAATGACAGAGGATAATTTATATCCGAATATTGAATTATTTTGAATGACTCCTCCCAATGTTGCAGTTCCTGCAACAATATTAGGATGAATCCATAATCCACCTCCTAATTCACCTGGATTACAAATGTCTGTAGTACAATCGTGCGTAATACCTGTTGGTTTACCTGTCGTTGCATTTATTTGAGTAATGGTTGTATTTACAGAACTTGCTGCAGAAATTCCCCAAATGAAAGGACCTCCCGGAGTAATGGTGTCGTAGGCAGTTCCATAGGTGCTTGTCATACCGTGGTCATTTGAGTTAATCGTTCTTATTACGGAACCGGTTCTATCCACAAGAGACAGATTTGTAGCCCAATTTCCCACCCAAAAAGCATCCGCAACAGGATCATAACAAATATTTCTTACCTTTTCACTTGGAGACGAAATAGTACTAACCAATGTCTTGGCTGAGAAATCCATCTGGTAAATCACATTCCCTGTTGTACCTCCGTAAAAATAGGTGCCATCATAAGCAAGATCCCGAATACCACTTACTGTGGGTATGCTAAATGTTTCCACTAAATTTCCAGAAAGATCATGCTTGAAAATATCAGATCCATTCCAATCAGTAACATAAAAAAAGGAACCATCCGTTTCGCAGCCGGCAGTTCCATTCTCATCGATTCCTGTAAAATTGAATTGCAGGTCCCAGGCTCCCCTGTAAACATTGCTGTTTGCAGTAGCATCAGGATTTGTCAGGCAGACATCCAGATTTTTATCAACATCTACATCAGGAAGGCGGTTACTCTCCTGGGCAAATAGACTGATTGAAACAAAACAGCTAAAAATTAAGCATGAAAATAATAATGTAGACTTTTTCATAATGATATTTTTTGATTTAATGATACAAAATATAGAATTAATAACATAAGTATTTCATCGACTTATTCAATTCCACTATAATACTTCATAAACTGAACTCTTTCATAGGCAGCCGGATCATTTATTACAGTTTGACTCATTTTTCCGCGAAACTCCTCAATGCTTTTATATTTATTTTGAGTCATCCAGTCTTTTAATTCATTTGTAATGATCTTTAAATGGTTGTTGCCGTTTTTATAAAGTGCCGAAACCAGGTGAATCACATCAGCACCTGCCAAAATTTGTTTGACAACAGCTTCTCCATTGTGAATGCCCGTGGAAGCAGCAAGATCGCAACGTACCCGGTCATACATAACTCCAATCCAGCGTAAGGAAGTAGTGAGTTCTCCGGGTTCACTTAACAAATTAGCAGCTACAATTTTATTGTGCTTTAAATCAATATCCGGACTAAAAAAACGATTGAAAAGGGTAAGTCCTTTGATCCCGGTAAAAGATAATTTCTGGATCATTTGAGCCAGGTTGGTGAAAAAATAGCTGATTTTAAGTGACAGGGGCAATGAGGTATATTTCATGACTTCTTTAACGACTTTGAAATACACATTTTCATTTTCATCAGTTCCTCTTGAAAAATCAGTAGGAAGCACAAAAACATTCAATTCAAGTCCA
Organism: Bacteroidota bacterium; assembly: GCA_016776505.1. Classification (GTDB taxonomy): domain Bacteria; phylum Bacteroidota; class Bacteroidia; order CAILMK01; family JAAYUY01; genus JABINZ01. The sequence continues at coordinate 3,098 of JADHTG010000070.1, forward strand.
TCTGCTCCTGCTTTTTCAATTTTTGACGCAAATTGTGGCCAGCCATCAGAAGTGACACAATTAATACTTGCAATAACAGGAATATCAACTTCTTGTTTGCAATCTTCAATTAATTGCAAATATTTATCGAGATTATGCTCGAGTGTATAATTTGAAATATAATCCTGTGCTTCCGGGTATAAATTATTTGATCCACTAATCTGAATATTTTGCTCAGATTCCATTCGGATTTGTTCTTCAAATAATGATTTTAGCACAACGGCACCAGCTCCATTATCTGCATGTTCCTTTACAGCGAATACAGAATTAGTTAAGCCTGAACTTCCAACGATTATCGGACTTTTTAAATCGAAACCTAAATATTTTGTGCTAAGATTGGTCATAGTCAGAATTATTAATAGCTATTGAAGGATATTATAAATTTGGTTTAGTGTCAAAGTTATCATTATTATTTCGAACTTTTTATCTGAAAAAAAGCAAAAAATCCAGGATTTAGTAATACTCATCTTCCTGAAAAGCTTCTTTTCCTGATGTACACAATGGACACTTCCATTCATCGGGAATGTCGTCAAAAGCAGTCCCGGGTTCAATCCCATGTTCAGGATCTCCTGCTTCGGGGTCATAAATATAGCCACATACCTGGCATTTGAATTTAATTTTCATGGGTATTATCTGTTGAAAACCACTCAGCATAAGAAGTTGATGTTTCATAAAGACGAACACGGCAAAGCTTTATGTGAGTGGGTAGTTGATCGCGAATAATGCGAGCAAATTCAGCTACCATATTTTCACATGTTGGTTGATAAGGAGTAAACAGGACTCTTCCTGTTGATTTTTGCATGGCTTCCTTCACATCCTCCGGACTGTTATCATTCACAATAAGTGAGTGATCATATTTGGCAACGATATCATGATACACAATTGATTTTAAATCACCGAAATCCATGACCATGCCGTTTTTAGGATCTTTCGGATCAGCAATTGGTGTTCCGGAAACTGTCACAAGAAGTCGATAGGAATGACCATGAATGTTACAGCACAATCCATCATAGTCGTTTAGTATATGTGAAGTTTCAAACTTGAATTCTTTGCTTATTCTTATGCTTGTCATTTGCTCTTTAATAATGCAAATTTACATAACCAAATGCAATTTATCCTTATGTGAATTTGTAAAGAGTCATAAGGACTATTTTCAGCTCATCGGAAGTTCATATCGAAAGATTTTTCAGATCCGGGAATGAGGAATAAAGCCCTTGCAATAATGATAAAAATAATCATGGATTGCGTTACTTTGCCTGATTGAATAATAGCCTGTAATTACATTGAATCAAAGAGATGAGTTCTAAAGAAGAGGAAAAACCGGGGAAGAAAGCCCTGAATTTTATTGAAGAAATTATTGAAGAGGACCTTAGAACTGGGAAGAATGAAGGAAGGGTTCATACACGTTTTCCTCCTGAGCCTAACGGCTACCTGCACATTGGACATGCCAAATCCATTTGTCTTAATTTTGGTTTGGCTGAAAAATACAATGGCCTGTGCAATCTTCGTTTCGATGATACCAATCCGGCCAAGGAAGAAGTGGAATATGTCGATTCGATTCTTGAGGATGTAAAATGGCTGGGTTTTCAGTGGCACGACAAACCCTATTATGCTTCCGATTATTTTGATCAGCTGTATGCGTGGGCTGTTAAATTAATATTGGATGGAAAGGCCTATGTAGATGACCAAACAGCTGAAGAGATAGCTGCCAACAGGGGAACACCCACCAGGCCCGGTAATGAAAGCCCTTTTAAGAACAGGTCGGTTGAGGAAAACCTGCAGCTTTTTGAGCAGATGAAAAATGGGGAGTATAAAGATGGAGAGAAGGTATTACGGGCTAAAATCGATATGAGTTCACCCAATATGCATTTGCGTGATCCGGCTATCTACAGGATTAAACATGCCGAGCACCACCGAACAGGAAATAAATGGTGTATTTACCCCATGTATGATTTTGCTCATGGTGAGTCAGATTACCTGGAAGGAATCACTCATTCGGTGTGTACTTTGGAATTTGAAGTGCACCGTCCACTTTACGATTGGTTTATAAGCAACCTTGTTGAAACAGAATACAGGCCTCGTCAAATTGAGTTTGCCCGTTTAAACCTGAATTATACCGTGATGAGCAAAAGAAAACTCCTCACACTGGTGAAAGAAAAATATGTCAATGGCTGGGATGATCCTCGAATGCCTACAATTTCAGGGCTGAGACGAAGAGGATTTTCTCCGGAATCTATTCGGAATTTTGCTGAAAAAGTGGGTGTTGCAAAAAGGGATAATGTGATCGATGTGGGTTTATTGGAATTCTGTGTTCGTGAGGATCTGAATAGAAAAGTGCCAAGAGTTATGGCTGTTCTCGATCCCCTGAAAATAGTGATCATAAATTATCCTGTGGACCAGGTAGAATATCTTGAGATAGAGAATAATCCTGAAGATGAAAAAATGGGGAAGCGGGAAATGCCTTTCTCCAGGGAGATATATATTGAAAAGGCAGACTTTATGGAAGATCCTCCTAAAAAATACTTCCGATTAATTCCCGGAGGAGAAGTTCGCCTGAAAGCCGGCTATATCATAAAATGCGAAAATATCATTAAAAATGATGCAGCTGATGTTACAGAAGTTCATTGCAGCTATGATCCGGAAACAAAAAGTGGTTCAGACTCATCGCGGAAAGTAAAAGGGACCTTGCACTGGGTTTCAGCAACTCATGCCCTTGATGCAGAAGTGAGATTATACGACAGACTTTTCCTGAATGAAAACCCGGATGATGTAGATGAAGGAATGGATTATAAGTCCAATATCAATCCGGAATCTTTGAGAATGGTACATGCTAAAGTGGAGCCAGGCCTTGAAAGTGCTCAAGTCCTGGATAAGTTCCAGTTTCAGCGCCTTGGTTATTTTTGTGTGGACATGGATAGCAAGCCAGGAAAACTGGTTTTTAACAGGACGGTTACATTGAGGGATAGTTGGGTGAAGAAGAATCCTTGAAATAAGATCCTGCTTAATATTATAACAAGGCTTGTTCATTTTGATCAGCCCATTTCAAATATAACTTAATATTCAGGAATTATTCCGTACTTTGTTGAATTGAACAGGTTTTTGTGCATTAACAATTAAAGTATTGTCAAATGAAAAAAAGGAATTATCATACATATTGGCTAAATAGAAATCGGGTAGCTTCAATTTTTACTTTCTTACTGATGCTGTTTGCTTTCCAGACTTTAGCTCAAACGGTCACTATCGGGACAGGAACATCCTCTCAGAGGCAACCATTTGGTGTATTCTGGGGTTATGAGCGATCAGCTTCAGTTTATACAAGTGCTGAAGTTAACTACAGTGGTTTGATCAGTACTTTATATTGGTCTGTAGCTACCACTCAAACTGCATCATGTCCTATTAAAATATATCTGAAAACAGACACTTCATCTACTATGAATTCTGATACCTGGGCAAATATTATGGCCAATTCAACCCTTGTTTACAGCGGTTCAAGAAGCTTTTCCTCCAGTGGTTGGGAAAGTTTTAATTTAGCTTCACCATATTATTACAATAAATTTGCTGGTAATTTATGGGTATTGGTTGAAACCAATTACACAGGAACAGGCACGGCCACATATCCCTATTTTTATTATCATAGTGCCAGCAGCCAGCATGAATACTGGTATGCCGATAATACTCCACCAACAGGCAATGGAACTGTAAACGCGAGCCGGCCAAATATCAAGATCTCCTTGAGCAGTTATCAAAATGATGCAGGGATTTCTTCAATCGATTCGCCAGTTTCTCCGATGATTCCAGGCATGAATTCTATTTATTTGCATTTGAATAATTTTGGTCTCGACACTTTATTTTCGGCAAAGATTAATTGGAAAGTGGATAACAGTTCAGTGACAACCTACAACTGGAGTGATACTTTATTGACGGGTATGTCCAGTGATCTGTTATATATGGGCAATTATAATTTCAGCAATGGCTATCATACGATCAAGGCATGGTCAAGTAGCCCCAATGGACTGCTTGATTCAAATGCTGTCAATGATACTTTTATAAAAAATGTCATAGCCTGTAACGCATTGAGCGGAACCTATTATATCGGTCCCAGTCGAAATATAAAGTCATTTAGCGATGCCATTTCAGCCATGACCTATTGTGGAATCAGCGGCCCGGTCACTTTCCTCGTGGATACCGGAACATATGCGGAACAGTTGATCATACCTGAGATCACAGGAGCTTCATCAGTTAACAGCATTGTTTTCGAATCCATTAGTGGTAACAGCTCTGAAGTGGTCATTTCTCATCCCTCGTCCAGTGCATCAACGGATAATTACACCTTGTTTCTGGATGGTGTCGATTATGTCACATTCAAGAACATCACTATCGAAAGAACAGGAACAAATACTTATGGAACTGTGTTAAATTTATCAAATGGCGCTACGAATAATAACTTTTTAGGGAATACATTTCGGGGAGTTAATTTAACTTCCACATCAACCAATTTATCCGTAGTGTATTCATCTGCAACTGCAATCGATTCCAATAATTATTTTTATCAAAATGCGATTGAAAACGGTTCATATGCTATTAATATGGACGGAACTTCCAGCACAATGGAAAGGGGCAATCGTTTTACAGATAATGTAATTGACAATTTCTATTATTATGGTATCCGTACGGAGTACCAGACAAAACTGGAAATTGACGGAAATGATATAACCGCCAACAAAACAACACCTTATTCCACTAACTATGGGATTTATCTGTATTATTGTGATAGTGGGTTTAGCGTGGAAGGAAATAATTTAACTCTAAGCGGAACTTCTACCAATTACCTGACATACATTTATTATTGTGATGGAGATTCTCTCAGCAGGGGTTTGATTGCCAATAATTTTATATCTACCACAGGCGGCTCAGGAACGAATTATGGCATTTATCCCTACAACTCAAATTATGTGGATGTGTTTTACAACAGTGTCAACATTAATTATGGCAGTGTTACAGGTGCAAAACCCATCTATCCTTATGCTTCCAGTTCAACCGGAGCCTATGGAAACATCAGGATCATGAATAATATATTTGTAAATAAAGCAGGAGGATACGCCATAGATATTGCTGCGAATGCTGCGGTGCTTGGTTATGTCACATTGTGTGATTACAATGATTTATTCACTACGGGAGCCAATGTAGGACACTATAATGTGACTGATGCAACTGATTTAAGTGCCTGGCAAACAGCTTCAGGTTTTGACGCAAACTCTATTTCCCTTGATCCGGGATTTAAATCAGAAACAGATCTTCATCTCAAAAGAATTGGTATCGACAGCATGGCTAATCCAATCAATGGAATTAATGTGGATATTGATGGAGAAAGCAGGCACGCCAGCTTCCCGGATATAGGAGCTGATGAATATACACCGGACTCATTCGATGTGAGTGTGGTTTATATTGCATCCATCGTACAACCTGCCTGTGAGGGCACATACCAGGTGAAAGCCAGGGTCCGTAATACAGGCTATCTGGATATTGATAGCGTTACGGTTCATTGGGAAGTCAATGGAGTCGGACAAACTTCCTATAAATTCAGTAACAAAATATATTCGGGTTTTGACACCTTATTAATCCTGGGGAATTATTCTTTCGGTTACAGCCAGCCCTATCATATAAAAGCATATCCATCCGGAATAAATTATGGAATAGATGGAGATGCAGCGAATGATACTGCCTGGCTTTCAAATATTGTTTTCCATGAAATACCGTCTGTACCAAATGTTACCGATGATACGATTTGCAATGGTCAGATTTCAACCCTGACAGCCTCTGGTTCTCCTGGAAGCTATGTCTGGTATGATTCCATGACCGGTGGTACACAATTGGATACAGGTGCTGTATTTAAAACCAAACCATTATACTCCAACAAAACTTATTATGTGGAGGCTGTAAATGTAGCCCTAAGTGCTTCCACTATTTTAATTACTGAACTGGACATGAATACGCCTGATTTTGTTGAAATTCAGAATGTGGGAGGAAATACGGTCAATACGAACGGCTGGAAAGTACTGGTGAGCGATAATTATACATTAATTAACGATATCAATACCATTGCCTGGAATCTGCCTGCATCCATGAGCGCGAACCAGGTATTATATAAAACGGATGTCACTACTGACAATTATTGGGGAAACAATCTTTATTTCAGCTCAGGAAATACAGGTTGGGTTATGATTTTGGATGACAATGATGAAATTGTAGATTTTTTATCCTGGGGATGGGACAGCACATCTTTAGCTGCTATGAGCATAACCTATAATAGTAAAACCATTACACTGGGAAATAACTGGCAGGGCGATGGGGTCAATTCAACCTGTACGACCTCCTTAAATCGAATTGGTACTGGGGATAATAATAATGCAGCTGATTTTACCTGCACTACTTTATCTAAGGGAACCACCAATTCCGGACTAAGTTTGCCATTCCCCGGAGGTGGATATTTATGCAGCAGTACACGAGTTGCTGTGCAGGTGATTGTTGAACCGGGTCCATCTGTAAATGTGCAGGGGGTAAATGATTCCATATGTGAAACAAATATGTATCAGGCATTTGCTACAGCTCAAAATTATGCATCCCTTAGCTGGACATCTAATGGAGATGGAAGTTTCGATACAAATAATATCCTGAATCCGGTATATACTCCAGGTTCATCAGATATTTCAAATGGACAGGTGGTTTTAACTCTAAGTGTCCATGCTTCATCAAGTTGTGGAGGCATTGTAAAAGATTCTGTACGAGTCTATATTATAAAGACACCCACATCAAATGCGGGTAGTGATGCTACAATTTGTTCTGCCATTGATTTCAGTTTGGATGGCGTGGCAACCAACGCCTACAATACTGAATGGATGACTACAGGTGACGGGAGTTTTGTGGATGCGTATGCATTAAAAACTAAATATAACCTGGGTACAACTGATCTGTCAGGAGGTAAAATATACTTAATTCTTAAAGCAAGCTCGAATCATCCATGTACTTTTGCTGTATTCGATACATTAGAACTTACTGTTGCCATGGGTCCTGTGGTGAATGTGGGTATGGATGCAGTCATATGTGAAAACAGCAGTTATCAATTTGCTGCAACTGCAGTGAATTACAATTCCATTATGTGGACTTCAGCCGGTGATGGATCTTTTGACAATACGTCTATTCTGGATGCAAAATACAGCCCGGGTACGAATGATATTAACACAGGTTCGGTCAGTCTTGTGCTCATAGGCTATGGGAATCCTCCCTGCAGTATTACTTCAGATAGCATGGTTTTAACTATTAATTCACTGCCAACAGTGGATGGGGGATTGGATGCTAAAATTTGTGAAAATGCAAGTGTTAACCTAATGGCAACTGCCGATAATTATTCAACCCTAAGCTGGACAAGTAGTGGTGGGGGGAATTTTTCGATACCCAATGGACTTTCTACCGTGTTTACCCCTTCTTTGGCTGAAATAAATGCCGGAAGTACCCACATCATGATTAGCGTAAACGGGTTGAATCCATGTCCATCCACTTATGATAGTCTGCTTGTTGAAATTGCCAAGTTTGCCACGGTTGAAGCCGGTTTGGATGGAGAGATTTGTGCCAATGAAAGTTTCCAGTTAAATGGGAGTGCTTCCACCTATTCTGATTTATATTGGCAGACTCAAACAAATGGAATATTCGACAACAATAAAATTACGAATCCTGTATTTTCTCCCGGAAGCGATGATGTTATAAATGCTGAAGTTTTGATATTCTTGTATGTACAAAGCGATCCTGTTTGTGATTATGTTTATGACAGTTTGTTATTAACCTTAAAACCTTTACCTGCAACAAATCTGGGTAATGACACTACATTATGTGCTGAACAAACTATTAAACTGGATGCAGGTGCAGGTTACGATAAATACCGCTGGTCAAATAATGCAAATGTCTCAAGCATTACTGTTGATTCATCCTGGGTGGGTATCGGAACTGCAATTTATTGGGTGGAAGTAACGGATGATGGATGTACCATCAGGGATACTATTCTCATTACCTTCAAGCTTTGCGGAGGAATAAAAGATGAGTTGGGGGATCTGAGTTTGAAATTTTATCCTAATCCAACAGATGGTCTTCTATATCTTGATTTGAATGGACAAAGCAGCGATTTAAAAATTGAAATTAGGACCATCCATGGACAAATTATTCATAGTCAATTATTGAAAGCTTTTTCAGGCCAAAAGTCTATAGAAATAGATCTGCTCCAGCAGGCGAAAGGTATTTATTTCATGAAATTGAGCAATAAAAAAGGAGAAGCTGTTATTAAGCTTATTTTAGAATAAATAATTTATTAATCCTGTCCTTAGCCTGTAGCAAAGGCAAGTTCAGGGGGGGCTAAGGACAAGACAATTAAATAAATCCGTAGTCCCCAGGCTGCCCTAGAAATCCTGTCCTTAGTCTGTAGCGAGGATAAGCGCGTTGGGGACTAAGGACTTTTTAAATGCATTGCTTTTCTTCAATATTTAAAATTTTTTAATTGAGTGATGCTGGTTACAAAATCAGGAATCAGAATGCAATACATTTTATTACATTTTCAGTTGTTGAATGGTTAGATGCATTAACAAGAAGAGAATATAAGGACCTCCTCATAGATAGTCTGAAATATTGCCAGGAAAAAAGGATTATTGGAAATTGAATTGATAGATTAACCCAAAACCCAGCCCTTAGTCTATAGCACTGTGCAAGAGTGGTGGGGACTAAGGACAAGAGAAAGATTTATAATAAAAAAGCATTATCCATAGTCCCCAGGCTGCAAAGCCGGGCTACAGACTACGGATAGATTTGTTGCTTTTCAAGGCTGCCCTCGAAATCCTGTCCTTAGACTGTAGCGAGGATAAGCGCGTTGGGGACTAAGGACAAGAGAAAGATTTATAATAAAAAACATTATCCGTAGTCCCCAGGCTGCAAAGCCGTGCTACAGACTACGGATAGATTTGTTGCTTTTCCAGACTGCCTTCGAAACCCTGTCCTTAGCCTATAGCACTGTGCAAGAGTGGTGGGGACTAAGGACAAGAGATTATAATAAAAAAGTATTATCCGTAGTCCCCAGGCTGCAAAGTCATGCTACAGACTACGGATAGGATTCTTGATGTACTATTCATCCCAACCCATAAATGCATATTGCAGGATGTTTGCACCCATTTGAAGTGCTTTCAGGCGGGTTTCCTCTGAGTCATTATGAACCCGCTGGTCTTCCCATCCGTCTCCAAGGTCACTTTCGTAGGTATAATATAAAACGACCCGTCCTTCATGTACAATGGCAAATCCCTGTGGAGCTTTTTGATCATGTTCATGTATTTTTGGAAGACCCTTATGGAAGTTGTATTTCTGGTGATAAATGGGGTGATTGAATGGAAGTTCCACTAATTCATATTCCGGAAATACTTTTTTTATTTCCGAACGGATGTAAATATCCATTCCATAATTATCATCAATATGAAGGAAGCCACCGCTTAAAAGATAGTTTCTGAGATTTTCAATTTCCTGGGCATTAAATACCACATTTCCATGACCGGTCATGTGAATGAAAGGGTAATTATAGATTTCCTCACTGGCCACATCTACATCATCTACTTTGGCGATGGTTGTTTTCAAATGCTGGTTGGAAAATTTCATGAGGTTGGGTAGTGATGTAGGGTTAGCATACCAATCGCCACCACCCCGGTATACCAGACGACCCATTTTTAAACTGCTGTTTTGTGTCATTCCCTGTAAAGACAAAATGGCAAATGCAATAATTAATAGCCCCGATTTCATTTTATAATTCTTTTAGCGTTTGAATGGCAGCGATAGCATATAAAGCTGCAGTTTCTGATCGCAACCTGAAATTGCCCAGGTTTGCAGGAACAAAATTATTGCCAATAGCAAAACTGACCTCCTGTTCTGAAAAATCTCCCTCTGGACCAATTAGAATCAGAACATCTTCAGTAGCATTAAAAAATTTACTTAAATGGTTTTGATTATCGGTTCCACACCAGGCAATTAGTTTTTGTCCAATCATGTCAGAATAACGCTCGATAAATGCATTAAATTTTACTATTGGATTAAGCTTTGGGAGGTATGGATTGATAGATTGCTTTGCCGAACTTGCTATTATTTTGTCGAACCGATTGATATTAAAAGTAGAGCGTTCAGTATTCTCGGACAAAACAAAACTAATTTCTGACACGCCCATTTCAGTGGCTTTTTCAATAATCCACTCCAGCTTCTCTCTTTTTTTTAGAGGACATATAGCCAAATGTATCCGGTTTTTAGGTTCAGGGTAAAATAATGTGTCTGTAATGTTAAGATAAACCTTTTTATTGGCGATATCCCGGACAGTTGCACGGGCAATCAAACCTTTCCCGTTCATGACAGAAACAAATTCTCCTTTTTTTGTACGGATTACCTTTAATAAATGATGACTTTCTTCCTCATTTAATACTATTATTTTGCTTTCTGAATTTAAATCCGGCTCATAATAAAGTCTTTCGTTCATCTGTTTTACTAAAATGCAAAGGTAAGAATTAGATAATTGAGCAAAAAAAAGCAAGTCCAAAATATGAACTTGCTTTGCATTTAATCATAGTTTTGATTAATTCTGACCAATAATTAACCAATTATTACCATCACTAACAAAGCGGAGGTAATCATATTGATTACCAATGTTCAGAGTTGAAACACCTTCAATTAATTCACTTCCATTAGGATTTATTACAATAACACCGACATTGGTTGACTTCACCGTATAGATCCTGCCTCTGCAGCTTGCTGCTGCGGGAAGATTTACGACTAAGTTGTTAATAAAAGAGGAATTACTTGCGAGTAATATATTATGGTTTGTTGTCATGCTATATGACAGGCCAGTCCAGTTTGAAGTGGTATCCACTTTCAATGCGTAACTTCCAGATACCTCCAAAGTGGAGCTGGGTGCAGAAGTGCCAATTCCCATTCCGCTTGCATCGATTATTGCCTTTTCTGTTCCACCAACATCAAACCTGATCTTATCTTCATCCGTATTTTTTTCTACATGTATCTTGGTATCACCATCGGCATCCTGTAATTCAGGTAATGCACTGGGAACCCATTTAGATGATGTATTGTCATACATCAAAATTTGTCTGTCAGTAGGAGCTGTGGTGTCTACATCCGTTCCCTGGATTTTATCGGCATTCCATTGGGCAATAGTTGTTTGTGCATTTAATACTCCTCCACTTAGTGATAATCCGGTGCCTGGGTTTACTTCCAGATCACCGCTATTGAATGTTAATCCACTATTAGAGGAAAGTGCAACAGCTATAGCATTCGATGAAATATTGATTCCATTGCCAGCTGTGTACTGATAACTTGATTCATCCACATAGGTCCATTCCCCGCTGGTTCCATTGTACTTCATCATTTGATTATTGGTTGGAGCCGATGTAGGAAGAAGTTTATCATAAAGTCTGTTGGCATTCCAGATATGCAAGTGGCTGTCCGCGTCAAAGGTCGTACCTGTGAGAGTTAAGCCGGTGCCAGCGGTATAGGAAATAGCAGATGTGTTGTCTGTGCCGATCTCCCATTGAGAACTGGTTCCGTTCCATTTTAAAATATCCCCGTTAGAGGGTGAAAGTGAGCTTGAAACAGCAGTTCCATAAATCTGGTTGGCATTCCAAATGGGTGAATTGCTGTCTGCATTGATCACAGTACCTGCAAGGGTAATACCCGTTCCACCCGTATAGCTTGCACCAGCATTGTCGGTCCCGATCTCCCATTGTGAGCTGGTTCCGTTCCACTTTAAAATATCTCCATTGGAAGGGGACAATGAACTGGAGACGGCCGTGTTATAAATCTGGTTTGCATTCCACAGGGCACTGGTTGTTTGTGCATTCAAAAACCCTCCACTTAAAGTAAGTCCAGTTCCCGGATTTATTTCCAGTTCACCAGAATTATAGGTTAATCCGGAATTAGATGAAAGTGCAGTTGAAATTGAATTTGCACTTATATTTATACCATTACCAGCTGTGTATGTATTAACTGCATCGGCAACTGCTTCCCATCTTGTATTTGATGAACTCCATTTTAAAACCTGTCCATTAGATGGTGTTAAGCCAGGATCAATAGCCGTTCCATAGAGTTTATTGGCATTCCAAATAGGTGAATTGCTGTCTGCATTGATAACTGAACCGGCTATAGTAATACCCGTACCGCCTGTATAAGTTCCACCTGCATTATCCGTTCCTATCTCCCATTGTGAACTGGTACCATTCCATTTTAAAATATCTCCATTGGATGGAGATAATGAACTGGAGACGGCCGTGTTATAAATCTGGTTTGCATTCCATATTGCGCGATTGCTATCTGCGTGGAAAGTAAAACCACTGAGGGTCATACCTGCTCCGGCTGTATAGGTGTTAATTGTTGGTGTAGATGCCTCCCACTGACTGCTCGTTCCGTTCCAGGTTAAAACCTGCCCGGAAGAAGGTGAGAGAGTGGATGAAAGCGCAGTTCCATAAAGTTGATTTGCATTCCAAATGGGTGAATTGCTGTCTGCATTGATAACTGAACCAGCAATGCTAATGCCTGTTCCACCAGTATAAGTTCCACCTGCATTATCCGTCCCGACCTCCCATTGCGAGCTGGTTCCGTTCCATTTTAAAATATCTCCATTGGATGGAGACAATGAACTGGAGACGGCCGTGTTATAAATCTGGTTTGCATTCCAGAGAGCGCGATTGCTATCTGCGTGGAAAGTAAAACCGCTCAGTGTCATGCCTGCACCGGCTGTATAGGTGTTATTTGTTGGTGTAGATGCTTCCCACTGACTGCTCGTTCCGTTCCAGGTTAAAACCTGCCCGGAAGAAGGTGAGAGAGTGGAAGAAAGCGCAGTTCCATAAAGTTGATTTGCATTCCAAATGGGTGAATTGCTATCTGCATTGATAACTGAACCGGCTAGAGTAATACCCGTACCGCCTGTATAGATTCCACCCACAATATCTGTCCCGATCTCCCATTGCGAGCTGATTCCGTTCCATTTTAAAATATCTCCATCGGATGGGGACAATGAACTGG